>SYEM01000031.1 GCA_005801385.1 Verrucomicrobiales bacterium | reverse complement strand
TGGGGCTCAGGAAGCGATCCCCAGCAGCCGATGCACGTGGGGCACGGTTTCCGAGGGGTCCCGATGGTGGAGGATCTGCCATCCCCGGGCCTGCGCGCCCATCACGTTCTCCTCGCGGTCGTCCAGGAACAGGAGGTCCGCAGCCCGATACCCGGTCGCCCATTCCACCGCCTCGTAGCTCGCGGGTGCGGGCTTCATGGCACCGATTTTGTAGCTTAGCACATAGCCGTCGAATCCGCCGAAGAAGGGGAAGCGGCCACGGATGAAGGAGACCGCCAGGTCGTTGGTGTTGGAGAAGATCCAGGTCCGGATGCCACGTGAGCGGAGCGACTGCTGCAGAGCGATCATCGCGGGAATCTCTCCAAAGATGTCGCTGAATCCGGCGGCGAAGTTTCCGAATGATCCCCGGTATCCAGTCAACCGCTGGATCTCCCCGTAGAACCCCTCGTCGGTCAGTCCGCCGGACTCGTATCGGAGCAGCAGGTCCGACTGGTCGATCGCGGCACGGAACCCAGTCGGATCCGTCGTGCTCAGGGGACTCAGGGCCCGGGCGGCCCGGCCGAAGTCGAACTCGAGAAGGACCTTGCCGAGGTCGAAGACCACCACCTTGGGTGCGGGGCTTTGGTTTGTGCTCATCCAGGCCACAGATCAGCCGACCCGGGACTGAAAATCAACCGCCGCGCCGAGGAAGACTATCCGCAAAGGTCTCGTCGGCAACGGCCACCTCTGATAGTTCCCTCATAGAACCGCCATGGAACCACTCCCAACTTCTTCACCGTCACTCCTTCCCATCCGCCGCGCCCGTGGAACCGCCGTGGCGGTGTCCCTCGGAGTGTCCTTGCTCACCGGTCTCGGATGCGCGAGGTGGGGTGGCCGGGTCCTCGAGTCCAGCCACGTGGCCTTCAACACCTCGGTCTCCCAGGCGATTGATCGGCAGATGATCCTCAACCTGGTGCGCCTGAGCTTTGACCTCCCCACCCAGTGGATGTCCGTTGCCAGCATCAACGTGAACACCAGCGTCGGCGGCAGCGCCAGCACGGGGGGTGCCTTCCGGCAGAGAGATTGGGACACCGCGAACGCCGGGGCCTCGGTCAATTTCTCCTACACACCGAACATCACCTTCGTGCCACGACAGGGGGAACAGCTGAGCCAGGAACTCATGGCACCGATACCGCTTCGAAACCTCGAGGGCATGGCCTCGACCGGTTGGCCCCTGAGTTGGCTGCTCTTCATGACCTGCGAGAGCATCCAGGAGATCGCGTCGCTCGATGTGAACAAGGGATTCAGGACCGTGGCCCGGGATCCCCGCTTCGGGACTCTCCTGCTGCTGTCCGACGAACTGGAGGCCCAGCAGCTGTTTTCCCTTAGCCGGTTGCCGGTCCTTATCAACTGGAACCCGAGTCCCATCCCCCGGAGCCAGGTGGACCTGAAGGCGGTTGTCAATGCCCGCCGGGAGGGGGGAAATTACGGATGCGTCCGGACGGTAACTACGACTACGTGGTTCTCGAGACCATCTCGGTGCTGGAGATGTATCCCAGCGCGCTTCAAAACCCGTCCGCCAAATCGTTTACCGACCTCCTGCAGCTCACCCTCGCCGCCACGAACTTTCCGTTGGTTGCCGACAACGATGGAACTCGGTCGAATGTCATCGAAATCAAGACGCGATCTCTCGCCGCGGTCCTGAGACTTCTGAGCTTCGGGGTCGATCCCGCTGTCAATGCCCCCGCACCGGGCCCGCAGCTGGACTCCCAGGCCGAGGCCTGGCAGGCGCTCAGGGACGAAGGTCCGATCAGCGATCTTCGTGAAAAGGTACGGGCTCTCTTCCGAATCCACTGGTCGCGAAAACGTCCCGATAACCAGAATCTCATGGTCCAGTTCCAAGGCGACTACTTCTGGATCGATCCCAAGGATCGGACCAGCATCCAGATCTTCTCGCTCGTGCGGGACCTGTTCGATCTCCAGGTGACCGCCGGGAAGGATGTCCGGCCCATCCTGACCATCCCGGTTAGCCACTGATTCCGGAAGTCCCTGAAGGGGGCCGCGGACCGTTTTCCGGATTGGCGCCTTTACTCCCTCCAGCGGTCCGAGAGAGTCCGGGCATGCGTGTCCCCGTCCTTGTTCCTGGCCTCCTGATCTCCGTATTCGTGCTGTCGGCTCAACCCTTTCCCGGGACCGCACCGCTCGAGGCAAAGGGTGATCTGTCAGCGGAGCTCGTGTCGGGCATCGACCGGTATCTTGATCGTGTCCTGAAGGCCGCTCCAGAGCGGAGGGCGCGTCATTGGAAACGCGATCTCTCCTCGCCTGATGCCTATGTCGCATCCGTCGCCACCAACCGACAGCGACTCAGCGAGATTCTCGGGGTCGTCGAGCGACGGGACCCTCCACGGCTCCGCATGGTTGGTCCGGCTCCGGGAGATTCCGCCACCCATCCCGCGCTGGTGGGCACGGGTCCTGGGTTCCGGATCTATGCGGTCGACTGGGATGTCTTCCGTGGGGTGAAGGGCGAGGGACTCCTCCTCGTACCCGATTCGGTGCGGGCCGATGTCGTCGCGGTGCCGGATTGCGACTGGACCCCGGAGCAGGCTGTGGGTCTCACCCCCGGGGTTCGCGAGGCCGACCAGTTCCCGCGTCTTCTGGCCGCTGCGGGATGCCGGGTGCTTGTACCCGCATTGGTGGATCGGTCGGATACCTACTC
>SYEM01000289.1 GCA_005801385.1 Verrucomicrobiales bacterium | reverse complement strand
TGAGTGGGCTCATACCCCACCGGGGGTTCGAATCCCCCCCTCTCCGCCAAGCTTCCCCGGGACTCCTCTCCCGGGTTTCTGATCCGGCTTTCCTTGTCCCCAGGGTCTGCTGACGTCCTCTGCTTGACGATCCCGTCCTGTGGTCTCACCAAAGGGGGAGTCACCATGAGCCAGCACCTCTTCGCCGCGTTCGCCCAGTCGGCCTCCACCCGGTCTGAAAAGCCCGCCCTGTTCTGGGCCCAGGAACAGTTCTCCTACGGCCAGATCCTGCAGCAATCCCTCGGGGTGGGGGCCCGTCTCCGGACGCATCTCGGGGTCCAGCCCGGCGATCGGGTCGCCCTCTGGCTCCGGAATCGGCCGGAATTCGTCTCGGCCCTCTTCGGCATCCTCGCTGCCGGCGGCGTCGCGGTCCCGATCAACAACTTCCTCAAGCCGAACGAGGTGGCCTACATGCTCGAGGACGCCGGGGTGAAGGTCGTCGTGACCGAGGACTCCAATCCCGAGGCCCTTGCGACGCTCCAGCAACTCCGTCCGGATCTCCGGATCCTGCGTGTCGAGGACCTCGTGGTGGATCCCGGAGCCGTCGCCTTCCATCCGGTCGACCGCAGCCGCTCCGACCTCGCGGTTCTGATCTACACCAGCGGCACGACCGGCAAGCCGAAGGGGGCCATGCTCACGCACGGTAACCTCCTCCACAACGTCGAGTCCTGCCGTCAGATCCTCCAGATCGTGGACCTCGACCGGCTCGTGCTCCTGCTGCCGATGTTCCACAGCTTCATGCTCACGGTCGGCATCCTGCTGCCACTGCTGGTCGGTGGTTCGATCGTCCTGATCAAGTCCCTGACTCCACCCAAGTCCATGATCGAGGAGATCCTGATCAACCAGGGGACGGTCCTTCCGGCGATGGCCCAGGTGTTCCGGGCGCTGTCGGGGCTGCCCCCGGGCATTGAGCTGCCCCTGCGCCTCTGCGTCAGCGGTGCTGGGCCGCTCCCGATGGAGATTCTCAAGGGATTCAATGCGCGGCATCCGAAGGTCCCGCTCATCGAAGGCTATGGCCTCAGCGAGGCCAGCCCGGTGGTCTCGGTGAACCCCATCCAGGGACCCTGGATCCCCGGCACCATCGGAATCCCGATCCCGGATGTGGAGATGAGCGTCCAGGATGACACCGGGGCACTGCTCGCCGACGGGGTCGATGGCGAGATCTGCGTCCGGGGTGGAAACGTGATGGCTGGGTATTGGAACGCCCCGGAGAAGACCGCGGAGACACTGGTGGGCGGCTGGCTGCGGACAGGGGACATCGGCCACCGGCGGCCCGATGGCTACTATGTCATCACGGACCGCAAGAAGGACATGCTCAAGCCCAACGGGATCAACGTGTACCCTCGCGAGATCGAGGAGGTGCTCTACGGGTTCGAGGGCATCCGCGAGTGCGCTGTCGTGGGCGAACCCGACGAGCGGCGTGGGGAGCGGGTCATTGCGTTCGTTGCGATGGACGAGGGGCGGGTGTTCGACGAGAAGGCGGTGATCGCGTTCCTCAAGGAGCGCCTCGCCGACTACAAGGTCCCGCGTCGTGTGATCCCGCTGCCTGCGTTGCCTCGCAATGCCACGGGCAAGATCCTAAAGACGTCCCTGCGCGAGATGCTCCGGGCGGACTCGGCGTCCTGAGCACCGGGAGGGGGCAGGTCTCACGCGGCGCTGGACGAAGGGACTCACGGAGAGACGGAGGATCTGGAGGGCCGGGCTGGCATCCCTTTGCGTGGAGGTCGGGACGCGATAAACCGTTGAGAGGATCGGGCAGGTTTCCTGACCCCACATCCGGAACAGCTGCATCACATCCACGGAGGCTTCGAGGGCCGATTCCTGTGCCGGAGACGTGTCCGAGGATCCCGAACCCTCGATCGGGTGTGCAGATCTGGCTGGCCGACATGGATTCGAACCATGACTAAGGGCTCCAAAGACCCCTGTGCTACCTTTACACCATCGGCCAAACGCGGCGTGAACGTATGCAGCGGAGCTGGGACGGCAATCGCAAACTGAAGGGTTGCCACATCGTTGAGTGTCGCGGCAGGGCAGGAGCTCGAAGGGGACCCGCGGGACGCATGGGCGGATCAAAACATCCTCTTTACTCCAGGGGCTCGGTTCCCATCCTAGACCTGCATGTTGGCAGCGCCGCAGTCCGCGGTGGTCGGGTCCCCGTCCACCCAAGGAGGAAACGATTCCAACAACAGCACGTTACCGGGATTGGACCAGTCCATCACCCGGTCCCAGGCCTTTCTGCTGTCCGAGCAGAAGCCCGAGGGTTACTGGATCGGGGAGCTCCTCGTCGATGTCACGCTGATCGCGGACCTCGTGGTCTTCTACCATTGGTGGGGGCGCGTGGATCGCGAGTGGGAACGCCGTGCGGTCAACCACATCCTCGGCAAACAGCTGTCCGACGGCGGTTGGAACATCTATCCGAACGGTCCGGCGGAGGTGAACGCCACCATCAAGGCCTACCTCGCCCTCAAGCTCGCGGGCCTGCCGGCGACCGATCCCCGCATGCTGAAGGCGCGCGAGATGGCCTTCTCCCTCGGCGGCGTGCCGAGGATGAACACGTTCTCGAAGCTCACCCTGGCCCTGATCGGCCTGGTCGGCTGGAACCATGTCCCGACGATCCCGTCCGAGGTCCTGCTGATCGGCAAGTGGTTCCATGTGAATTTCTGGGACATGAGCAACTGGTCCCGCGCCATGCTCGTCCCCCTCGCGATCATCAACCATTTCCGGCCGACCCGGCCCCTGGCGGTGGGGGTGACGCTCGACGAGCTCTATCCGAACGGGAAGTGGGAGCTCAACGAGACGCTGCGCCCCCGGTACTTCGACTTCAGCCTGCGCAACGCGTTCCTCTGGCTCGACCGTCTCCACAAGCTGGCGGAGTGGTTCGCGCGCCACGGGCTGCATCCGTTCCGGAAGCGTGCGTTGAAGAAGGCCGAGCAGTGGATGCTCGAGCGTTTCGAGGGCAGCGACGGTCTCGCCGCCATCTTCCCGGGCATCGTCAACTCGATCATCGCCATGAAGGCTCTGGGCTATCCGGACGACCATATGGAAGTCGTCCGGGCCCACGGCGAGCTGCTCAAGCACATGCACCACGAGCCGGACTCGGTCCGGATGGAGCCATGCCTCTCCCCGGTCTGGGACACCGCCATCGTCGAGATTTGCCTGCGTGAGTCCGGTGTCCCGGCGGACCACCCCAAGCTCAAGCGGGCGGCCAGCTGGATGATGGATCTCGAGATCCGGTTCCGAGGGGACTGGCAGCACAAGAATCCCGCCGACGTGGAGCCCTCCGGTTGGGTGTTCGAGTTCGCGAACAAGTGGAACCCGGATGTCGACGACACCGCGATGGTGCTGCTGGCGTTGCGGGGGATCCCGACCGACGACCGCGCGCGCCGCGACGAGTGCTTCGCCCGGGGTCTCAACTGGATGCTGACCTTCCAGTGTCGGGACGGCGGCTGGGCGGCGTTCGACAAGGACTGCACGAACTCGATCCTCGAGAAGGTGCCGTTTGCCGACCACAACGCCATGCTCGACCCGGAGTGCGCCGATATCACGGCCCGGATCCTCGAGCTGATGGGGTATGAGGGCTACACGCTCGACAACCCGCAGGTGAAGGAGGCGATGCGCTTCCTGATCAACACGCAGGAGGCCGACGGGTCCTGGTTCGGTCGCTGGGGGGTGAACTACATCTATGGAACCTGGCAGGTTCTGCGTGGCGTGCGGGCGTTGAAGGTCGACATGAACCAGCCGTGGCTCCAGAAAGCCCGGAGCTGGCTGCTGAGCGTCCAGCAGCCCGACGGCGGCTGGGGCGAGCGATGCAACACCTACGACGATCCGATCTTCAAGGGCAGCGGTCCCAGCACGGCGTCCCAGACGGCCTGGGCCGTCATGGGACTCTGTGCGTTCGGGGATCCCAACTGCGCGGCTCTCCGACGGGGTATCGACTACCTCGTCCGGACCCAGAACGAGGAGGGGTCCTGGACCGAGGAGGAGGTCACCGGGACCGGGTTCCCGAAGGTGTTCTATCTCAAGTACGACATGTACAGGAACTCCTGGCCGCTCCTGGCCCTGGCGACCTACCGGAAGCTGCTCCGGGGGGGAGAGCCCGGGGACATCAAGGCCTGAGTCCGGGCCCGGGGCCGGGCCGGTTTCCCGTCTGAACCTTTCGGCGGGTTACTTCGCGAACTCGACGCACCGCGTCTCCCGCACGACGGTGATCCGGATCTGTCCCGGATACAGGAGATCCTCCTCGATCTTGTGGGCGATCTGCCGGGCGAGCTGGTAGGAGGCCGCGTCGTCGAGCTCCTCCGGCTTCACCATCACGCGCAGCTCCCGACCGGCCTGGACGGCGTAGGCCTTCTCGACACCGGTGAACCCGGTGGCGATCCGCTCGAGGTTTTCCAGCCGCTGCAGGTAGGTGGTCATCGACTCGCTCCGGCTTCCGGGTCGGCTGGCGCTGATCGCGTCGGCCGCCGAGACCAGTACACCGAGGAGATTCTCGTGCGGCACCTCGTCGTGGTGCGAGGCCACCGCGTTGACGATGTGCGGGGGCTGTCCCTGTTGGCGGATGAAATCCCCACCCACGATGGCGTGGGGCCCCTCGAATTCCTGGGACAGGGCCTTGCCGATGTCGTGGAGGAGGCCGGACAGCTTGGCGGCCTGGATGTCCTCACCCATCTCGGCGGCCATCAGGCCGGTGAGGTGCGCAACCTCGACCGAATGGTTGAGGAGGTTCTGGGAGTAGCTGTACCGGAAGTGGAGCTTGCCGAGCACCCGGGCGATCTCAGGGCTCAGCGGAGGCAGACCTGTCCGTGTCACCGCGGCCTCTCCCGTCTGCAGGATGAAGCCCTCCATTTCGGTGTTCACCGCCGCCACGACCTCCTCAATCCGTGCGGGATGGATGCGCCCATCGAGGACCAGCCGCTCCATCGCCAGGCGGGCGACCTCGCGTCGGACCGGGTCGAAGGCGGAGAGCACGACGGCGTTCGGGGTGTCGTCGACGAGGACCGTCACGCCGGTGATGGACTCGAACGCGCGGATGTTCCGTCCTTCCCGGCCGATGATGCGACCCTTCATCTCCGAGCCGGGGACCGCCACCGTCGCGGTGGTCGACTCGAAGGTCTGTGTGGCGGCGCAGCGTTGCAGCGTGATGCCCACGATGCGTTTCGCCTCGATCTCTGCATGGCGCTTGGCGTTCTCGAGAAGATGTCGGCTCAGGTCGGCGGCATCCTTGCGGGCCTCCCGCTCGACCTCCTGGAGCAGGAGCGAACGGGCACCCTGGGCATCGAGTCCGGCGATGGACTCGAGCCGTTCCCGTGCCTCGACCCGTTGCAGATGGAGCTGCTGCCGTTCCTGTTCGAGGGTTGTGCGGTCGGAATCAAGGGTCCGTGACCGGGCGTCGATCTCCGATTCGAGCCGGGTGATGCGGTCGAGCTGGCGGTCCACCGTCGACTCCCGCTCTACCAACCGGCGCTCCTCGTTGGCGAGGGTCTCCTGACGGGTGGCCAGGGCCTTCTCGAGATCGGCGCGGTCCCGGGTCAGCTGCTCCTGGGCGGCCACCTTCGCGGAGAGATGGGCGGCTTCCGTTTCCCGGCGGAGTCGCTCCTGCCACGTCTGTTGCTCGGCCAGCCGGGCTGCCGCCGCGGCCTGCTCGCGCCTCCGGGCACGCACCAGGGCGACACCAGCGCCCGCTGCCGCGGTGAGTGCATAGAGGATCAGCGGGTTGGAGAACATCGGGTCAGGCTCGTCGTGCGGGCCCCTCATGGATCCCTGAGGGTGTCAGAATGTAGTCCAGCGGCAGGTCATGGGCCTCGATAGGCAGATGCGGCACGATCTGGATGTCCAGTCCCACCCCGAATCGGATGGCGTTGGTCCCTGCCAGGAGCCGGTCATAGAATCCGGCGCCCCGGCCCAGCCTTGCCCCATCTGTTGTGAACCCTAGGCCCGGGACCAAAACCAAGTCCAGCCTTGGAAGGGGAACGTTGAGGCAGCCCTGTGATGGCTCGCGGATCCCGTACCGGCCGGTCGCAAGGTCTGTCGCCGGTCGCTCGATACGACGCGCACCGTAGGCGTCGATGAGCGGGTCGAAGGCCGGCAGGGCCACTTCCTTGCCCTCGTCCAGGGCGACCTGCAGCAGCGGCCAGATGTCCGGTTCATCCTCCCGGGGTGCGAACAGCAGAATGCATCGGGAGAACCGCCAATGGGGATGGAGGTGGATCCGTTCCCGCACCACGGCAGACCCCTCCTCCCGGGCTCCGGGAGGCAGTTCCCGGATCCGTTGACGGAGCCAGGTTCGGATCTCGGATTTGGAGGACGGCATCACGGGATCTGGGACTGCGATGGCGATGGGGACTGCACCTCGCGCCAGCGCATGACCCGTTCCTTGATCTTCTTCTCCACCCCCTGTTCGGAGGGTTCGTAGAACCGTCTCGGCGCGCCGAGGTGGTCCTGGGCCACGTGGTGACCCGGGAAATCGTGGGCGTACTGGTACCCGACCCCGTGTCCGAGCCGCTTCGATCCCGGATAGTGGCCGTCGCGGAGGTGCTGGGGCACGGGCAGCGTGCGTCCGTTCCGGACGTCCTCGAGCGCGGCATCGATCGCCGTGATGACCGTGTTGCTCTTGTGGGCGGTTGCGATGTAGAGGGCGGCCTCGGCGATCGGGATCCGCGCCTCGGGCCAGCCGATGACCTCGGCGGCCTGGCAGGCCGAGGTCGCAAGGACGAGCGCCATCGGGTCGGCCAGACCCACGTCCTCGGCCGCATGGATCATGATCCTCCGCGCGATGAACCGCGGGTCCTCCCCGGCATGGATCATCTTTGCCAGCCAGTAGAGGGTCGCGTCGGGGTCGGATCCCCGCATCGATTTGATGAAGGCGCTGATCGTGTCGTAGTGCGCATCGCCGTCCCCGTCATAGACGATGGCCTTCTTCTGGATCGACTCCTCGGCGACGCCCAGGTCGATCCGGATCACGCCATCGGGTCCGGGCGGCGTGGTCAGGGTGGCGATCTCGAGCGAGTTGAGGGCCTTGCGGGCGTCACCATCGGAGATCCGCGCCAGGTGCTGCAGGGCGTCGGGGGTTGCCTCGATCCTCAGGTATCCGAGGCCGCGCTCGGCATCCGAGAGTCCGTGGTGGAGCAGTTGGAGGAGATCCTCCTCCGTGAGCGGGCGCAGCTCGAAGATCTGGGACCGCGACACCAGCGGTGAATTGACGAAGAAGAACGGGTTGTGGGTGGTGGCCCCAACGAGCTTGATCACGCCCGATTCGACATCGGGCAGCAGGACATCCTGCTGGGACTTGCTGAACCGGTGGATCTCATCGACGAACAGCAGGGTGGGTTGTCCGGTGTTCTGGAGGCGATGGCTTGCTCCGCTCAGGATGCGCCGCATGTCGGCGACATTCGATTCCACGCCGCTGAGGCGTTCGAAGCGGGATCGCGACTGGGTCGCGATGATCTGGGCGAGCGACGTCTTCCCGGTGCCCGGGGGCCCGTAGAGGATGAGGGACTGGATCCGGTCGGCTTCGATGGCGCGGCGCAGGAGCTTGCCGGGACCCAGGATGTGGGACTGCCCTGTATATTCCGCGAGGGTCCGTGGTCGGAGTCGCGCGGCCAAGGGTGCCGGGGACGACGCGACCTCGGAGGGCCTCCCGGCCTCCGGCTGGACCGCTGGGGTCTCTCCTGCGAACAGGTCGTCCTGCGCCATGCGGTGCAGCATTCCTGAATCCTGGGCGATCAGCCAGCCCCTCCCTTGATCCCGGTCCTGGGCAATTTTGAGAAGAGGATCCCTGGATCATGCGGAGGCCTCGGAATGTCCGCCAGGACCGTTGACGAGGTCGATTCTCCCTCGTGGCCCAGCGGTTTGCTGGGTTTTTTGGTCTTTGCACCCGGATCGTTCCCGGGACGCGGTCGCAGGGATGCAAGGAATCCGGGCTGGCACCCGGGATGCTTTATCGAATGACAGATAGTGCTGCGTCCTCGGGAAGGGCTCCCGGAATCCGTGTCAGTACGTTGATACTGCACTACCCATCCCCCCCACCCGGGGTTCATCCCGAGGGCCGGCGCCGTCGCCGACTGGCCGCCGCTGGAGTCATCCGGCGGCGGCTTTTCAATGGGCTGCCACGCCTTGTCGTTCAGACTGCGACCGCGGCCCGGGTCCGATGTGACTCGAGTCCGGCAGCGAACAACTCATGACTCCGCACGGCCTCATCCGGGGTGACGCAGCCAAAGCGGCCATCCAAGGCGCCATCCCTCTCCGCCGCATAGGCGGCCCACATCTGGAGGAAGCAGTCGGGGAAGCCCGGCTCGAAGATGCCTCCGGTGATCGTGGGGAATGGCGTCTGGAACCCGAGGTCGACGCGGATCCACCGCTGCTCCTTCTGCCGTTCGAACGTCCAGAGCGTCTTGGGTTCCGCCGTGGAATACCGGGCACCGCCCTCGGTTCCGAGCACCTCCACCCACCAGGTGTTCGTCGCACCCGGAGCGAGCCGCTTCATCTCGAGCCGCATGGGCACCGTGGATCCCGAGACCTCCAGGTCGCAGTGGAGCTGGGCGTTGTCCCACGTGTCGCACGCCGCGAAGCCTCCCTTCCCGTCCGGCCTCTCCGTGTAGACCTTCTGGAGCTGGGAGTAGACCCGGGCTGGATTCCAGCCCAGTCGGAGCGGGATGTGGGCCACGTGCAGGCCGAGGTCGCCCATCACGCCGATCTCACCGCAGTATTTCACCTGACGCTTCCAGTTCACGGGCTTCGAGGGATCCAGGTCGCTCGCATGCCAGAAGCAGGAGTGGACCTCGAGCAGGCGGCCGAGTTTCCCGGAACGTGCCACGTCGATGACACGCTGCGCTCCAGGCAGGAAGGGGAACTCGGAACTGCAGCGGACGAAACGGCCTGATGTCGCCGCGGCATCGCGGATGCGACGGGCCGCTGCGAGGTCGATCCCGAACGGCTTCTCCGCCAGCAGATCCTTCCCGGCTGCGAGGACCTCGAGATAGATCGATTCGTGGAGATGGTGTGGGACCGCGACGTAGACGACGTCGACATCCGGCGAGGCGAGGAGTTCCCGATGGTCCTTGGTGAACAGCCGGACCGTGGGGATCTGACGGAACCAGTCGAGCAGCGCGTCCTGGAGATCGCAGACCGCCACGAGCTCGACCCGGACGGGGAACCGTTCGAGTACGAACCAGCGCGCGAACGCGCTCGCGGCCTCCCGTCCCATCAACCCACCACCGATGATGCCGACCCGCATGACGCTCTTCATGGGCGACATCATCGTCTCCGCCCCGTATGGGCCGCAAGCCCGTGGCACGGTGCGTGGACGGCTCGCCAGGATGACGAATCCCCTGCTGACATCCGTCCGGCTCCCGTTATTTTCGGAGGCATCGCGTATGAACACTGCATCGCCCGCAGAGAAACAGCCGCTTCAGAGCCTTGATGAGGTCGAGGATTTCTATAAGCAGCGGTACCCCGAGCCCGTGTCGGAGCCGGCCGACAAGAAGCCCACGGTGGGCTATGATCCGGAGAAGAAGCAGGTGGAGTTCCGCAACTACGAGGCGGATGCCCGGCCCACCGTCCGGGAGTTCTACCGTCTGAACCACCAGTTCCAGACGCGCGACTTTGTCCGGGCCAAGAAGAAGCAATACCTGGGCCTCAACCGCATGCAGATGGGCATCTGGGAGGCGGCCGAGTACCTCAACCAGCTGGTGGACGACAGTGATCCGGACACGGACATGTCCCAGCTCGAGCATCTCCTCCAGACGGCCGAGCAGCTTCGCCGGGACGGCCAGCCGCGCTGGATGATCCTCACCGGATTCGTCCACGACCTCGGGAAGATCCTGTGTCTCTGGGGCGAACCCCAGTGGGCGGTGGTGGGGGACACCTTCCCGACCGGATGTGCCTTCGCCCCCAAGATCGTCTTCTCGCGGTTCTTTGAGGCGAATCCGGATTTCCAGAATCCTGCCTACCAGACCCGGCTCGGGGTCTATAAGGAAGGCTGCGGCCTGGATGCGGTCGACCTCTCCTGGGGCCACGACGAATACATCTACCAGGTCTGCAAGGACTACCTGCCACCCGAGGGGCTGGCGATGCTCCGGTTCCACAGCTTCTACCCGTGGCATCGGGAGGGCTGCTACGACTACCTGCTGAACGACCACGACCGCGCCATGCTGCCATCGGTGCTGCGCTTCAATCCGTACGATCTCTACACCAAGAGCCACGAGAAGCCGGACAGCGTCAAGCTGCGTCCGTTCTACGAGGAACTGATCCGCGAGTACTTCCCGGACAAGGTCCGCTGGTAGTCGACGGCGGCATTAGTGCTGGTGCCGCCCAGGCCATGAATCCGCGTTTCCTCTGGGCCGGCCTTTTGGCGGTACTGTTGGCCGTGCTCGGTCTCGTCTTCGGAGCCGGCGTCCTCGTGGCCCGGTCGATGCGCGCCAGCGACCGGTCGGGAATCGCCGACACGGCGGCCGTCGTCACCCAGGTTCAGGCACTCTCCCAGCTGGTGACGGTCCAGTACGTCTTCGAGAAGGTGGTGCTCCTCGACGATGTGAAGTGGTACGGCCAGAACCGCCTCCTCATGATCGCCCATGGCGTTGTGAAGGCCGGCGTCGACCTGCGGAAGGTCACGAAGGCCGATGTCATGATCGATCGAGACCGGTTGCGGTTGAGGCTGTCACGTCCTCAGTTGGTGGACACCTATCTGGACGAGTCGAGGACCGAGGTGCTGGAGCGCAGCACGGGGATTCTCCGGCAGTTCGACCAGCAGATGGAGCAGGATGCGCGGCGGCAGGCCCTCGAAAGCATCCGTAAGGCGGCGCGGGCTGCGGGCATCCTCCGGGATGCCGAGGAACGCACACGGCTCCAGCTGAACGCCCTGGGTGTTGCGGCCGGATTCCGCGTCGTGGACGTCGAGTTCCGATAGCCAGCACGAACCCAGCGGTCTCTCCTGCCACAGGGGGCGCTCGAGAAACGGAGACGCCACTTGACCCGGCCGCCCGGGACTCCGACAACGTTGGCATGCACTTCCCCGCAATCCATCGGGCCGCACTGTCGTTGGCGGCTGGCTTCGTCCTTTCCAGCGCCCTGGATGGTGCCCAGCCCATGCTGGTGTCCTTCAAGAAGAGCCAGATGACCGACCAGTTCTGGGCGGAGGGGGCCAATGCCGGGGATTTCAACCATGATGGCGTGCTGGACCTGGTCTACGGCCCCTACTGGTGGGCGGGGCCGGACTTCAAGACGCGTCGCCCCTACGCTCCGGCGACCGAGACCTTCAAGCTCAAGCAGGCCGACGGCACGGAGAAGACGATCCCGGGATTTGAGGGGGCCCTGGGCAAGAACAACACCTACTCCAAGAACTTCTTCGCGTTCGGGACCGACCTCAACAAGGACGGCTGGGACGACATCCTGATCCTCGGGTTCCCGGGCGAGAAGTCGTCGTGGTACGAGAACCCGAAAGGCCAGCCGGGCCTCTGGACGGAGCATGTCGCCATCGAAGTCACCGACAACGAGTCGCCGAACTACATCGACATCACGGGCGACGGGGTGCCGGAGATCGTCTGTTCCTCCAAGGGCAGCTACGGGTGGGCGAGTCCCGATCCGAACACTCCGGCGGCACTCTGGACCTGGCATCCGTTGAGCCCCAACAACAACTACCATCGGTTCACCCATGGCATGGGGGTGGGTGATGTGAATGGCGATGGCCGCATGGACCTGCTCGAGAAGGATGGATGGTGGGAGCAGCCGGCCTCGCTCGCCGGCGATCCGGTCTGGACCCAGCATAGGTTTCCGTTCGGTGTCGGAGGTGCCCAGATGCATGCCTATGACGTCAATGGCGACGGGTTGAACGACGTGGTCACGAGCCTGGCCGCCCACGGGTATGGCCTCGCCTGGTTCGAGCAGGTCCGTGGCGCCGATGGGATCACGTTCAAGGAGCACATCCTGATGAACAAGGAGCCCCACGAGAACCGCTACGGGGTGAAGTTCTCCCAGCTCCATGCGGTCGACCTCGTCGACATGGATGGTGACGGCCTCAAGGACATCGTCACCGGCAAGCGGTTCTGGGCCCATGGCCCGGCGGGAGATCCCGAGCCCGGCGCCCCGGCCGTCCTGTACTGGTGGAAACTCGTCCGGGGCCCCGGCGGGGCGGTGGACTTCGTCCCCAACCCGATCGACACCGCCTCGGGGGTCGGGACCCAGGTCGCCGTGCGGGACGTCAACAAGGACCTGCTCCCGGACGTGATCGTGGGCAACAAGCGGGGCCTGTTCCTCTTCCTACAGCAGCGACGTCCCGTGTCGGAGACGGAATGGCAGGCAGCCCAGCCGAAGCCCTTCGACTCGTCTTCTGGGAAGTAGGCTGGATTACGAGGAATCTCCTGAACCGTTGGATTGCTGGATCGCCTCAGCGGGCGCGCTGGGCGAGGAGCTCCACGAGCCCGGCGAGGACCTCGTCCCGATCATTTCCCTCGAGGGCGAGGGCCAGCTGGGCGGTGAGCAGTCCGTAGCGCGCGCCGATGTCGTAGCGGCGACCGCTGGCCTCGAAGGCCAGGTAGCGCTCCTTCCGAGCGAGGCGGCTGAGCGCGGCGGAGAGATGGATGCCTCCCTTGGGTCCCCGGTCGGCCACCATTTCCCCGAGGATCCCTATGAGTCCCGGGGTGAGCACGTGCATCCCGAAGAAGCAGAGGTAGTGGCCAGCACGCAGTCCGGGCACCACGAGCCGCTGCTCGGCCTCGGTGGGGGTGGGCTTCTCGAGAACCTCGGCCACCTCGTAGAGACCCTGGGAGCCCTGGACCCGGCGTCCGCCCACCGCGCCATAGAAGGGGAGCTTGCTCTCGTGGGTGGGTTGGACGGCGGAGATCGCCGATTCTGTGGTCTGGGCCAGCGTCACGAGCTGGCGCGCGCATCCCGTCGTCGCAGTGCGGACATAGAGATGGTCGCCGACCAGCAGCAGGAAGGACTCGTCAGCGGTGAACTCCCGGGCGCACCAGACCGCGTGGCCATATCCGAGCGGTTCCGGCTGCTCGATGAACTCGAGACGTCCTGCGTGAGGGCCTGCCGCCGTGCGGAACGCAGAGGCGTCCCCGGGGCAGACCACGACGCCGATCCGGTCCACGCCCGCGTCGAGGGCCTCCTCGATGATGATGGCCAGCGCCGTCTTTGTGGAGCCGTCACGGTCTACCAACGACTGGAGCGGTAGCGTCCGCTGGTGTTTTCCCGCCGCGGTGATCACGGCCTTCTTCAGATGCATGTCCAAGATTGAAAGGCCCCGGCGGAATCCTCCAAGAGGAAAAGCCACTCCTCGATCGGAAAGGGCTGCGCCACGGCCCTGGGGTTGGGTTCAGGGGTCTTGCGGAAGTTCCGGGCCCATCCGCGGGCAGGTGGTCGGGGTTCACCTACCGCCACTCGAACGCGGTCCCTTGGGCGGTCGGTCGCTGAGCGTCGACTCCGCGAAGAGCCGAAGGCCCTCGAGAGTGAGATGGGGATAAACCCGGTCGATCTCCGGCAGCCGGCGCACCATTGGACGGGCATAGCCGCCGGTCGCCACGGTTGGGGTTCCCTCATGTCCCAGCTGCTCGCGGATGCCCAGCAACACCTCCCGGATCAACCCGCGGTAGCCCATCAGGGTCCCCACCTGCATCGCCTCGACGGTGCTGCGCCCGATCGCGGCGCGCGGTTCCCGAAGCGGGATCCGGGGCAGCTGGGCCGTCTTGTCGTGGAGGTAGTCGGCAAGGGCCGAGATGCCCGGGGCGATCACCCCGCCGATGAACCGCCCCGTGGGGTCGACGACGTCGAACGTCGTCGCCGTGCCGAAGTCGATCGCAATCACCGGCGCTCCGACGAGTCGCCGTGCCGCGATCGCATTGGCGATCCGGTCTGTACCAAGGGTTTCGGGACGGGGGTATCGGAACGTCAGTAGTTCTCTGGGAAGGGTGTCCGGCCGCAGGACGACCGGCTCGTGTCCCACGACTCCCTTCAACGCCTTCTGCGCCGGGCCGATCGCGGCGGGGACCACCGAGCACAGGGCCGCATGGGCGGGGATTCGGGACCCGAGCCAGTCTTGGAGGTGTCGCGGAAGCCGGCCTCCGAGGACCTCGGAGGTGTCGATGTCGTGGGTCAGGCGGACGCCCCGGGTGTCGGCCCAGCCGAGATGGGTGTGCGTGTTGCCGATGTCGAGGAGCAGGATCATGACGAGGGTCCGGCCGGGAGCAGGCTGACCTCCCCGCCGATGATGCGTTCCAGCCGTCCATGCTCCGTCCGGAGCAGCAGGGCGCCCTGTTCGTCGAGCGCCTCGGCCAGCCCATGGATCTCCCGGGGGCCGACCCGGATCGAGACCCATCTTCCGAGGGTTGTGCAGCGCCGTTCCCACTCGTCCGCGATCGTCCCGAAACGGCCTTCCAGGACGTCGTGGTAGGCAAGGTCGAGTTCCTCGAGCAGCCGAGCGGCGAGTGCGGGTCGATCGATGCGCCGTCCCGACTCGAGGGACAGCGAGGTGGCGATCGGGCGGAGCTGGGACGGGATCTCCGAGGCAGAGAGGTTGACGTCGATCCCCATGCCGAGGACGACGTGATGGATCTGGTCGGACTCCGCCCCGAGCTCCAGCAGGATGCCGCCGCACTTGCGGCCCCGCAGGTGGAGGTCGTTGGGCCATTTGATCTCGGGTTCCAGTCCCGAGGCCTGTCCGATGGCCCGGGCTGCGGCGACCGCCGCCATGACGGTCAGCTGCGTCGCCGCCCCGAGGGGGATCCGGGGACGCAGTAGGACCGAGAACCAGAGACCACATCCGGAGGGAGACTCCCAACGGCGTCCCATCCGTCCCCGCCCCCGGGTCTGGGATTCCGCGAGGACCACGGCCCCCTCCTCGACCCCATCCCGAGCCAGTCGTTCCACGACGTCGTTGGTCGAGGAGGTCTCCTGGAACACCTGGATCGACCGTCCGATCCGTCGTCGATCCGGCAGCCTCGAGATCAGGTCGTCCGCGTGCAGTCGATCGGGTCCCGATCTCAGGACGAAGCCGCCGTGCGCGGTGGAGGCGATGTCGTATCCCAGCATTCGAAGGGCGCCGATGCGTGCCGTCAGGCCGGTCGCCTCGCCCGGGACCAGGCTGCCGAGGTCGGACACGGCCACCCCGGCGTTCCCGGCCCTTCGGAGGCGGGTCAGGATGCGTGCATCCGGACTCATGCGTCGAAGTCGAGTCCAAGATCCACCGCCGGGGCGGAGTGGGTGAGGGCGCCGACCGACACGAAATCCACCCCGGTCTCGGCGATGGCCCGGACGGTGTCGAGGCGCACCCCGCCGCTGGCCTCCGTCCTCGACCGCCCCGCCACCCGCTGCACGGCCTCGCGAAGGGTGGCCAGGTCCATGTTGTCGAGCAGGATGATGTCGGCACCCGCGGCGACCGCCTGGTCGACCTGGCCAAGGGTGTCGGTCTCGACCTCGACCCGGAGTCCCGGCCAGCACTGCCGTGCCCGGTCCACCGCCGCGGCGATGGCATTGGGCGGGGCATCCCGGAGTGCTGCGAGGTGGTTGTCCTTGATGAGGACGAGGTCATACAGGCCGGTTCGATGGTTGGTGCCGCCCCCGCAGGCGACGGCATACTTTTCGAGCCGACGCCATCCCGGGGTCGTCTTCCGGGTGTCGAGGATCCGGGCCTGTGTGCCCTTCACGGCGGCGACGAACCGCGCCGTCAGGGTGGCCACGCCGCTGAGGCGCTGGCAGAAGTTCAGGGCGACCCTCTCCGCCGTCAGAATGCCCCGGGCGGACCCCTCGATCTCCAGCACCGTCGATCCTGCAGCGATGGCGTCCGCGTCCCTGGCCCGTGGCGTCATGCGGAGATTGGGGTCCATCTGACGGAAGGCCTCGATGGCGAGATCGAGTCCGGCCAGCACCACCGGTTCCCGGGCCCGGAGCAGGGCCCGGGCCCGGGTGTCCGGCGGGACGCAGGCGAGCGTCGTGACGTCACCGGTCCCGACATCCTCCGCGAGGGCCTGGCGCACCGCCTCGCGGATCTCCTCCTGCTCGAGCTGCATCATCACGGAAAGGCTGCGAGGAAAGGACCTCGTGGGAAAATGAAAAGTCGGGCCCTCCCGGAGGACGACGCCTCCCGGCGCCCGGGGCCTAGCAGCCGTTGGGACCGGATCCCCGCGAAATCCGATTGACCCTCGCGGCTGATTCCCAACCTTGTTCCCCGACATGAAGACGTCCCTCTCCTCGTCGGTCCTTCTGACCGGATTCCTCTCGGGTTCCCTCCTCGCCGGCGGCTGGACATTCCTCCGCGGTCCCAAGGGCGACGGCTCCACGCCCGACCGGATCTCCTCCAAGTGGCCCGCCTCGGGACCCAAGGTCCTCTGGAAGGTCCCCAGCTCCCTCGGGTTCAGCTCCTTTGCCGTCGCCGACGGTCGGGCGTTCAACCTCGAGCTGCGGGAGGTCGACGGCGCCCAGCAGGAGGTGCTGGTCGCCCGCGACACGAAGACGGGTGCCGAGGTCTGGGTGAAGCCCCTCGGGGTGGTGAAGTATCAGGGCGGTGGCAACGACGGCACCAAGGACAACCGGGGCGGCGACGGTCCGCGATCGACCCCGACCTGGGCCGACGGCCGTGTCTACGTCACCTCCGCGAAGCTCGTCGTGTCGTGTTTCGACGCGAAGAGCGGGGACATTGTCTGGCAGAAGAACGTGATGAAGGATTTCGGTGGTCCGAACATCTCGTGGGAGAACGCCGCCTCGCCGCTTGTGGAGCAGGGCCTGGTGTTCGTCGCCGGTGGCGGCGCGGGACAGTCGCTCATCGCCCTCAATGCCAAGACCGGGGACGTGGTCTGGAAGGCGTTCGACGAGACCATGACCCACGCGACGCCGACACCCGCCACGATCCATGGCCAGCGGCAGGTGATCTTCTTCCTCAAGTCCGGCCTCCTCGCGGTCGAGCCGAAGACCGGAAAGGAGCTCTGGCGCCATCCGTTCCCGTTCCGCGTCTCCACCGCTGCATCGCCGGTGGTGGATGGGGACCTGGTCTACTGCTCGGCCGGCTACGGTGTCGGTGCCGGTGCCTGCCGGGTCTCGAAAGACGGGGACAAGTGGTCGGCCAAGGAAGTCTACCGCTTCGAGGGCAACAAGCCGCTCGCCAACCACTGGTCCACACCGGTCCTCCACAAAGGCCACCTCTACGGGATGTTCCAGTTCAAGGAATACGGCGAAGGCCCCGTGAAGTGCGTCGAGATCGCCACCGGCAAGGTGAAGTGGGAGAAGACCGGCTTCGGTCCCGGACAGGTCATCCTCGCGGGTGACAAGGTCGTGGCCCTCGGCGACGCGGGTCAGATTGTCGTCATCGACACCAATCCCGAGGCCTACACCGAGCTGGCCCGGGCGGATGTCCTGGACGGCAAGTGCTGGGGTTCGCCCGTCGTGAGCGATGGTCGCATCTATGCCCGCAGCACCAAGGAGGCGGTCTGCCTCGACGTCTCCCGGTAGCCGATGCCGGGTCCTCCCGGGCTCCGGTCCGGGAGGCCAGCGCCCCGGTTGCCTTTTTTCCCGTTCAGGACACGATCCGACCTGAACCAAAGAACCCCGAATCGCTCCCCACATCTCCACCCCAAATGGCCAAAGTCATCGCTGAAATGCTCGTCGAGTCCGTCAAGATGGAACTCCCCGACGTCAAGACCGTCCGGTTCCAGTGGCCCGAGGGCTACGACCCGGGCGAGTTCAAGACCGGGCAGTTCATCACCGTCTACTGGCCCCACAAGACCAAGTACAAGAGGGCGTACTCGCTGAGCTCGAGCGGCCTGGATCGGGGGTTCTACGAGGTGACGGTAAAGCGGGATGGCAAGATGGGCACGAGCGTCGTGGATTGGGTCGAGGCGGGGGACAAGATGTTTGTGATCCCCCCGACCGGCCGCTTCCTCCCCGTGTTTGACCCCCCGGGCAAGCATCTCATCTGCGTCGCGGGCGGATCGGGCGTGACTCCCTTCCGGGGCTTCGCCCGGGAGGCCACGGCCCGGAATCTCGATACCCGGATCACCATCCTCTACACGGTGCGCACGACCCAGGACATCATCTTCGCGGAGGAGTTCCGAGAGCTCGAGGCGAAGAACCCGCGGTTCAAGTTCCATGTCACCTGCACCCGCCTGGCCCCGGAGGATCCCTGGACCGGGCGTCGCGGACGCGTGACCCCCGAGTGGGTCAAGAGCTTCGTGGACGACCCGGCCAACACCGTCTTCTACGCCTGCGGCACCAACGCGATGGTCGAGGCTGTCGAGCACCTCGTGATCCACGATCTCGCTCTGCCGAAGGAGCAGATGAAGACCGAGAAGTGGGGTTGAGTCCCGGGCTGCCGGGCAGGGTGCCGGACCACCTTTCCGCTTTGAGCGGAAGGGAATGATTCTAGGCTGGAGGCCGTGAAGGAACTCCGGCCTTTTTTCTTGTGGGGATGGCTGCTGCTGGCGCCGGTCCTCGCCCAGCACGCCACCAACGCGCCCGACTTCGGCGCGGCCACGACCGAGGCGCTCAAGCTGAAGCTGGGGCCGGGGCTCCGGATGGACGTCTGGGCCGCCGAACCGCAGCTCAGCAACAGCGTCGCCTTCGCGTTCGATGGACGCGGCCGTGCCCTGCTCGCGCAGTCCGACCGCTGGGCCATCAGCGTCTTCGACATCACCGCCCATACCAACTGGCTGCTCGAGGACATGTCGTTCCGGAACGTCGCCGACCGGGCCGCGTTCCTGCGGCGCGAGTTCGCCACGAACCTGACCCTGCTCACCAAGGACTCCGAGGTGGTCCGACGGGTGGAGGATCGGGACGGCGATGGACGCGCGGACCATCACGCCAACCTGTATACCGGATTCAACTCGGTGGCCGATGGCACCGCCGCCGGCGTGTTGGCGGCCGCCGGACAGATCTATTTCGCCAACATCCCGGACGTCTGGCGCTTTTCCGACACTCCGGACGATCCGGCCCAGCCTCTCCAACCCCGTCCGGACCATCGCATCGCCCATGGATTCGGGGTCCATATCGGCGTCTCGGGACACGACCTCCATGGACTCCTCCACGGTCCTGATGGCCGGATCTACTTCAGCTTTGGTGATCGCGGTCTCTGCCTGACGAACCGGGAAGGTGTCGTGATCAACCTCCCCGACACCGGGGGGGTGCTGCGGTGCGAACCGGATGGCCGGCGGCTGGAGTTGTTCTGTTTCGGACTCCGCAATCCCCAGGAACTTGCCTTCGACGATGAGGGCAACCTCTGGACGGTCGACAACGACACGGCGGGTGCGGATCCGTGTCGGGTCCTGCACCTGGTGGAGGGCGGCGACTATGGCTGGCGCACCAGCTACCAGCATATGGAGGGGTTCGGTCCGTGGGTGCGGGAGTCGCTCTGGAAGGGCGGGAAGGACGGCATCCTTCCGCCGGCCGGGACCGTCAGCCAGGGACCGAGCGGACTGGCCTTCTACCCCGGCACCGGGTTCGGCCCGCAGCTCAAGGGGCGATTCCTGCACTGTGATTTTCCGGGTGGCGTCTGGTCGTTCTCCGTGAAGCCCCGAGGGGCCAGCTTCGAGCTGGATGCCAAGGAGCAGTTTCTCTGGGGCTGCTGGCCGACGGACGTGGATTTCGGGCCTGATGGTGCGGCCTATGTCCTCGACTGGGTGAGCGGTTGGGGACAGACCCCCCGCGGCAGGATCTATCGGATCACACCAACCACGGCTCTCGATGTCGCCGAGATGGAGGCGGTCCGACAGGTGAAAGATCTCCTCGCGTCGGGACTGGCTGGGCAGAAGCAGGCGGCAGTGCTGGGTCTGCTGGCGCATGCGGATCGTCGTCTCCGACTGGCGGCCCAGTGGGACCTGGCTCAGCGGGGGGAATCGGCCCTCGAAGGACTCGGAACGGTGGCGCTCGATGGACGGGATCGACGGGCCCGTCTCCATGCCGTGTGGGGCATCGGTCAGATCCTGCGTGCACGGGCGGCGTCTCGGTTCTCCTCCAAGGCCGAGCGGGCCGTGGCCCGGTTACTCGTCCTCCTCGAGGATTCCGATCGCCGGCTGGCAGCGGAGTCTGCAGCAGCGCTGGCCGAGGCCGGGATCTCCGAGGGATGGCCCGCGTTGTCACGTCTGCTCGCGGATCCGGATGCGGTGGTGCGTCGTCGAACCGGCGAGGCGATCGCCCGGATGCCCCTGGGCGTCGGGTCCAACCCGGTCGCCGGGATGGGCGGACGCCAGGCGAGGATCCTGAAGAATCGCCTCGGTCGGGGCGGGTCGGCACGACTGGGAGGTCTGGGCGGGTCCGCCCAGACCCAGGCGAGGGATCCGCTGGTGTTGGTTCGGACCCTCCTGGAATCCGGTGGCGACGATCCCTTCCTGCACCACACGGCGCGACGGATCCTGCTTCAGGCGACCTCGTTCGCGGTGGGCCAGGGGACCTGGCATGGGGTCAACCGTCTGGCGGAAACCGAAAGGTTTCTTTCGGAACAACTCGCCTGTGTCGAAGGTCCGCTCCTGCAACAGGCTTTGCAGGATCCGTCTCCGGTGATCCGTCTTGCCGCCCTGCGGACCTGTCGGCGTCTGGCGGAGTTGGCCTTCATCCATCCCCAGGTTGCTGGACTCCCGGGATTCCATGAGACCCTGTTGTCTACGGGGACCCTGCTGACCCATGGGCTCGCCGATGCGGATTCCGGCCTGGTCGAGGAGGCGGGACGGGCGATCCATGACGTTCCGATCGCTGCTGGGATTCCCGACCTGGCGTCGTTTGTGACCAAGATCGACTGCCCGCCTGGCTTACAGAGTCGGGTGATCGACGCCTGTTCGCGCCTCGGTACCCAGCAGCACGCCCAGATGCTGGCCAGCTTCGCCGTGCGGGAGGATGTGCCGGACGAGGTCCGGGTCCTCGCCGTCCGCACCCTCGCCGAGTGGTCGGCCCCGCCGGCACTGGATCGGGTGAATGGCCTCTGGCGTCCCATGGTGGTGCAGACCCGCGACGCGACGTCCTCCGGATCGGCATCCACCGGGACGGGCGCTGCGTCCAATCCCCTCCTGGATCGCGCCTCGCAGGTCGCCCGGGCCTCGAGGAATTTCGGACGGGCTGCCGCCGTTCCGGAACTGCCCAAGGATCTGGGACGGACGGTTGCGTTTTCCGAAGGGGATGTCGTGAAGCGGAATCCGGCCCCCGCCCGGCGGGCGTTCCTGCGGGTTGCCGGGGATCTCCTGAACCCGCTCAACCTCTCCGAGAGCGGCGTCCCGGTCGGCACCCGCGAGGTGCTGTCGCTCCAGATCGCCACCGTCGACGCCACCGCGGCCCTCGGGGTGAAGGAGGCGAGTTCGCCCCTGTATGAACGGTTCAGCCGGACCAATTCCGCCTCGGCGCTTCGGAGGGCGATCCTGGTCGCGTTGGTCTCACTCAACGCGGCACAGGCTCCCGACGCGATCCAGGCCGCCCTCGCCTCCTCTGATGCCGCTCTCCGTGTGGCGGCCGTGCCGTATCTGGACCGACTCGGTGGAGCCGATGCCGTCTCGATCCTGGCGCGGCTGATCCCCGGTTCAGGAATACCGAGGGGCGACGAACTGGCTTTGGCCCAGGCGGCAGTGGCGGCGTTGGGACGTCTCCCTGAAGCCTCGGCATCGGAGGCCTTGAATGCGCCGTGGGTTGCCCTCGAAGCCGGGACATTGCCTTCGGCACTCGTGTTGGATGTCGAGTCCGCCGCCGAGGCGCGCGCGGCCGTGGATTCCGTCTGGGCCGAACGCCTGAAGCGGCGCCGGTCCGCCGTGTCAGCCGGACCCGATCGCTGGCGGTTCGCGCTCACAGGCGGCACCGCGGAGCGCGGGGGACGCGTGTTCCGGGAAAACCCCACCGTCCAGTGTCTGAGATGCCACAAAATCGGTACCGGAGGTGGAATCGTCGGACCGGAACTCACGAAGGTGGGAGCACGGCTCTCCCGGGAAGATCTCCTCGCGAGCATCGTGGATCCCAACGCCCAGATTGCTGCGGGATTCGAGACCGTCGTCCTCACCCTGAGGTCGGGCGAAACAGTGGCCGGGGCCGTGAAGTCGGAGACGGGCGATGCATTGGATCTGGAGGTGGCCGAGTCCGACACCGGCGTGTTGAAGCGGGTGGCAGTCAGAAAATCGGACGTCGCGCGTCGTGACCGTGGACCCAGTGCGATGCCGGAAGGTCTGGCCGATCAGCTGGGTCGTTTCGAGCTGAGGGACCTGGTCGAGTACCTGGTGGGACTCCGGTAGTATTCAACGCCGGGAAGGGGCAGGGGGCTCACCCGTCGCGGTGCCGTCGCGTGAGTCCGCTCCGCTTTCCGCAAGCTCCGCATCGAACCGGGCGAGGGCTTCCTCCGTGTACGTGGCATAGTCGAACTCCACCGCCGGATGTATCTCGCTGACCATTCCCCAGAGCACCTCGCGCAGCAGGGAGAGGACGCGCATGCAGCGATGGTTGGCCAGGATGTTCGTATCGATGTGGCTCGTGTCCAGGTACTGTCCCAGAAGTTCCAGTTCCGCCTCGGTCGGCAGCCGGTTGTTGGTGGCGAGATTCGCGAGGTCGAAGAACGGAGTGCCGAAGCCGGCGTAGTCCCAGTCGATCAGCCAGAGCCGCGATCCGTCGTCGAGGATGTTGCCGGCCAGAAGGTCATTGTGTCCGAGCACGAGACCGGTGCCTGTGAATCGGGATTCGAGCTTCTCATTGAGTCTGTGGAATTCGTCCAGGCGTCCCGACCCACGGGAACGGTGGCGCTTCAGATGGTCGAGATAGGATCGAACAACCTGGAACGGCCAGAACGTCAGGACGGGTCCCCGGAGATGGCGGGGGATTTCCCGATGGCAACGCCGGAGAAGTTCAGCGAGGCGCGGCTGGAGTCGGGGGTCAGAGATCCGGTCGGGGGAAAGCGGCTGGCCGTCGATGAAGTCCATGACCACGAGGCCGGGTTCTGCGAACCGGATGGCCGGGGAAAGCCCGGCCGCATGGGCCGCCTGCGCGACGGCCAGCTCGTGCCAGCGCATCACCCCATGGTGGGGAAGATCCTCTCCAATGCGAACCACATGGGTCCCGGCGCGATCGCGGACCTTGTAGTTCCGATTCGTCATCCCCCCAGCCAGGGGCGTGATGTCCGGATCCCCGCGCCAACAGCCGAGTCCCGCAAGGCGCTGGAGGTCCGCTTCGGGGGGCATGGGGCTATCCTCGACGCCGCAGCAGCAGCGCGCAGTTCCACGACAGGAACTCCCGGAGAATGGGAACCGACATGAGCCCGCTGAATTCCGTGAAGTACCGCGGTGCTGCGGCCACCAGCTCCAGCTGCGTGTCGCTCCGGATGTGGGCGAGCACTCGTCCGATGTGGGTTGGAAAGAGGTTTCGGTGAGGCTGATGGAACCTCGGACGGGAACTGAGCCTGTCATAGATCGCCGGACCCAGGGAGGTGCCCAGGTAATGCCACGGCGAGAATTCGTGCCCGCCCCAGGGGGAGAGCCAGTTCGTCCAGCTCAGATAGAGCACACCGTCGTCGGTCAGGATCTCGTGGGCCCTGGACAGGAATCGGTTGGGCTTGGCGAGATGCTCGAGGACGTTCGAGCAGACCACGAGGTCATGCCGACCCAGTGCTCCGAGCTCGTCACGGTCGAGGTTCACCTCTCGGAACGGGGCTCCCTGGATCTCGGGCATGAGGCCGTTAGCCTCGTCGGCGTAGACGACCCGCACCCCGAGCCGGGACAGTTCCCGTCCGAAGATCCCGTGTCCGCACCCGAGGTCGAGGGCGAGGCAGTCCGGGCGCCTGGGAATCCCCCGGGTCTGGAGCCACCGGATGGCATCGACGGCCTGCATCCGATAGAACTCCGCGTCGTCCCGATGGTGGGCGAAGCGCCAGAGCAGTTGGGGGAGGATCATGGGCCCGGATTCCTGGACGGAGCGTGTGTCGCCTATTTGACCACCCGGAGCCGGAACCAGACCTCCTCGGGGGTCAGCAGGGTCGCGAAGAACCGCTCGAAGAGCACCGGCTCGAGGTTGATCGGTCCATTCAGCCAGCGGAGCACGGCGAAGTTGGAGAAATGGAACCGCTTCTCCTCGATGCGGAAGCGCGCAGGGGAGCCGTAGTTGGTCCGATGGCCGAGCTTCCACTTCTCGTAGAACCTGAGCGTGCGGCCGGAGATGTCCTCGTAGTTGTCGAAACTCCGGATGCCGAAGGGGATCCGGTGGTCGGGTTCCGAGTAGTACTTGGTGCTCAGGAAGAAGGGGACCCGGACGACGATGAGGGCGCCGGGACGGGAGATCCTCCAGAGCTCGGTCACGACGGCGTTGAAATTGCCGAGATGCTCAAGGATGTGGCTGCACAGGATCTCGTCGAAGTGCGAGTCCGGGAACGGCCAGGGATAGCGATCGAGGTCGGTCAGGGTGTTCCCCCCATAGTCGACCCGGTCGAGGTTCACCCAGCCGGGGCGGATATCGAGGCCGCACCCGACGTTCAGGCGACGGGATTCCGGAGGTGTGCCGACATGCGACATGCCGAGACGCTGCCCGGACGGCGCCGGAAAACCAATCCCCACTTCGGCTTCAGGAGGGGGCGATCGGGGGGACTGTAGGATTTGCTCCCCGAAGGAGTGGGGTTCGTTCAGCCTCCACCCAGCCGATGAGCCCCCGGGGTTGGATCTCTCCGTATTTCCTGACGCGACACCTCCAGCGTCGTGCCCTCCGTCGTGCCCTCGATGCGGCGCCGGCGTCGGGATCCCTCATCGATGTCGGCTGCGGCCAGAAGCCGCATCGGGACCTCTTTGTGGGGATCTCCCGCTATGAGGGCATCGACTTCGATCGGTATTCCATCAACAAGGATTTCACCGCGGGGAAGCCTGACTTCGCGTTCCCGTCGGACTACACCCGCACGTGGACGCTGCCGTTCGCCGATGCGAGCTACGACCACGCCGCAGCCTTCGAGGTCCTGGAACATCACCCGGATCCGGCCCGAGCCTTGGCCGAACTGGCCCGTGTCGTGAGGCCGGGTGGGCAGGTGTATCTGTCCTGGCCCTTCATCTTCCCGCTGCATGAGGAGCCGCATGACTTCTTCCGCTACACGCATCATGCGATGGCCCGTCTGGCGCAGGGGGCGGGACTGGAGGTGGTGGGGCAGTGGCGGACCGGCGGGACGGTTGCGGTCGTGATGACGCTGGTGACGGGCCAGCTGGCGATCGCCAACGAGAGGGGTGGATTCCGGCGCCTGCTGGCCCTGGCGGCGTATCCTCCGTTCCTGGTGCTTCAGCACCTGATGGTCCCGTTTGCGCACCTCGGTTCGGAGACGGTGCTGTCCTACGTTGCCGTACTCCGGAAACCGCACTGATCCCTCTTGGAACGGGACCTGGAGCCGCCGGGTTCAGACGCTTCCGCGGGCTCTCGGCGTATCGACGGCGTTGCGGATGAGACCCTCATACCGGTCCACGACCGCTCCGATCCGCATGGTGCCAAGAAAACGTTCCTCCGAGATCGGATCGAGGGGATCCCGGAGACGTCGTGGTGCCTCAAGGAGTGCCTGTGTCAGGCGATCCACGGTAAGGCCGCGGTTCCTGGGATCGGCATCGAACAGGACGGCCCGGGGGTAGCCTCCGAGGATCTCCGGAAGCCCACCGCGTCGGGTGCCGACAACGACCCGTTGTGAGGCCCGGCCTTCCAGGACGGTCAGGCCGAAGGGTTCATCCCACATGACGGGGCAGCAGACGATCTGGTGGCGGGCGTACACCTCCGGCATGTCGAGGTGGCCGCACGGCGGGTGGATCTGGATCCGCGGGTCGGCCGCGGCCCGTTCGATGATCTGCTGCCGTAGGGATCCCTGCAGTCCCAGCACGGTCAACCGGTGGTCGGCCGGAAGCCTTCGGAAGGCGTCGACGAGGAGGTCGACCCCCTTCTCCGGGGATAGCCTCCCCACAAACAGGTACCGCGGGCCCTCGGAAGGCGTTGGCGGTTCGACCTTTCGGAACCGGTCGGGCACCGGGTTGTGGACCACGTGGACCGGCGGATGCCCGGCGCCTAGCCAGGTTGTCGCGGACGCGGCGACGTGCCGGGAGACGGCAGCGATCCAGTCGAGACGGCACAGGTCGCCCGCCAGCGATCGGTCCCTCATCCGGGACAGCGTCCGCAGGACCCGTTTGAGAACCAGGTTCCTCACCCCGACCTCGACCTGTTGGGGAAGGGTGTCATGGAGGGTGGTGCCACAGGGTATCCCGGCTCGGGACGCGAGGGAGGCCGCCACCCGGAGGCCGAGGAAATCCTGGGACAGGATGAAGTCGTAGGGGGCGGTTTCGCGGGTCAGCGAGAGGGCCTTGTCGAGGAAATGTCGGTCGAACCCCGGGTTGTTGAGGAAGAGCAGGACCTGTCGGAGCCGATCGAGGCGGCGCTGGAACCCGCGCGGCGCTGGCATCCGCAACACCGTGCCCGGTTGTCGCTCGGTGCACCCCTCCAGGCAGAGCACCTCCACCGAGTGCCCCCGCGCGCGAAGATGCTCAGCCAGAAGTCGGGCGACGATCACGCCCCCTCCTGCCGGGGCCTCGTAGAAGTACGAGACAATCAGGAGGCGCATGGCGCGGAACCTTCGCCCGGGCGGGACGGACCGGTGGGAAGCCTGCCGAGGATCCGGTCCACGACCACCTGCCAGTCGAAGTGCTGCCGGTAGTGGGATCGTCCGCCGGCTCCAACCCGACGTCGACGGTCCGGATCCGACAGCAGGTCCACCACGGAGGAGACGAAGCCGTCCCGGTCATCGGCCCGGCTGAGCGCGACCCAGTCGGCCTTCGCGAGCTCGACCCCCGTGCAGTGGCCGATGGTCGAGGCGACCGCCACCCCGTGGCATAGACCGGCCATGATGCTTCCGCGGCGTTCGGAGATCCCGTCGACGAACGGGAGGGCCAGGACATCGACCGCGGACAACGCGCGGGAGGCGGCCTCCTCGGGCAGGTAGCCCAGGGTCCGAAAACGGCTGGCACGGTCGGGAGGCACGGAAATCGATGGGGAGGCTCCGATGATCACGAAGGCCACGTCGAGTCCCCGCCGGTGGCTCTCCTCCCAGCACCCGAGGATCCAGTCCAGCTGTTTGCTGGGGCTGAGCGTCCCGAAATAGGCCAGCACCGGGATGTCGGCGGGCAGGCCCAGCTCCTGTCGCCACCGCGCCCTGTGGTCGTCGGGCGTCGCCACCACCGGAATGTTGCAGGGAGAAGGCAGGGTGAAGAGCTTGCGGGCCACGTCGGGCCTCCGACGTCCCCAGTCGTCGACCCAGCGGCTGCAGCCGATCGGGATGACGTCGGCATGCCTCAGGATCGCCTCCCATTGCCGCCTCTGGTTCCAGACGTACCAGGCCCGGACCGGATGCCAGGAAGGGTCGGCCATGATCTCGTGGGCCAGGACCATCTGGGGGCGTCCCTGCCGGGCGAGCTCAGCCATGAGCCGTGGGAGGGTTGGGTTCACACCACCCCGTCCATACATGTGGGGCACATACTGCCAGAGGATCTGGGTTTCTTGGGAGCCCCGGGAGAACTCCTCGCGGAGCCCCTGGAGATCCTTCCAGCTGCGGGCGACGGGCCGGATCGTGAACTCGGGTTGGGGGGCGGCCCCGGGGGAGGTGAGGACGGTGACCGGACGATGTCGTGCGAGGCCACGCGCCAGCATGAGGGTGTGGTCGGCGAGCCCCCCGCGCTTGGGGGGCAGCAGATCCGAGACGACAAGCACCGGGCGGCTCATGGCGACGCTGGATGGAATCGCAACCCCGGATGAGTCGCCAGCAGGATCCCATCCGGCGGTGGTCCAGGGTCCCGCAGGCGTCGTCGTCCTCCCTAACAATCGCTTGTCCCGGCCCCCCGCTTCATGCGCCCATTTCACCGCAACACGTCACACGACATGAGAACATTGATTACGGGTGGTGCGGGATTCATCGGAAGCCATCTGTGCACCGCCTGTGTGGAGCTGGGGGAGGTCCGGGTGCTGGACGATCTCAGCTCGGGCGATCGGAGCCTGTTGCCTTCTGGGGGAGTGGAGTTCATCCAGGCCTCGATCCTGGACCCGGATGCCGTGGCGCGGGCGATGGTGGGGGTGGACTGGGTCTTCCACCTGGCGGCGTTCATCAGCGTGCCGGCGTCGATGGAGAACCCCCTGGCCTGCGCCCAGGCCAACGTCATCGGACTCCTGAACGTGCTCGAGGCGGCGGAAAGGGCCGGGGTGCAGCGTCTGGTGCTCGCAAGCTCAGCCGCCGTCTACGGGGAGAATCCCGAGAACCCCAAGCGCGAGTCCGCCGCCGCGGACCCGAGGAGTCCGTATGCCGAGACCAAGTGGGCGGGGGAATTCTACTGCGACCTGTATCACAAACGCGGGCGTCTCAGCACGGTCTGCCCCCGGTTCTTCAACGTCTTCGGACCCCGACAGCGTCCCGACAGCCCCTATGCCGCCGCCGTTCCGAGGTTCATCGAGAGGGCCCTGGCCGGACAGCCGCTGGTGATCCACGGCGACGGGAAACAGACCCGGGATTTCGTCGCTGTCGAGGATGTGGTTGGCGCCCTCGTCCACCTCGCCCGCAACCGCGACCTGCACGGTCCCTACAACGTGGCGTCCGGGACGACGCTCACGGTCAACGCCCTGGCGGATGCCATCATCCGAATCTCAGGTTCCGGCAGCCCACGGGTCCATGCCGAGCCGCGGGCCGGCGACGTCCGGCATTCTTCTGCCTCGATCGACCGCCTTCAGTCCACCGGTTGGCATCCGCGTCACCACCTGGATTCGGCTCTCGAGCGGTCGATCGACTGGTATCGTCGCCGGACGTCCCGGACGGCCGCCTAGCCCCGGCGTCCCCGGCTTCCGCCTTGGTCCTTGTGTCGGGACGGCACCGTGGCCACGGGCCTGGGAGCGCTGGAGAGCCCGATCGCGGACAGGAGCAGGACCATCACCACGAGGGAGGTGATCTGGAACGGGAGGTCGAACTTGGCGTGGACCAGGATCCCGATCAGGGACAGCGCCAGCAGGCCTGTGAATTCCCTGGGTGCCTGGATGCCGCGACCGGTCGACCAGTGGGCCGGCAGCATCGCGAGGAGGGCGATGACGAGCCCCACACCGGCCCATCCGATGTTGATCCGGGTCTCCAGCCAGTCGTCATGGACGAACCCTTCCCAGGTGTCCTCCGGCTTGGTCCGGTAGAGTCCGTTGAGCCCGGTGTAGGATTCCGCCCCCAGACCCCAGACCCCGGCCTCATCGGCCATGCGATGGGCGACCTCATAGATGGCGAGCCGGTTGGACATCTTGTCCTCGAACACGGTCAGGAACCGTCGTTGAAGCTCCTCCCCTCCGAGAAACCAGCCGCCCCCGAGGGTGATGAGGAACAGGATCGCGGCGACGAGGCGTCCGGTCCGCCCCGTCCGGCCCTTGGCGAGGGTGAGGATCAGGAGGGCCCCTCCGAGGAGGCTGAGCATGATCAGCACGCCACCCCGGCTGGTCGCGAGGATTGGACAGGAGGCCAGCAGCACGGTGCAGGGAAGGAGGATCATGCTGGGATCGTTGCCGAACCCCTTCGGCCGTTTCTCGAGGGCCGCCGAGCGTTCCCGGAGCGACCACCAGAACCCGAGGCACACCGGCCACACGAGGTTGAAATACTGCGCTCCGTTGGCCCGGTAGGGGAACGATCCCCAGATCGCCTCCGACGAATTCATCAGCGGGAACTTCACGAGCCAAAGGACCTTGTCTGACGACCCTTCGAGCCGGTGCGCGATCGCCACGAGGGCCAGGACGGCGCTGCTGATGCACAGGGTCCAGAGGAACTGCCGGACCCGGGCCGTGGGGAAGACCCCCTCCGTGGAATCGTGTCGTTCCCGACGCGTCTTGGTGACCACCCAATCCCGGGTGGCCCAGAAGATCAGGGCCCAGCTCGTGTACCGCACGAGACCCCGGAGCGACCGGGCGGCGTCGTAGGAGGCAGGTAGCCAGGGGATCGGGGTCCGCTCCCGGTACTCCAGCGCGGGACCGACGTCCGAGAAGACGACGTCCGCCCGGCCGTTCAGCCATCCGGTCAGGACCATCGCCAGCATCACGAGGGTCAGCGAGGCGAAGAGGCGGACGATCCAGCGCCCCAGCCCGTCGTGTTCCACCCACCGATCCGGGGTGTAGTCCTCCCGCCGGCGGGCAATCGCTTTGACCAGCAGCAGGGCCCCGAGGGTGTAGCCCACGACGGTCACGGTGTCGACGGCCCAGGTGACCGTGCAGCCGAAGGCCCAGGGGGCGAAGACCACGAGGGCGAGGATCAGGAGGCCCGACGCGGAGTCGGCGATGCGGTAGGCGGCTGGGGTTCGGTGGGACTCCACGATGGGGTGGTGGGGGGTGCTGCTCTGGAAACGGGCCGGGACGGAGGTCAGGCCTCGAGGCGCTTCAGGAGGCGCTGGTGGATGTTGCCGAAACCCCCGTTGCTGAAGATGCACACGACGTCGCCGCTGCGGGTCTCCGTCACGAGATGGTCGAGGATCGAGTCGACCGTCGGCAGATAGGCCGCGGGCTTGCCGGTGAGACGGAGGTCCTCCATGAGCTTCTCCGGGTTCAGCCGCTCTGCGGGCGACAGCTGCTCAAGCCGGGCCACCTCGGCCACGACCACTGCGTCGGCGCGTTCCAGGGCGTCGACCAGCTCGTGCTGGAAGAGGTTGCGCCGGGTGGTGTTCGACCGGGGCTCGAAGACCGCCCAGAGGCGTCGTCCGGGATACCGGATCCGGAGTGCCCGGAGGGTCTCCCGGATCGCCGTGGGGTGGTGTCCGAAATCGTCGACCACGGCGATGCCCTTGACCTCGCCCCGGGTCGTCATGCGCCGCTCCACGCCCCGGAACGTCGCGAACCCAGACTGGATCTGTGCGTCGGTGAGTCCGCAGTGTCGGGCACAGGCGGCGACGGCGAGGGCGTTGCGGACGTTCAGCTCCCCGACCATCGGGAGGTCGAACCGCGAACCCGCGATCTGGAACTCCGACGACTCGGCCTTGAGGTGGATCCCGGTGGCCCGGATGTCGTTCGATCCGCCGAGTCCGAACCGCTTCACCGGGCAGTGGGACACCCCGAGAAGCGGCGCGAGGTTGGGCTCATCACCGTTGGCGAGCAGCAGTCCGTTCCTCGGAATCAGATGGATCAGTCGACGGAAGGACAGCTGGATGTCCTGGAGCGACCCGAAGATGTCGGCATGGTCCATCTCCAGGTTGTTCACGATCGCCACCTCCGGCAGGTAGTGGATGAACTTGCTCCGCTTGTCGACGAAGGCGGCGTCGGACTCGTCGCCCGCGAGGATGAACCCTGGGGAGTCGGTGAAGCTGGCGCCCGGGCCGAGGTTGGAGGGGATGCCACCGATGAGGAACGACGGATTGAGCCCGGCATGCTCGAAGACCCAGGCCAGCAGTGAGGTGGTGGTGGTCT
>SYEM01000288.1 GCA_005801385.1 Verrucomicrobiales bacterium | reverse complement strand
GCTCCGCTCCAGCCGGCCTCGGGTCCTCCACTCACGCCGGATGACCTACCCCGCCAAACCTAACCCAACCTGTAACCCCCAACCCCAAAAGTGTTACCTATGTTCTGAACCAGAAGTGTTACCGATGTATTGACCGGGCCCCGGGCCGAGGTCCCTCCGCTCTCAACTCTCGACTCTCAACACTCTACCCCCCTTTTGTCCGTGCCCCTCGTGTGAGTCCCCGGCCCTCCATTTCTCCATTTCCCCGAGCGCGGTCCATGGAGGCCACAAGCGGCATCGGACTCCAGATCGTCGACCCCCACGGCGGGACTCGAATCCGGCCTCCCCAGAGTCACCACACCCAGGAGACCCCGGGCGTTCAGCACTAGGGTCCATCCTCGTCATTCCATTCCGTCAGAGCTCGTGCTTGGATTTCCGGCATGCAGCCCCCACGCCTCGTCCGGTTCGTCCGGCTGGCACCCGCGACGACCGCGGCTTTGGGCTGTGCCTTCGTCCTCTCGCTGATCTCGCCGTGTCGTGGTGAAACGGACCGTGAAAACGTGAACGCTGCCGCGCTCCGGGACGACGCGAGGAAGACCTTCAAGGAACAGGTGGAACCCTTCGTGAAGGCCTACTGCACGAAATGCCACGGTGGGGGCCGCGCCAAGGCGAACGTCAACCTCGAGGTGGCGCTGAAGGATCCCGGCCGCGGCACCGCCTTCCTCCATTGGAAGAAGGCGGTCGCGAACGTCCGGGTCCACGACATGCCACCGCAGGACTCGGCCCAGCAACCCACCGAAGAAGAGCGCCGCCAATTCATCGGGTGGATCGGCAAGCTGAAGCACCTGAGCCCAAGAAACCCCGGCCCGTTCGTGATGCGCCGGCTGTCGAAGGTCGAGTACGCCAACACGCTGCACGACCTCTACGGGGTGAACACGTCCATCGCCGACCGCCTTCCGGAAGAAGTCCTTGGGGAGGGCTACCTCAACTCGATCTCCCCGCTGCAATCGGAACTGTTTCTCGAGATCGCCAACGAAGTCGTCGGGCAGATCGTCGCGCCGGAAGGCAAGGCGCCAACCGCAGTCCAGAGGCGGCTCTTTGGCAGGAAGCCGCTCGAGGGGGGCGATCGTCGCGACGCAGTGCGCCAGGTCGCGCGCTCCCTGGCTCGCGATGCCTACCGCCGACCGCCCACCGAGAGGGAGGTTGAGGTCCTCATGGACATCTTCGACCTCGCCCGGGGAAAGGGCCTGGAGGATACGGCGTCGATGGGGCTCATGCTCAAGGGGGTCCTCGTCTCCCCACAGTTCCTCTTCATTGCCCCGGCCGAAACGGCCCAGGCCGATGGCCAGATTGTTCGATTGGACGACCACCATCTGGCAGCACGTCTCTCCTATCTGTTGTGGTCGGCGCCGCCCGACGCCGAGCTGTCCGCCCTCGCCGATACGGGTGAACTGCACCAACCGAAGACGCTGCGGGCCCAGACGAAGCGGCTCCTGCTCCACCCCCGCGCCCGGGCCCTGTTCGACGGATTCGGTGCCCAGTGGCTCCGGGTGGACGACCTGAAGCGCCAGGTCTTCGATCCCACCCTGTTCCCCCAGATGACCCCCGCCTTGCGGGAGGCCATGATGGAGGAAGCCCGATTGTTCTTCGAAAGCATCGTGCGCGAGAACCAGAGGGTCGTCCGGTTCGTCGACAGCGACTACAGCTTCGTCAACGGACCGCTCGCCGAGCTGTACGGCCTCAGGCCCTCGGTCAAGGGGACCCGAATGCGCCGGGTGAAGCTGGGGAACCCCGACCGAGGTGGTGTCCTCGGCATGCCCGCCACCCTCGCGGCAACCTCGTTCCCCACACGGACCAGCCCCGTGCGTCGAGGCGTCTGGGTGCTGGAGCAGCTCCTCGGCGAACACGTGCCACCGCCCCCGCCCGACATCCCGGCACTCGACGCTCAGGAACCGAAAGGGGTGCAGGGGTTGACCCTACGACAACGGACCGAACTCCACACGAAGGATCCCGTCTGCGCCAACTGCCACAAGACACTCGATCCGATTGGCTTTGGCCTGGAGAACTTCGACGCCATCGGACGCTGGCGGAACCGGAATGAAACCGGTGGCGCGATCGATTCGGCAGGAAGGCTCCCGAACGGGGCCACCTTCGCCAACCCAGCGGAATTGAAGCGCCTCCTGGCCGGTCGGGAGGCCGACCTGGCCCGGAACCTGACCGAACGGTTCATGGCCTATGCGCTCGGGCGACAGTTGGAAGGATATGATGAGGTCGTGATCGACCAATTGATGGCCCGGATCGCCGAGGACGGATACCAGGTCCGGACGATCCTCACCGAAGTCATCGCCAGTGACCTATTCACCCACCGCAGAGTCGAATGATGACCCCGATTCACCCGCAGCAGAACACCCCTATGAACACCACGAATCACCCCTCCATTGTGGATCGCCGCACCTTCCTGAGAGGAGTGGGGGTGTCCCTGGCGCTTCCGTTCCTGGATTCCCTACGGGCGGCTGGACTCGATACCCCCAAACCGCCGGTGCGGCTGGCGTTCATGTACATGCCCCACGGGGTCATCATGGACCAGTTCTGGCCGAAGAGTCAGGAGGAGTTCCTCCACTCGCCGCCGCCGATCCTCCGGTCCCTGCACCCCATCATGGACCAATGCCTGATGATGAAGGGCATCTCGGGCGTGCCAACCACACCCTTCGGCGGTGCCCCGCATGCCCTGGAACTGTCCACCTGGCTCACGGCGCGGTTGCCCGACCCCGACTCGCGCGACCGCATCAACATCTCCATCTCAGCCGACCAGATCATGGCCAACTATGTCGGTGCCCAGACGCTTCTCCCGTCGCTGGAACTGGCCACGATGCCCCAGACCTGGAAGGAGAATCAGGAAGGCCTGCACGAGGGATACTACAACCACTGCAGTTTCCGCTCACCCACCCAGCCCGTGCCGGCGGAGACGGATCCCCGCAACGTGTTGAACCGGCTCTTCGGCAAACGCGGCAAGGAAGGCACGGTCACACAGGCCAACCCGCTGGATCGCCAGATGCTCGATCGCGTGCTCGGTGGCGCCCGCGACCTCCGCCGGACCCTGGGCAGGGGGGATCGGCAGAAACTCGATGAATACCTCGACAGTGTGCGCTCGGTGGAACGTCGCATCGCCGCCATCGAGACCCGCCAGCAGGAGGCGGCGCTGGAGAAGAATGGGATCGCTCCCTCCAGACGCCACGCCAATGACTCGGCGCCCATCGAGGTGAAGATCCCCGAAGGCGACAGGCGCAGTGAGTACATGCAGGTCATGTGCGACCTGACCGTCCTAGCGTTCCAGACCGACACCACCCGCGTCAGCACCTACATCAGCTCCCGACCCAACGGAGCGTCCTACCCCGAGCTGGGATTCTCGGACCAGCACCACTCGCAGACGCACTACGGCAGCGACCAGGAGATGATCGGCAAGGTGGCGGCCATCAACACGCTGAACGTCGATCAATTCGCCTACATGGTGAAGAAGATGCACGCCCTGAAGGAGGGGGATGGCACCCTGCTTGACCACTGCATCCTGATGTGGGGATCGGGCCTGGAGGACGGCGACAAGCACCGGCGCGACAACCTCCCGTTCATCATCGCTGGTAAGGGTGGTGGTTCCCTCAGGACCGGACGCTTCCTGCCCAACGTCCAGGGCAACCAGGGCGACCTGCTGACCACGCTGCTGTCCTGCGCCGGCATCCCACTGGATCGCCCGATCGGCATCGCCACGAAGCAGATCACCGAAATGAAGGCCTGAGCGGATCGGATCCACCCTGCAGATCCGACCACCGCAGGCCTTGCCGCAGGCATCGCGAACACTGAGTCGCAGCGGGTGGAGATGTGCTTTAGGAAGGGTCTCTGCTTCCAACGGAATGAGACGGCCCTCGGGTTCCCGCAATCGAGATCTCGACCCACATTGAGCTTTCCACCTCTTCCAGAGCGTCTTTTGAATCCAGACCGTCACTCCGGCAACTTCCTCCCTTGAAAGCCCACAAAAACCGCCCCTCGAAAGCCGGAACTCTCCCGGCTCCTGAGCCTGCAAGCCCAAGCCCGGGACCCACAACGCCTCCGCTGCCGTCAAGGCGAGAGGGCTGGACCCTTCCCCAACCCTATTTCAACGACCCGGCGATCTACCAACTCGACCTCGAGCGGGTCTGGCGACGCGGCTGGCTCTTCGCCGGGCACACCTGCGAAATTCCCAGGTCCGGCGACTACTTCATCGTCAGCGTCGACACGGACTCCATCATCGTGGCCCGCAATCGCGACGGCAGCCTCCACGCGTTTCACAATGTGTGCCGCCACCGCGGATCCGCCCTCTGTGACGCCCACGCCGGACACGTCTCCGCCTTCGTCTGCCCCTACCACCAATGGAGCTACCGCCTCGATGGCTCCCTGGCCGCCTGGCGGGGCATGCACGACAGCCTCCGCAAGGCCGACTTCGGCCTCCACCCCGTCGCCCTCCATGAGGTGGGCGGCCTCATCTATATCAACCTCGCCCCCTCCCCGACACCTTTCGACGCCGCCGAAGCCTGTCTCGCCCCCCTACTGAAACCCCAGGGCTTTCACCGCGCCAAGGTGGCCGCCTCCGCAGACTACCTCGTCAAGGCCAACTGGAAGATCGTCTGGGAAAACAACCGCGAGTGCTACCACTGCAACGTGAACCACCCGCAGTACATCCGCGCCAACTTCGATCACTACAACTCCGACGACACGACGCCGGAAATCCGGCAGCGCATGGCACAGGCCGCGGCGCGGGTCGAGAAGCGTTGGAAGAAAGCCGGTCTCGCCACCCACAAGGCCACGGGCATGACCGTCTTTCCCGATGCCCGGGCCGGCATCTGGTTCAGCGGCAACCGAACCCCCCTCATCGAAGGCTGGGTCAGCGAAACCATGGACGGCACCCGGGTCGCACCCCTCATGGGTGATTACCCCGACCCGGACGTCGGAACCCTCCGGCTCCGTTCCCTCCCCAATTTCTGGAACCACTCGAGTTGCGACCACGGCGTCAGCACACGTCTCCTCCCAGCCGGACCGCAGGCCACGGCCATCAAGGTCTGGTGGCTCGTCGACGAGAAGGCCGTCGAGGGCCGCGACTACGTTCTCGACCGCCTGAAGCCCTTCTGGCAGCTCACCTCGGAACAGGATTGGGAGATCTGCGAACGCCAGCAGCGCGGCATCAACTCCTCCGCCTACAGCCCCGGCCCCTACTCCCAGCACAAGGAATACAACGTCGAAGGCTTCGTCCGCTGGTATCTCGACTCGCTCCAACTCCACTGAATCCCATGAACTCCCTTCCCAGTGCGGAAATCATCATTGTCGGCGGCGGTGCCGTCGGCCTCGGTTGCGCCTACGCCCTCGCCAAGGCGGGCCGACGCGACATCCTCGTCATCGAGCGGGAGGACCGGGAGGGTGCGGTGACGACCTCCCAGGGTGCCGGCCTCTGCGGACAGCTCCGCGACTCCCGGGAACGCGTTGAGTTGGCCATGCACTCGGTACGCACCTTCCGCGAACTCCAGGTCTCCGACGTGAAGCCCGACTGGAACGAGGTCGGTTCCCTCCGGATCGCGTTCAACGAACGGCGTGCTGCCGAGTTCCATCACCTCGTCGACGTCGCCACCGAAGCCGGTCTCGAAGCCATGATCATCAGCAGATCCGAGGCCTCTCAGCGGTGGCCCCTCATGGACTTCTCCTCGTGCACCTCCATCGTCTGGTGTCCGAGCGACGGCTACATGACGCCCTCCCGCGTCGCCGCCTCCTACCGACACAACGCTGCCCAACTGGGCGTCCGTTTCGTCCCCGGTACTGCACTCGAGGAAGTCCGGATCCATCAGGGCCGCGTCTCCGGCATCCGCACCAACCGCGGCACAGCCGACTGCCGTTATCTGGTCAACTCCGCCGGAGCCAATGCCCACCACGTTTCCAAGATGGCCGGCCTCGATCTCCCGATCGTCCCTGTCCGCCACGAGTACTACGTCACCCTCGAAATGGAGGGGCTCACCCCGGACCTTCCGTGCTTCCGCATCCCGGAATGGACCTTGTACGGACGTGTCCGCGACGGCGGTCTTCTGCTCGGCGGCTGGGAACCGAAATCGCTGAATGTCGACCCGCGCCGTTACCCCTCCGAGTGTGCGCCTCCTCCCGTCGTGACCGATTGGCCGGTGCTCAACAGTTTCACCACGTCCTTCAAGCGCCTGATGCCCTCTGCCGACAGGGTCCAATCCAGCTGGGTCGGCAAGGGCTGGCCGACCTTCACCCCGGATGGTCGCTTCATCATCGGGGAAAGCCGCCGCGTACCTGGCTTTGTCATGGCCTCCGGCTGCAACGCACACGGCATCTCCGGCTCCGGCGGCATAGGACGTCTCCTCGTCGAATCCCTCCTCGATCCCAATCCCGGCCCCTACGTCCGCAGCCTCAGCCCGGACCGCTTCACCGAATCGTCGTGGTCCTGGGACACCGCCGTAGCCGATGCCGCACGGGTGTATGAAACCTATTACGGGGTGTGAGGCCGATCTCCCCGGCATACCCATTCCAGGATGGCAAAATCATTTCCACCGCTCACCCCAAGGATGGAGGCAATTCGATCGCGCGGTTCCGCCTCGGGAAGAAGACCGGCGAAAAAGGCACGCACCGCCCGCCCGGAAAAGGGTTCGCCCTGGAGAGGCAATTGTCGCGACAGCGGATAACCGGGGCCAGTTGCCAGCCAGTCCGGGTCGTAGGCGAAGGCAGGCTCCTCGGCGTCCGACAGGAGCCCGACTCGAACGCCGTTCAGGTAGACCACAAGGCGCTTCATGATTCGACGACCTTGAGACGCAATCCGAGGGCTTGAAGGATTCCCAACGCCTTCCCCAAGTGGCAGGTCGGTTTGCCGCGTTCCAATTCGATGATGAACCGCAGTCCAGTGCCGGAAGCCAATGCGAGGTCCTTCTGGGTGACCTTCAACCGCTTCCGGGCCATACGGATCGCCTCGCCTAGAGATTTGGAGTCCATAATATCCATATTCCCGAACGGGAATATTGCCGTTCCAACCGTTCCAAACTGAAGCTGTATTCCTTGGCCCAAACTGGAGCATTCGCGCTTGTTGTTGAGGTTTCCAATTTGGAGCCCCCACTTCACTGCAAATCGCCTGAAAGGTTTTCGTTACCCTCAAGTTGGAAACCGATCCACTTGGCCTGATTTCTCCTGTGAGCCGGGTCCTGTTCAATCGAAGGAGCCGAATGCGGTCATCCTCCAAATCCAGATTATGACACACGAAGGGGTTGCCGCCGTCGCCGCCCGATGGTTTTCTCTGCCCGTCCAAACGAGACGCATCCAGAGCGTCGGCGGGGAGAAATCCCGACGACCAGCGACCTGCCCTGAGTCAGTGGGCAAGGTGCTTTGGGAACTGGCAACGGTTTCCGATGTGCGGGCGAAAGCCTGAACCAAGAATACGACTCCTGTGTGAAGGCCGTCGTCTCGTAACCCGAGCGACGGCCTTCGTCATTCCAACAACCCTCTGGGTGCGTGGCGGTCGACACCGATGCCATGCAAACATCAATACGGGTTCAGCCTTCCAACAGGAATCACCACATCTGGCGCAATCACGGGCTCTGGTGGATCAACCTTACGGTTCATCACGACGATTTTACCAAACAGCGCCTCCGCCGTTCCACCGGCACCCGCCATTTGGAGGAAGCACGTCAGATCCGGGATTTCCTGCTCACCGTCCTGCCCTCAACCGCTGCCTGAAAGGAGCCGACGCATGAACAAGTTTGCTGGTATCGACTACACGTTCCGCCCCGTGGGCTACTGGGAAGACACCACAGTCCAGCAGGCCATCCTCCGGGGAATCAAGGGCACCAGACGACGTCAACTGATCGCAAACGCTCTTGCCGAAGGGAGGCTCGAGAGCGTGAGCGATGAGCTTCAGTCGGCGGAAGTGAGTGACGGGGTCCGCGATCAACTCGGTCGAATCCATCCGAGCCTCATGGGCGGTGAGTAATCTGCCGGGCTACCAACGTCAGGAAACGGAGATTGTCCGCATCGAGCTCGAGTCGACCACCTCGGATGTGATCAGCATCCGGGCACGGTGGTGGCAGGGACGCCTCCACTACCGGGTCGTCGACGAATACCAGGAGACCTTCGAGGTGAAGCCGGCCACCAGCCAACGTCCCTTCACCCTCGGGCAACTGGTTCGGTTCATCGACAGGGTCTCGCACCGGGACCTATGGGGTCCGTTCTCGTTGGCCTACAACGCGCTCAACGCCGATGGAGGCACGGACCGCCGACAGCTTCGGCATTTCACCCGTATCCGCTCCGACATCTATCCGCAGCTGCACGACCACTTCGAGCACGTCTTCGCGGAATGGGTGCGAGAGGCAGACGTGGATGCAGGTCTGGAGGAGGCCCATGAAGACTGATTCGCCCACCAACCCACCCACCAACTCCAACTGGTTTGCCGAACTTTGGGCGGTAGAATCTACCAAGTTCAAAGACTCGGTGGCGAAATCAGGAATCACTGTGACCCCTGTCCGGGAATCCGGACGGAAGACCACGCCTGGGTCGACCACCATATTGTTCGTGCCGACGCGAAAGACGTCCCCCTCATCCCAGATTCCCATGGCCTGATGAAGGAGCCCTTCCAGAAACCTGCACGATCAACGACCTACGCGAACTGACTCTCCGGATGCACTGGGCGTCTCAGAGAACAGGGCCAGCGAGGATCGAGCGTCGGTGCAGGATCACTGGGGACTTCTGTCTGACGAACCCCGGAGTGTGGTTCGCTCCGACCTCCGAGGTGTCTTCCTCCCATTGTGCTTGGCGATCTCCTGTTCGGTGAGCCGAAGGAACCGAGCCGCATTGTTGTAGAGGATGTCCCGCTTCTGCTTTTCGGTCAGAGAATCGGCCGACTCGACCGCCTCAATCGATAGCCGGATGGCATCCGGCCACTGCATCTGGTCCGAACCATACATGATACGGCTGGCAAACCCTGATTCCACCAGACGCCTCAGGTATTTGTGGAATTCTGCACGAGGAAGCACCCAGTTGATCACCCCGATGTCCACATGGACCTGGGGATGGGCGTAGAGCAACCCGACCATCTCGTCCAGAAACGGCCATCCCGCATGCATCACATAGAGCCGCAGCTTCGGATGTCGGATGAGGACCTCTTCAAGGAGCAATGGACTGGAATTGGCCATCCGGTACTTCGGAAAACCGGAATAGGCGGCGCCCGGTGGCCCGAGGCCCAGATGGATTCCCACGATGACGTCCAGCTCCTCCGCCATCGCGAAGTACGGCTCCAATTCCGGCGCATTGGCGGGTAGTCCCAGATACTGCGGAGCGAACTCGGCCAGCACTTGATTGCGGCTCCCGGTCTTGAACCGGGTCCGGAGCATATCGATTTCCGCTCCTCCCCCAAACAACAGCTCGGGCCCCAATCCGGTGATGATGCGCTCGGGTGAGGCGACGCGGTACGCCTCGGTCCGCGGCCCGGACGTCACCGCCAGCACGATATTATACTTCTCGAGAGCCCCAAGGGTCCGCTCCTGCAGGTCGGCGGTGCTCTTGGCAGCGGGTACTGCGCTCAGTGGCTCAGGGGCACCTGGAGCCACATAGAGCTCATGGGAGTGGAGATGCATGTCGATGATGGGCTTCCGCTGCCCTTGGACCGCGGTGCCGCACAGAAGACAAAGGCCCAGCATCAAACGACCAAGGCGTTGTGGATTCGGATTCATGGGAGAAGCGTGTCGAGGCGAGGAAGAGGCTCTCGCGGTGTTCCGACAGAATCCTCAACGTTGGAATCAGAGGTCAATGCCCCGAGCTCGTAGACCCAACGATCAGAACAGTCTGCCAGTGGATCCCGAAGCCCCCTTACACCTGAGTGAACCCCGAGTCTCGGAAGGTGCCGGAAGGTGGAACTCCCAGACTCGTACTGACGAATCTACTGACAATCAGGGGTAAAACGGGGTCGCAGAACCCAAAAACCCTCGAAATCCCGTGGAAAAACGCGTTGGAGGCGAGGGTCGGAATCGAACCGACGAATGGGGC
>SYEM01000287.1 GCA_005801385.1 Verrucomicrobiales bacterium | reverse complement strand
GTGCCGGCCGGGCCGATCCCGAAGCTGAGGTCGTTGTCCCGGATGGCCTGGATGTACGCCTGCTGCCCCAGGGTCTTCGGGGTGACCGGAGCCTTCTTGGGCGAGGTCTGGACCCGGTTGGAAAACAGGCGTTCCAGGGCCTCGGCACCGTCCTGCTTCACCAGTTGGAGGGCCTGGGCGAAATCGCGCGGTTTGGCGCCGCCGGTGTCCTGCTGGTGCCGCTGAAGGGAGAGCAAGAGCCGCTTGGCCGACTCCACCCCGACCGCATCGCCCTCGAGCCGGATCCAGCCATCACGCGAGGTGGCCTTCACGCCGAGCTCGGCATCGAGCATCCGAAGGTTCTTCTCATCCTGACCGAAGAGGGATTGCGCGATGCGCGCCGAGTCGAAGTGGAGCGTTTCGGTGGTCACAGGGATTGCGTGTCGGACCATAATACGGGCACACGGAGAAAGGGCAACGCACGCACGCAGCACAGAAAGCGGAAGGACTCCCACGGAGGTGCCGAGACGCGGAGGACAGAAGGAGAGGATGGGGCCTGCCCCGGTGGGTGGACCCGTGCTCTGGGCCACTGGGCGCGGGAGCGCCCCTCCCAAGGTAGATATGGGGTCACTCCCGTCCCCATCATTCCCGTGAGACCTGGCCCAGCTGTCGGGTTGGCCGGGTTTCTCCGAAGCCCCAGAGGACGCCGCCCCTTCCAGCGCGGGCGACGCGGAGCAGATACGGATGCGGAGATCGTCACTACCCGACCTCGGTGCTCCCGCACCCAGTGATGCAGGGCACGGCATCACCCACCTGGCCTCTTACCCCGCCTCGCTCCTTCTCTCCCCCCGTGCTTCCGCGTCATCGTGTGAGTCCCCTTCTCTTCTCCGCCATCCGCAGTCCCTACCGCACCAGGGTCGCCTCGACATCCCGGACGAACGCCTCGGGGTCGGCCGGGGACACGACCAAGGTCCGCTTCGCCAGACGCAGGACCACCGTCCGATGGGTGTCGGTGACGAAGGCCCGATAGATCCCCAGGGGCTTGTTCCAAAACCACCCAGTGAACGAGAACAGCCCGGCGTTCCCACACACCCGGAGGCTGCCCCGCATGGCCCCCGGCTCAGACCGGAGCTCCTTCAATCCCTCGAGAGGGATCCGCGTGGTCCAGAGCAACCGACGGATCTCCAGCGCTCCGGGGACGACCGTGTAGCCCCGGATCACGAAGAGGATACAGACCACCACGACACCCACGGGCGGCAAGGAGAGTCCCAGGGGGGACTGAGGGGTGAGCAGCAGCGCAGCCGAAACCCCCGTCAAAAAGACGCTTGCCCCGAACGAGACGCCCTTGAGCAGCAGGCTCCGCGGTGCAGAATGCATGGTTCTCAATGATTGAATACGAACTCCGGCGAGTTCAGCAGCGCCCAAAGCAGGTCCTCCGAGGCCGTCTCGCGCGTCGCACCGGGGCCCTCGAAGGCTTTCAGCGCGATCGATAGCTCCACGGCTGACGGTTCCCGTCCCAGGGTGGCGAGGTAGAGTGACGCCACGATATCACGAGGCGGACGCTCCCCCGCTGTCAGCTGTCGGACACGCCCCTTCGGATCGGTCAGCTTCGACTGCACCGACTGGGAATTCATCAGGTGCAGCGACTGCACCACGCTCAGCTGGAGATCGCGCTCGCAGGGACAATCGCTGCTGGAGTTGGGCCGACCAAAGGCGTCGAGAAAGTGCGATCCGATCTTGTAGCTCCACGCCTGCATCGCCCGGGATCCCTCAGGCATGGCCGCAAGGGTGTCGGACACCCCGGTCACATCGCGGACCGCGTCCATGAGCACCTCGGCCGGCAACCGCCTCCGATATCCCCGCGAGAACCGTCGGGTATCGGTGAGGTTGGTTTCGTTGGGCGCCGTGCTGAGCTGATACAGCCGCGATTCGAGGATTACCCGGATGAGGTGCTTGAAGTCATAGCCATGCGCCGCGAAGTCCGCCGCCAGGGCATCCAGCAGCTCCGGGTGCACACACGGGTTGGAGGTGCGGAAGTCATCGACGGGATGGACGAGGCCGCGTCCGAAGAAGTTGGCCCAGACACGGTTCACCGCCGCCTTGGCGAAGAAGGGGTTCTTTGGGTCCAACAACCACCTCGCCAACCGGTCCCGTGGGTCTCCCGACCCGGCGCCCAGGTCGGGTCCGTCCGGGGGACGCGGAGCCATCACCGCGCCCGTGACCGGATGCCGCACCTCGCCGCCCGCGGCGTAGTAGAAGCTCTCGATGCCCGCCGAGATCGGTGGCGACAGCCCTGCCCCCTTCTGCTTCACCGGACCGAAAAACGCCGCGAGCTGGTAGAAATCCTCCTGACCCCACTTCTCGTTGGGATGATGATGGCACTTGGCGCATTCCATCCGGGTGCCGAGGAACAGCTGGCTGAACATCGTGGTCAGCTCCGCCGGCTCGCGCCGATCCCGGTAGACCACCGCCGGACCATTCCGATGGTTGGAGCCCTCGGCCTGGAGGAGGTCCCGGACGAAGGCATCGTAGGGCCGGTTGTCCCGGAACTGCTCCCGCAGCCACTGGTCGAGGGTGAAGACGCTCTTCACCCCGACACGGTCCGGATTCGGACGCAGCAGGTCGGCCCATTTGTTGGCCCAGTAGTCCCCATAGGCCGGATGGTCGAGGAGCCGCGCAATCCATCGCGAACGCTTGTCGGGCGCCGGATCGGCGAGGAACTCCTGGACCTCCTCCGGCGTCGGCAACAGTCCCACGGCATCGAGCTTCGAGCGGCGGAGGAACTCGGCGTCAGTGCAGAGGTCGGACGGGAGGAGGCCCAGCCGCTGGAACCGGACATAGGCGTGGGCATCGATGAAGTTGTTCCGAGGCAGCGCGGCGTAGCGTTCGGGCGGGAATACGGTCTCCGCCGGCACCAGGACCTGCGAGGCCGCCACGCGTCCCATGTACCGGGCGACCACGACCGCCTCACCCCCGAGGGTGCCGACGGTCACCCGACCCGGACCGTCTACGCGGACCCGTTCGGGATCGTTCGACTCGAGCGTCGTGAGCGCCGTCACATCCCGACGACTCCCATCCGAATACCGGGCGGTCACCAGGAAGGTCTGCGTCGCACCACGGCGATAACGGCGTTCCGCGGGATGAACGGTCAGGCCCTCCAGGACGGGTTCGGTCGGCGCGGCAAAGGGCATCCCCGCCCGGATCCATCGCTCCAGCAGCTGGTGGGTCTCGGAGCCGACCTCGAATCGACGTCCGCCTTCGTGGGGGACAAAACCTAGGGCCTTGCGCAGGAGGAGGCTCTGGTCGGGTGCAGCAGGGTACACGCGACGTTGTCGGCCCTCGCGCACGAGCTCCTCGTGATCCGCCTTGGGATCGTATGAGAACACGGTGAGCTTGAATCCGTTCTGCCCTTCCGGCTTCGCGTGGCAGCCGCCGGACAGACACCCGGCCTCGCTAAGGGCGGGAAGGACATCCCGGACGAATCCCGGCACCGGACGCTCTGCCACCGAATCCCGGACCGTCACCGGTACCGCCACCTCCCGTCCACCGGCCCGGACGGTCACCGTTCCCTGCCCCGGATGCACCGCCACGATCCGACCCGAGGGCTCAACCCGCACCGGGGCTCCCCGCCCCACCGAAAAGCGCGCACCCGGGGTCGCATCAACCTCAAAGCCATCCCGAAGCGTCGCCGTGACCACCACACCCTGCGACGGGGCATCGCCCGTGAGCACGATCTCGGCCGGTTCGACCGACAGGGTGGTGAAGTCCGAGGACTTCCACGAGACCCGGGATACCGATGCCTTCGGCTGGGTTCGCTTCGGGGAACCGCCCACAAGGGCCGGAAGTGGGGACGCCGTCGGACGGTTGGAGATCCCACTCCAGGAGGCGAGAAGCTTGCCGTCGCGGTCCCAGACCCGGACGGATCCATCCTGTCCGCCAACCGCGATGCGGGCGCCATTGGTGGAGGCGCTGAGGCAGACCGCACCGGAGGCAAAGTCGCCAAGATGCTTCTCATCGGCCGTGGCTGAGCTTTGTTCGCCAGAATGGGATTTCAGCTGCGTGTACCGATGCACGGCCCCGGATTCCGACGCGGTGAACACGGTGGAGCTGTCGGCCGGCCACACCACGCCCGGGACGCCGGAGGCGGAATTGCCGAGCGTCACCAGCTTCTCGCGTGTGGCGATGTCCCAGACCTTGATCTGACGATCCGCACCGCCGCTCACCACCTGGGTGGCATTGGTGTTGAAGGCCGCGGCGAACACCTGGGCGGTGTGCCCCTCAAGGGTGGCGACCTCCTCGCGGGTCGCAGGATTCCAGACCCGGACCCGATGATCCCCGCCCGCGGTGACCAGACGCGATCCGTCGGCGCTGAACTCGAGATCGAACACGGCATCGGCATGGGCCTTCCAGGAGATCGGTCTTCGCGTGGGCTCCTGCCAGGGAACGAGCCGGACGCGTCCGGCCCGGCCCTCGACCCCGTCGGCCACCGCCAACGTCAGTCCATCTGGCGCGAAGGCGAGTGCGCGAATGCGGCCCACGAGACTGTTCGTCCAGTCGCCACGCGGACTGCCGGTGTCGGCGTCCCAGAACCGCACCCGACGGAATCCACCGGTCGCCAGCGTCTTCCCATCGGGACTCCACGCCACCGACTCGATTCCCTCCGGATGGGCCTCTGTCTGGACGAACACGGGGCCATTGGTCTGGGCAAGATCCCGGACGGTGAGCACCGCCCCCTGGCCCATGGCGACCCGATCGCCTTGGGGTGAGACTGCGACACCCAGCGCCGGGGAGAGTCCAGGCGGCAATGGAACGAGGGTCACGGGTTCGGGGGCGTCCTCCTCGTCGAGGAACGCCTGATCCCAGTTCATGCCGGAGCGGATCCAGTCCCGGAGCAGACGGATCTGCACGGGATCCAGCTGCTTCTTGGGGGGCATGTGGGGTTCGGCCCCTGGCTGGACGAGCGTCAGGAGACGGCTCTGACCCGGCTTACCGGGAACACCGGCCGGACCCTCGTCACCGCCCTGAAGGATGGATTCCCGGGACGACAGCGAGAGGCCGCCCTTGCGCTTGGTGTCCGCGTGGCAGGCGAAGCATTCCTGCTGGAGGACCTTGAGGGCCGCCCGGTCGCGGACGCTGGAACCCACGGGTGCCGCCATCGACCCACACGAACCCAGCCACATCATGGCGAGTGCTGCCATCAGCAGCACACCACGAGGGGATTCGGACGGCCGGAAACCCATGCGGCCTACTCCCGGGAACTGGGGACGAGAACTCCCATGAGATCACAGCTCAGGCGAGGAGACCCTTCACAATGTTGGCGGGTTCCACACCCGTCAGACGCTGGTCGAGCCCCTGGTACTTGAAGGTGAACCGCGAGTGGTCGATGCCCATGCACTGGAGGAGGGTCGCGTTGAGATCGTTCAGGTCGACCGGGTTCTCGACCGGGTTGTAGCTGAAATCGTCGGTCTCGCCGTAGCTGATGCCACCCTTGATCCCGCCGCCGGCAAGCCACATGCAGAAGTTCTTCGGATGATGGTCCCGGCCGTAGTCATCCCGCTTCAGCGTGCCCTGCGAGTAGACCGTGCGGCCGAACTCGCCGCCCCAGACCACGAGGGTCTCGTCGAGCAGACCGCGCTGCTTCAGGTCGGTGAGCAGTCCGGCCGTCGCCTGGTCGATGTCCTTGCACTGCGCCCGGATGTCGGTGGGCAGGCTGCCATGCTGGTCCCAGCCCCGGTGGAGGATCTGGACGACCCGGACGCCGCGCTCGACGAGGCGCCGCGCCAGCAGAGTGCTCGCCGCGAAGGTGCCCGGCTTCTTCACCTCGTCGCCATACAGCGACAGCGTGGCCTCCGACTCCTTCCCGAGATCCACGAGGTCCGGGACGCTCGACTGCATCCGGAACGCCATTTCGTACTGGGCGATCCGGGTCTGGATCTCGGGGTCCCCGAACTCACGGAATGACCGCTCGTTGAGCTTGTTCAGCGCGTCGAGCATGGTCCGCCGATCGCTCCCACTGACGCCCGGGGGGTTCTGGATGAACAGGACGGGATCTCCGACCGACCGCAGGGCGACGCCGTTGTAGCGACCCGGCAGGAACCCGCTGCTCCACATCCGGGTGAACAGCGCCTGGGCTGCGGACTTGGACGACCATGTCGGGGTGAGGACAACGAAACCCGGGAGGTCGTTGTTCTCGCTGCCAAGGCCATAGGTCAGCCAGGAGCCGAGACTCGCCTTCCCCGCCACCTCGGAACCGGTCATGACGAAGGTGCAGGCCGGGTCGTGGTTGATGGCGTTGGTGTGGACGGTCTTCACCAGCGCGATGTCGTCCACCACCCCGGCGGTGTGGGGCAGGAGCTCACTGATCCAGCGGCCGCACTTGCCGGCCTGGGTGAACTTGAACATCGAGGGCGCCACCGGAAAGCGGGCCTGGCCGGAGGTCATCGTCGTGATGCGCTGACCCATCCGGATCGATGCCGGAAGGTCCTTGTCGAACTGCTCGTGGAGGTTCGGCTTGTAGTCCCACATGTCGAGCTGCGACGGCGCGCCGTTCATGTGGAGGTAGATCAGGGACTTGGCCTTGGGGGCGAAGTTGGGGAATCCCGGCAGGGCCGGGTGGACCCGTTCGTTGGCCGCCGCCCGAAGGGGATTGAGTCCGGCCTTGGCCCCCATGAGGGCCATCGCAAGACCGCCCATGCGGAGTCCGGTGCTGCCGAAGAACTGGCGACGGGTCTCGTGCCGCTGGAAATCGAGGAGGGGTTGCATGGTTCAGTTGCGGGTAACGGTTTCGTCGAGATTCAGGAGGAGGTTGGCCGCGAGGGTGTAGGCCGCGAGCTCTCCCTCGGGGAGCGAGGGGTTCGGACGCGACTCGCCGAAGGTGGTCGCCTTCCTCGCCGCGTCGGCATCCCCGGCGTACCGTTGCAGGTGCTGCTTCAGGGCATCGGAAACCACCGCGAGCTCGTCGGCCGAAGGCTTCCTGGCCAGAACGGTCTGGTACCCATAGGCGATCCGGTCCTCCGGGGTCTTCCCGCCTTCGAGCAGCATTCGCTCGGCGAGCCCGCGGGCGGCCTCGAAGTGCTGGACGTCGTTCATCAGCTGCAGGGCCTGCAGCGGGGTGTTGCTCCGTTCGCGTCGCGTGCAGAACTGCTCGCGGTTGGGAGCGTCGAACGAGGTCATGAACGGCGCCGGGGCGGTGCGCTTGAAGAAGGTGTAGAGGCTGCGGCGATATAGTGAGCCGGCGGCATCCTGACGGTAGTCCTTGGTGTTGGATCCCGAGTAGGCGACGGGCTCCCAGATGTTCGGTGGCTGATAGGGCCGAACGCCCTTGCCTCCAAACGTGCCGTCGAGCAGTCCCGACACGAACAGGGCGTTGTCGCGCAGCTGCTCGGCGTCCAGACGGTACCGGGGCCCCCTCTCAAACAGCCGGTTGGCCGGGTCGCGCGCGATCATCTCGGGCGTGACCTTGGAGGACTGACGGTAGGTCGCCGAGGTCACCATCAGGCGGACCAGGTTCTTCACGTCCCATCCGGTCGCCTGGAAGTACGACGCCATCCAGTCGAGGAGCTCCGGATGGCTGGGTGGCTGGCCCTGGGATCCGAAGTCATCGGGCGTGGCCACGAGTCCGGTGCCGAAGAACTGCTGCCAGAAGCGGTTCACCGTGACGCGCGAGGTCAAGGGGTTCTCCGGCGCGACGAGCCACAGGGCAAGATCGAGGCGCTTCGGACGGGCGGCGGTTGTGGGCTTGGCATCGCCGGGGGTGGCGCTGCCCGAGGGCACGACAGCCGCGGCGCCAGAGGAGGCAAGCCGGAGCGGAGGGAGGATCGCCGGCACATTGGGCTCCACCTTCTCGCCCGGCTTGTCATAGGCGCCCCTCTGCATCACGAACGCGTCGCGCGGTTTGTCGAGATCCTTGAAGACAAACGTCTGCGGGATGGCGTCCACGAAGGCGTCCCGTTGCTTGCGCAGCTCCGCCACCTTCTGCCGCAGTGGCTCCACCTCGCCCCGGGTGAGCGTGCAGATGCGGCTGAGATAGAAGTCGCGCAGCCCGACGTTCTGGGCCGGGGTCCGATCCTTCGCCAGAACCTCCTTGAGCGCCTTGCGGAAGGGCTCCGGAATGTCCCCCAGATCCTTGCCCTGGTTCAGCGCCAGCCAGGCGGCGAGCGACTGCGACGGGTCGTTGGCCGGATCGATTTTCCCGACCACACCCGCCTTGTCCCAGAACACCGTGCCACCCACCTGGGTGTAGGCGAGGCCCTTCACCGAGTCGCCCTGCTTGAGGCCGACCGTGTCAGCCGCCACCTCGAGGCGCACCCACTTGCCCGCCTCGGGAAGGGAGCCCATGTGGAAACGTCCCGCCTTGCCCTTCTCCCCCCAGCCGATGGCGTCGGGATCACCCCAGACGGCCCGGTGATCCCAGCCGTCGGTGTTGAACTGGAGCATGATTGCCTTCGGCGGATTAGCGGGGTCGAGATAGGCGTGGGCGTAGAGCCGGGCCTGGGCCGGCACGGCGAGCCGCCCTGCATCCGCCTCGAAGACATCCTGACCGAGCCCGGTTTCCTGACGCCGCAGCGCCTTCTTGCCCGAGAAGACCTGTCCGGCGTCGACCGTGACGAAACCGGGGCTGCCCTGGACGCGGAACCCGGCCGGGATCTCCTCGTCGAACCACACGACATCCTCGTCCCGGGCGGCGGGACGAGGATCCAGTGTCGCCGGATCGACATAGACCAGCCGGTCCACGGCGGTGTTGAGCTGATCCTCCGCCGAACGGATTCCGGCGTCGAAGTCCGCGATGCGCTTCGTGTCCTCCTCGGCCATCAGCTGCACGGTCGGCATCGTGCGGAGCGCGTTGCCATCCATCGCCGGGTCGGCAGAGCTGTAGAAGAAGGCGTACAGGGAATAGAACTCCTTCTGCGACACGGGATCGAACTTGTGGTCGTGGCACACCGCGCATCCCGCGGTGAGTCCCAGCCAGGTCTGGGCGGTGGTCGAGGCGCGGTCGACGGCGTAGCGGAAGAGCCATTCGGCGTCGATCGATCCGCCCTCGCCCGTGGTCACATTGCAGCGGTTGAACCCAGTCGCTACAAACTGGTCCTGCGTCGGAGACGGCAGCTGGTCACCCGCCAGCTGCTCCACGGTGAAGCGGTCGAACGGCAGGTTGCGATTGAAGGCGGAGACGACCCAGTCGCGGTAGGCCCACATCTGGCGCTCGTTGTCGAGATGCATGCCATGGGTGTCGGCGTATCGGGCGACATCCAGCCAGTGCCGGGCCATCTGCTCGCCGTACTGGGGGGTGTCGAGGAACCGCTCGACCAGCCGCTCGTAGGCCTTGGATTCGGTGTCGGCCAAGAAAGCGTCAACCTCCGCCACCGTAGGCGGCAGTCCACGGAGATCGAAACTCAGCCGACGGATCAGCGTGGTGCGATCCGCCTCCGGGGAGGGTTTGAGCCCGTCCGTGGCCAGTCGGGCGGCAATGAAGCGGTCGATCGGATTCCAGGAGGTCTGCCCCGGCTGGGCCGGCGGGATGGTCGGCGACGCGATCGGCTCGAAGGCCCAGTGCTTCTGGTAGGAGGCCCCCTGCTCGATCCACCGCTTGAGGGTGTCCTTCTGGGCCGCGGTCAGCGATTTGTGGGTCTCCGGTGGCGGCATGACGTCGTCCGGATCCGTCGTCTGCAGCCGCTTCCACAGCTCGCTGCCCGCGAGGTCGCCGGGTTTGATGGCCACCCGGCCGTCCTTGTTGGGCGCAAAGGCCCCCTCGGCGGTGTCGAGGCGCAGTCCTGCCTTGCGTTTCTTGGCGTCGAAGCCGTGGCAGGCGAAGCAGTTGTCGGAGAGCAGCGGACGGATGTCCCGGTTGAACTGCACCGAGCCCGGCGCGGCGAATCCCGGGATGGAACCCAGGACCAGCAGGGGCAGGACGGCGCTGAGGCGTGGCCAACGTGGAGTCATCGGATGGATTTTTCCATGATTGGGATCAAATTCAAACCCGATCCCGGAATTTGCGGATCTGACGCACCGGTGTGGCGGAAATTCGGAGGGAAATCATCGACGCCCAGTATTCGCGAAGCATCAGAAACACGAACAGGATTTTTGAGGACGCCTCCATCCCGAACTCCCGGCTTGCCTGGGTCTGCGGAATCCAGCGACGGTTGTGGACTGAAGTGACGCATGAATCTCGGAGACATTCTCAGCCCGCAGCAGATCGTGCCCGAGCTCAAGGCGACCACCCGCTGGGAGGTCATTGACGAGCTCATCGGCACCCTGGTCTCCGGTGGCCACATCCCCGCGGCCGACCGAGAGGCCGTCACCGCCGTGGTCAAGAAACGCGAGCAGTCGATGAGCACCGGCATCGGCTTCGGCATTGGGATCCCCCACGCCTCGACCGACCTGATCCCCTCCGTGGTCGCCGCGTTCGGGCGCTCCAAGGCCGGCATCCAGTTCGACTCCCTGGACAACCAGCCAGTCCACCTCGTCACCCTCTTCCTCGTCCCGCAGGGCCAATTCCAGAAGCACCTGCATACGCTCGCCGGCATCGCCAAGGTCCTGCGCAAGGAGGAGTTCCTACGCGGACTCGATGCCGCCCAAGACGCTGCTGCGATCATGGAGGTGATCCGGCAGCATTCATTGCCCCGCTAAGCCGGGCCTGCATCCGGGCGGGGAATCGGCCCCGCCGCCGCCCGCCGGTCCCCTACCCTTTCCCCCGCCCTGTCCCGCTTCCGATTTCGCCATGCTGCACCACTCCCTCGAGCAACGCCTTAGGGCCGCCGTCGCCGCCCTCCTGCCCCAGGCGGACCTCTCCACGGTCCAGGTCCGCCCCGCCGCGGACACCAAGTTCGGGGACTACCAGAGCAACGCGCTCATGGCCCTGGCCAAGCAACAGAAGCTCAACCCGCGCCAGCTCGCCACGCAGGTCGTCGAGAAGCTCGATGTTTCCGACCTCTGCGAGCCGGTTGAAATCGCCGGTCCCGGGTTCCTGAACTTCCGAATCCGTCCCGCCGCCCTCGCCGCCCGACTCGCCGAGGCGGCCCGCGGGGAACATCTCTTCTTCCGTCCCGCGGAACACCCTCGGACCCTCGTCATCGACTTCAGTAGCCCCAACGTGGCCAAGCCCATGCATGTGGGCCACATCCGGTCGACCGGCATCGGCGACTGCCTCCAACGCGTCCTCCGGCTCCTCGGTCATCGAGTCATCAGCGACAACCACCTGGGCGACTGGGGCACCCAGTTCGGCAAGCTCCTCGTGGGCTGGAAAGGGCAGCTCGACCGCGCCGCCCTGGCATCCGATCCCATCGGCGAGATGGAACGCCTCTACCGGGTGGTCAACGCCGCCTGTGAAGCCGACCCCGCGGTGCTGGAACAGGCCCGACAGGAACTCGTCCGACTCCAGGCCGGTGACCCGGAGAACCTCGCGATCTGGAAGGAGATGCTGCGGCTCTCGCAGGACCAGTTCGACACGCTGTACCGCCGGCTCGGCGCGACCTTCGATCACACCCTCGGCGAGAGCTTCTACAACCCACAGCTCGGAGCCGTGGTGTCCGATCTCCTCGCCCGTGGGATCGCCCGTGAGAGCGAGGGCGCGGTCGGCGTGTTCAGCGAGCGGACCCTCCCGCCCAAGGAGGATCCATTCCTGGTGAACCGCGACGGTGAATGGATCGACGACCCGGCCCTCGTTCGGAAGAGCGACGGTGGGTTCAACTACATGACCACCGACCTCGCCACGGTCGACCATCGCATCCGGACGTGGTCGCCCGACGAGATCCTGTACGTGGTCGACGACCGTCAGGCGCCGCATTTCCGGAAGCTGTTCCTGACCTTCGCCCGCTGGCAGCCGGAGGCGGCGGCGCGGGTCGGGCTGCGTCACATCGGTTTCGGCAAGATCATGGGCGACGACGGCCGACCGTTCCGCACGCGGAGCGGGGACACGATCCGTCTGGCCGGTCTCCTCGACGAGGCCGAGGAACGGGCCCTCGCGGTGGTCCGCGAAAAGCGGCCCGAACTTCCGGAGGCCGAGCAGGCCGCCATCGCACGGGTCGTGGGCCTCGGCGCGGTGAAGTACCAGGACCTCCTGCCCAACCGCCAGAGCGACTACGTGTTCTCGTGGGACAAGATGCTCGCCCTCACGGGCAACACCGCGCCCTACCTTCAGTACCAGTTCACCCGCGCCCACAAGGTGGCGCGCGATGGCGGCGCCTACGACGTCGCAGCCCTCGACCGCGTGGTGCCCGAGGATCCGGCCGAACTGGCCCTGACACGTCATCTGCTGAACTTCGGCCTCACCCTCGAGGCGGTCGGCGAAGAATGCCGTCCGAACTACCTCTGCAACTATCTCTACGAGCTGGCGGTGCTGTACTCGCGGTTCTACGAGAACTGTCCCGTGCTGAAGTCCGAGGGGGACCGTCGGGTGCTGCGTCTGGCTCTGTGCGACCTCACCGCCCGCGTCCTGCGCCAGGGCCTGAACGCCCTCGGGATCGAGACGACCGAGGTGATGTAGGGAGGCTCGGAGCATCAGACAGGTGGAGCGGGACGGGATCTCCAGCCCCTCCGCTCTGTTGCACTCCGGTGAAGGCTGCGGTGTGCCAACATGCCCGCTCGTTCCCGATTCCCAGCTGCAGCCCATCCCCGGGTGGGTGCTCCCGCACCCAGTCATGCAGGGCACTGCATGCCCCCCCCATCGTCACTGCAGCACCGATCTCTCCATTCCCTCTCTCTCCCTCTGCCCTCCGCGTCTCGGCGTCTCCGTGTGACTTTCCTTCCCCCCCGCTCCTCCTGCGCGCCTTCGTCCCGTCATGGATGGACCTCGTCGGGATGCGGCTGCGCGGTAAGCTGGGCCGACCAGAGGATGCCACCCACCACCATCAGGGCGCCGAGGATTCCCAGCGGCGTGAGCAGTTCACCCCAGACCCAGTAGGCGACACCCAAAGCCACCACGGGCTCGAGGGTGGCGATGGTCGCGGCACGGGACGGGGGGAGCCGCTGGACGCCGTGGGCGTAGGCGAGGTAGGCGCCGAAGGTGCAGAAGGTCGACAGGAAGCCGAGAGCCATCCAGGCCCGCGGCGAGGGCATCCTGAAGTCGGCAAATGGGGCGAGGGCGAGGGCACCCACTGCGAGGGCCCAGGCAAGCACTCGCGATGGGGCGTTGTGGGCAAAGAGCGGCCGCCCCATGAAATAATAGAGGGCATAGGTGATCCCGGAAAGTAGTCCCCACCCGAGAGCACTTCCATTGAACGGAATGTCGGTGCCCCGATCCCCCGAGGCGAGTGCCACAACGGCCACCCCGACCAGGGTCAATGCGAGCGGGAGGATCTCCCGTCGCTGTGGGCGCTCGCCCCAACCCCACCATCCTCCCAAGGCGACCCAGAGCGGGGCCGAGTAGAGGAGAATGGAGGCGAGGTCCACCCCACCGGCCCTCACCGCGCTCAGATAGGCGAGATACATGATCGCAACACCACCAATCCCGAGTCCGATCACCCGCCCACGATCCTCGGTCCGCAACGGTTTGGCCCCGGTGAACCGGGCATGCAGAACAAACCACAGCGCCCCGAGGGCCGCCCGCCAGAAGGCCACGCTGGTCGGCAGCACCGACTCCGCCATGGCCACGCGACCCGCGATGCCGATCAGTCCCCACTGCACGGCAGCCAATACCATGAACCCGACACCTGCCCGATGCGCACGCGTGGCAATCATGGGGTCCGAACCGGGGCCATGCGCGATGGAACCTCCCGGACTCGTCCGGAATCAATCCCGACGATGTCCCAGTCCGAGGCCTGGTCCAGTGCTTCCGTGTTCCGCAAGCCCACATCCCTCCCCAAATCTGGCGATGGTGGACCTGCCCACCGATCTGATCCGATCACCGGGATGTCCATTCCCGCATCCGATTTCGATGGCGCCTGGAAGGAGACTGTCGAGGGCTCCCTGCAGCCCCTCCTCGAACTCATCCTCCCGACGGTGGCTCGCGACATCGACTGGACCCGGGGGTTCCAGTTCCTGGACTCCGAGCTCCGGGCCCTCTTCCCAAGGACCCGATCCCGGCGTCGCGTCGACAAACTCATCCGGGTCTTCCTCCGGGACGGACGCGCCCGCTGGATCTACCTCCACCTCGAGATCCAGTCCCAGGCCTCCAAGGACACCCCAAAACGGATGTTCCAGTATTTCTACCG
>SYEM01000286.1 GCA_005801385.1 Verrucomicrobiales bacterium | reverse complement strand
TGGTCTTCTCGACCTTGGTGGTCGGCATCGCCGGACATGCCGATGATCTCCGGGCGGTGGGACGCCTCGCCTTCAAGTCCTTCATCTACTTCGAGGTGGTGACCACGCTGGCCCTGGCGATCGGTCTGGTTGCGGTGAACCTCGCACGGCCAGGGGATGGTCTGATCCTTCCGCCGCCCTCCGCAGCCACACCGGCGGCACCCCCGACTCCCGTCACCTTCTCGGGCATCATCGAGCATCTGGCGCCCAAGAGCTTCTTCGCCGCCGCAGCCGCCAATGACGTCCTGCAGGTCGTGGTCTTCGCCATTCTGTTCGGCGTCGCCCTCGCCCAAGTGCCCGGGGAGCACCGTACGACCATGCTGGCCTTCTTCGAGGGGCTCACGGAGGTGATGTTCAAGTTCACCGCCCTGGTCATGAAATGCGCCCCCATCGGCATCGGGGCCGCAATGGCGGTCACCGTGGGACACGGAGGGCTGGACGTCCTCAAGAACCTGGCCCGCCTGATCCTCACCCTCTACGGGGCCCTGGCGGTATTCGGCGTGCTGGTCCTCCTCCCCGCCGCCCTGTGGGCCCGCGTGCCGGTGATGCGGTTCCTAAGACTGCTTCGGGAACCGATCATCCTGGCATTCACGACCACCTCGTCGGATGCCGCGATGCCCGACGCCATGAAGCGGCTGGTCACGTTCGGCGTTCCGAAGCGGATTGTGTCCTTCGTGATGCCGATGGGCTACTCGTTCAATCTCGACGGATCCACCCTCTACCTGGCGATCGCCTCGGTGTTTGTCGCCCAGGCGGCCCGGGTGGAGCTGTCGATCGGCCAGCAGCTGGTCATGATGCTGACCCTGATGCTCACCAGCAAAGGGATGGCCGGGATCCCGAGGGCCTCCCAGGTGATCCTGGCGGGAACCTTGGTGAGCTTCGGACTCCCCCTCGAGGGCGTGCTGCTGATCATGGGAGTCGACGAGCTCATGGACATGGCCCGGACGACGGTGAACCTGGTCGGGAACTGCCTTGCGACGACCGTCATGGCGCGTTGGGAGGGTTGTCTGCAGATCCCACCCGAGTCCAAGGGAGCGGACGTTGCCTCAGTTTGACACCCTGTCGCCGGTGAGCTGCGCGCGGTGATCAACCCAGCCGGAGTCCACGTCGACAGTTTTCGCCAGCGGGATACCCAAGGAAAACCCAAGGAAAACCTTGCACAGGGGGTGTTCCACACGAAGTTTTACTTCCTAATCCGGGATCTCCAGGCTCGTCGACCCTGGGAATGGGGACCGGATGTTGCCAAAATGATGTCTCCATCCTCCCGTATCCCGAGGGCCCTGCGTCTGGTCCTTTCCTTCGCAGCGATCCTCCTTTCCCTTCCCCTGGCACAGGCCCAGGAGAAACCCCAGGAGCCGCGTGCCTATCTGACATCCCCTTCCGCGGGGACCGTCCTGATGCCGAAGGCCCTCACCCTCGAAGCTGTCACGGTGGATGGCTCCGAATACCCGGTGACCCAGGTGGAATTCCTCGCCTCTGAACGGGTGATCGCAACGGTCGATCGACCTGGCGACCAGCCCAAGCCTGAGCCGGGCACCAAGATCCAGTTCAAGGCGCTCTGGGAGAACGTCCCCTTCGGTCTACACATCCTCAAGGTCCGCGCCCTGAGCGGCGAGGTCGTGGTGGCGTTGTCGGACCCCGTCGCGGTGCTGGCGGTCGGCATCCCTCCCCCGCCCCCAACTCCCACGCTTCGAGTGGCCATCACATCGCCCTCCGCCGGAACCAAGGTCACCCCCGGTGACCCCATCACGGTCTCAGCCAAGGTGGCCGGCGACGAACCAATCCAGATCGTCTCCTTCTACGCCATCGTGAACGGACAGACCCAGGAAATCGGCACAGCCACCCAAGAGCCCTGGCAGGTGGACTGGAAACCGCGCGAACCGGGACTCGCACTCCTCTACGCCAAGGCCGGATCCCGGACCGGATCGGCCCGATCCGATTCGGTCCCAGTGCTCGTGATGGGCATCATTGAACCGCCCCTGCCCCCGGCCCTGCCCATCCGGGTCGGCATTGTCTCCCCGAAGACCGGTGAGCTGCTCAAGCCCGGGACCTCCCTCACCGTGGCGGCCGAGGCGAAGGGTGATGAACCCATCGAGTCGGTCTCCTTCGAGGCTGTCGTGGATGGCCGATCCGAGGCGATCGGCACCGATTCCGAGGCGCCGTGGGCGATCCAATGGACGGTCCCCGAGGGTCGCGTCGCCGTGCTGACCGCCATCGCCCGATCGAAGACCGCCAAGGGCATCTCGGTCCGGGTGGCGGTCCGCATCGCCTCGCAACCCGACCCTGTCGCCCCGCTGGTCTGGCTGAAGCCCCATGGCGACGTGGTCTGGATCTCGGGTGTCCCCCTTCCGCTGGTCGTGCAGGCCAACGAGGCGGATGGGGCCTTCAAGTCCGTCGAGTTCTTCGACGGCGAGACCTCGCTGGGTGACGGATCCCGTCTGACCACCGGAGGCATCGTGCCCTCGACAACCTCCCTGTTCGTTCTCGACTGGAAGGGCACCGCCGGGACCCATGTCCTTGGTGCCATGGGTCATCGGACCGACGGCTCCACGGTCCGTGTGGACGGTCCCAATCTGACCCTCAAGGACCCCACTGAACCGCCCCGACCCGCGTGGGTGCGGATTACGACTCCGGATATGGGATCCTTTGTCAGCACACCGGAGGTTTCGCTCCAGGCGGTGGTCTTCGAGACGCCGGACGCCCCGATTTCCACGGTGGAGTTTGTGGTCGACGCCACGGTGGTCGCCACCGCCAAGCGTCCGGCGGACGCCCCCGCCTCGTCGCCTGACCGCACGCTGCTCTTCGAGGCCCGCTGGACCCAGCCGGTCGCCGGCATGCACGTCCTCCACGCCCGTGCGATCAGCGGGGAGAGGATCGTCGCCAAGTCGGAACCCCTGCGTTTCGTCTTCGGCGAAGCCAAGCCCCCAGTCCCGCCCGACATCCTCCCGAAGGTCCTGATCGCCTCCCCTCAGAACGGCGACCGCATCCCGGCCGGCCAACCCCTCGAGATCGTGGTCAAGCCCACGACCACCGAGGCCATCGAGTCGGTCGAGTTCCTCGCCATCTCGGGTGGCGAGCTGAAGGAGCTGGGGACGGCAACCCAAGAACCGTGGTCGTTTACCTGGAAGGAACCCACGGAGGGACTCTCGCTGCTGATGGTCCGGGCCCGGATCGGGAACGATGCCGTCCGTTCGTTCCCGACATTGGTCGTGATTGGCGACGGGATTGTCTGGGGCCGCGACGACATCAAGGCCCCCGGTGCTGGCGTGGTTCCGGGCATCGGGGTATCGGAACCGGATCAGCCGCGGATCGCACCCCTCCGTCCGACCCGGGACGGTCGGCATGAGCTCGTGATGGTCGGCGGCGACGACGGCACCCCGATGGATCTTGAGGCGTCGGAGGACCTGGTGCACTGGACCCGTGTGGCGCGGGGTGTCCTCAATCTCGGGGCCACCATGGATGTCAATGCCACGACCGAGTCGAAAAAGGGACTGTTCTACCGACTGGTTCCGGCAGCTCCTTGATCGACGGATACCGCCCCTGCCTCCGCCCCATCAGGCCCGCACCGGTTGAACCCGGATGCGGGCCTTCAGCTTTTCCCAGTCGGCACGCGATGGCAGCGTTCCGGGCGCAACCTGGGCCGCGGAGGTGCCCGCCGCGACACCGGCAGTCAACCAGTCGACCGGGTCGTTGCTCACAGACGACTCGGCGACCACCGCGGCGAGTAGTGCATCCCCGGCGCCGACGGTGTTGCGGACGGCAACGCGGGGAGGCGTGGCCTGGATCGCATGGCCGAGCCGGGAATTGACGAGGAGTGCACCGCGTTCGCCCTGGGACACCAGCACCCAGTTCTGGGTCAGGGTCGAGAGAGCCTCCGCGGCCGACAGCACTTCGGAATCGTTCTCGAGAGGCTGGCCCGCCCACTGGGACAGTTCGAACTCATTGGGCTTCACCAGAAACGGCTGCTGGCGGGCGGCCCGTGCGAAGGGTTCCCGATCGCAGTCCAGGAACAGCCGGACCCCAGCCCGTCTCGCCTCCCGGGCGAGGTCGGCATAGGTGCTCGCCGGCGAGCCGAAGGCGAGGGTTCCGGAGATCACCACGGGATCCGATCGACGGATCCAGTCGATTGCCATGGACTTCAGCCCCTGCGATTCCGCTTTTTCCAGGCGGGGCCACGTCGCATTGAAACGGAACTGTGGACCGGTCCGCGGGGACACGACCACGTTGCAGCGGTTGGCTCCAGAGATCGGGAAGCGGAGGAACCGGATCTTTTCCGAGCGGAGCCCTCGGGCGAGCTCCCGCCCCGTTGATCCACCGAGAGGCAGCAGGATGCGGGAGGGGAACCCGCACCACTCGAGCCATCGGGCCACGTTGATCCCTTTGCCACCCGGCCATCGGGTCTCAGCCTCGATCTCGTTCTTTTCCTCGGGCACCACCCGGGGAAGACGCCATTCGACGTCAACCGCCGGATTCAGGGAGATGACCAAGCCGACCGGGGACATGCCAACAGGTCAGGGCGGGATCTGGACCACCCGATAGAACAGCGGTTCCCCACTCGTCGGAGGCTGGAGGATGAAGTTGAGGAGATCGGTGGTGGCAACCTCGGTGGTGACGATCTTCCAAGTGGCCGGGTCGGCTGCGAGGGAAGCGCTCGCACGGACCTCATACCGTTCGCCAGGAACGGTCGTGACGGACATCACGAGTCCGGTCCCGGTGCCGGGCTGGATGCTGGCCTCGATGGGTTCACCACTGACCAGCATGCCATCCCGTTCGAGGGATGCCCGGACGGTGAAGCCCGCCAGGTTGGTAGAGTTCACCTGGACCTGGAGATACCAGGCCCCGGAGATGTCATTGGACGCCCCGGATCGGAGGGCGATGCGCTGCCCCGTCGGGGTCGGACCGGGCGCGAGGAAGATGTTGGTCTTGTCCGCGAAGGGCGGCAGCACTCCCTTCGACGCCCGAAGAATCACTGGAATCGAGTAGTCATAGACCTCAAACAGCACCGCACGGCTTGTGGGCGGGACCACGAACGAGAAGTAGACACTGTTGGATGCGGGCGCGTTCGTATAGGGGACTGAATCCAGGAGAGCGATCGCACCCGGCGCATTGTTGGTCACATAGCTCGCCACGACGGCGAAGCTGATCGGAGCCGGGTCGTTCGCCACTGCTGTCAGGAACCATCGACCCTTGCTCAGGGCCACCGGCAGACTCCCAGGCCCGAGTGCGATCACCTCGTCGAGGCGCCCGACGTTGGTGCTGGCGTAGTCGAAGTCAGTGCTGGTCGGATACGGCAACCCACGCCGCAGATACAGGTCCACGTTCGCGCTCAGGTTGGTCAGGGAGAAGGTCCCCTTCCCTGGCTCCTCGGTGATATCGAGGAAGAAATGGGACTCCTGGGTGTCATTGGTGATCGAAGCCAAGTAGGGAATCCCGTTGGTCAGCCGGATGGCATTCCCCTCATCCTCGGACGCAAGGATCGTATAGGTGATCGGCTTGCCGATGTTCGTACTGGTCGAGTAGACCCCGAGGTACCAGAGGCCCGTCGTCAGGGGAACCGGCTCGCTTCTGCGGTCGATGAGGATCACCTCCGGCACGAGGCCGACGTTGGTGCTGGCGTAGTCATAGGCAAACTCGCTGGGGATCTGCGGTGCCTTCCTCGCCACCAGGTGCAGCTCATCCGTGTGGTTGGTGAGCATGAAGGTCACCGCAACGGTGTTGGATCCCACATTGAACGAGTAGTAGTCCATCAGGCCCAGATTGTCGTTCGTCGCCCGCACCGGGATGTTGTTGGTCAGGGGCCGGATCGGGAGGCCGAAGTCCACCTGGATGGCGAAGGTGTTGGACTGGCCCGCATCGACGTTCTCGACAGACAGGTAGTACCGCTGCCCCGGTACCAGCAGCGGCGGCGTCCTGGTATTGAGGACCTGATAGTAGTTGGTCGTCCCGATCGTGGGTCGGATCAGGCTCTGGTCATCCGGAAGTCCGCCCTGGCCGGGAAGACCCACCGGATTGTGCCAGAGCACGAGGGGTCCGCCTGTGGTGCTCTGGAGGTAGTTGGTCGCACGCGTGGCCTCCAGCGGGACATCGATATAGAAATACCGGGGCTCGGCACCGATGATGTTGGTCGAGTAGGCAACGCCATTGGTGAGGCGTACCGCGGGCAGCGTCTCCGGGGCGAAGGTGAGAGTCAGCTGCCAGTCGAGCAGCTCTCCCTCGTAGGGCGACCGGGTGTCGTCCACCTCGAGACTCCAGGTGCCCAGACCGGCACCCAGCAGCGGACCCAGGGGCTCCTCAGGCAGGTAGGTCATGGACCCGGCGACCTGGATCAGCTGCACATCGTCGAGGAGCATGCCGTGCGAGCCGGAAGGGACGCTGCGGGAATCGAATTCCACGACCGCCGTCGATTTGGTGGCACGGAAGACATAGACGTTGTTGGTGCTCCACTCGTTGGTGCGGAGCACGACCGGAGGCGGGGTGACCTTGATGCCGTCGATGAGAACCGTGGGATTCACCACGCTGCGTTCGTCAGAGACGAGCCGGGCGGCGAAGTTGATCGCGTACTTCTCGCCACTCACGACAGGGAAGGTCCGTCGCACGATGCTGTTGGACAGCACCATCAGCTTGCGGCTGCTGTTGTAGGACAGGACAGGATTCTCCCAGATGGTCATGGTGTTGGTGACGACGAACCAGTCACGGACGGCATCACCGGCCAGGTAGGGGATCGGATCGAGATCCTCGAAGTCATCCTTCACGACCAACATGTTGGTCTCGACACGACCAGCGAACGGCGGTGGCACGAACTTGATCTTCTCGTGGGCCCGGTTGGTGTTCTCGCTGAAGGTGGCGAACAGGATGTTGGTAACCTTCCGTCCCCTCACGAACTGGTTGGGCGCCGAATTGATCAGGACCTGCTGCCCGTTCGTCGAGGTCATCACCGCGGTGATGGACCCGAGCCCGTTGGTCGGGTTGCTGATCAGTCCGGGGCCAAACTTGAAATCGCTCCCCTCACCCCACCATCCGGCGAACACGGCGTTGGTGCCCGGAGGCGGGATGTAGACCCAGCCCTCCAGGGTGAACGCGGAGCCCGGGCGAAGATTGACCTCGCTTCGCGTCCGGGCGATGCCCCGCTCCTTGCCCTCGACGAACACCGACCGGCTCCCGGGGAACTGGCCCGGCGCGGTGGAGCAGAAGAAGTTGAAGACGACGCTGTTCGTCCCGAGAACGTCCATGCCGTCCGGGTTTTGGGTCCCCAGGATCGCGTCGAACGGCCACAGCGCCCAGAGGCCCGCCGCGGCATCGATCCGCTGCTTGGGCTCGCCCTGGACGCCGCGAAGATAGATGTCACGGATCTCCTGGGGACGCAGAGCCCGCTTCCACAACCCGAAGTCGTCCACGCGGACGCCTCCATTGGGGACCAATCCATTGGGGGTCGGATCGATTCCGAAGTAGAGGCGGTTGCTGGTCGCCGGGACAAACCCCGGCGGCAACAGCCCCTGGCTGGCGATCTGGCCGTTGACGAAGACAATGGATTTCCTTGAGACAGGATCAAAGGTGAGGGCGACGTGCTGGAAGTCATTGTTCGTCGAAACGACGCTCTGTCCCAGATTGGTTGCCGTGGTGCCACCCCGATTCTCGAAGAGAACCGAACTGTAGCCGTTGGGATTCCCGAGGCGCATCGAGAGGTCGGACGCCCTCGGATGGTCCACCCGGACTCCGATGTCCATCGCCGTGATCTTCCGCTCATCATCCACGGTGAGGGTGGACACCGTACGGGCGACGTCGGGGATCAACCCCTTCTCGATCGCCGTGAACGAGCGGGTGTAGCTGGCATCCAGATTCCGCTCGATCCGTCCGCGGATCCGATAGCAGACCTGCACGCTGTGAGGGTTGTACACCGCGATGAAGTAGCGCCCGGCCTCCAGCGGCGGGACATCCCGGGTGCCGATCGAGACGCTGCCACCCGAGGCAGGGATGCGGGCAAACTTGTCGGCGGCGTCCGGATTCGAGATGTCCGGGTACTGGTCCCTCATGATGTAGACGTCGAGGGGCAGCGGCGGGTTGATGTCAATGATCGACACCGTGAGACGGCTGGCGTCCGGCGGGACCAAGATGACCTCGAGGCCGACGGAATCCGGGTTGACGCACCGCGCCGCCCACTGGTCGCCGAAATCGTTGGGCGGCATCAAGAGCGAGAGGTTGTTGATGCGACCAACGTATCCGAGGGCGCTGTCGACGCTCTGGAGGAACCAGGCACCGCTGGCAGGGTAGCCGAGGAAGGAGATGAGCGAGCCGGGTCCATCCGAGGGCTGGGTCCCGGTCCTCCCGCTGCCCGTGTCATCATAGCGCACCTGGATGTTGGTTCCGGAGTCGAGCCCAAGGAGCCGGGAATGGTTCTGCAGGACGACGGCGTTCTGACCGAAACTCAGAGACGTGAGCAGATCCGGGAAATTCTCATGGGTCGTCGTGACGGTGGCGTACACCGCCCGGATCGGGGTCGGGATGATGTTGATCGCCATGTAGGTCCCAAGACCGGGATTCGACGGTGTTCCATCGGGTATGGGCTGGACGAGGGGAACGGCAAGGGGCATCGGGAAACCCTGCTCGTTGAAGGCCGTCAGGGGCTGGTCGGTACTCACCCCGACCAACCCGTATTCGCCCGCCATGTGGTCCTCGGACTTCACGCCCACGTAGAAGACATTGTCGGGGGCCGGGGGATCCCCAAGGAAGTAGACGAGCTCGTTGCCGCCCCGGGTGGTCGATTTGCGGGCTCCGGCGACCGCGGTCACGTCCAGGTTCGTCAGACCGGGATCATGGGACACGTAGAGGTCGATGTCTGGACCATTGGTCCGCCCGCGGGACAGGTTCCCTACCGGGAAGGTCACGAAGACCACGTTGCTGCCATTGGTGAAGACGAGATCCCCATTGGTCACGGTTCCGGGGGCATTGGTGAAGGTGTAGAACTGCCATTGCTGGAACTGTCCGTTGGTCCCTCCGACCAGTGGTGAATTCGCACCCACCCGCTGGTTGAGGAAGGCGGAGCTGTTGGTCATCGACAGCACCGGGGGGCGGACGTAGCTGGCCGCCACCGGGTTCACGCCCTTCGGAACCCCGACCGTCGCGATGACATTGGTCGCCGAGGGAGCCCCATCCGAGGCGAAGGCGAGCGAAAAATCCTGGGCGATGCGATTGGTGTTGGAGCGGACGCTGTTCACGTTGACCCGACGGGCCACGACCGTGATGACCAGGTTTGAGCTGAGGGGCGGGGCGAAGATGATCCGCTCGACGTTGTTGATCCGGTCGAGAGTCGGCAGCCCATTGGTCGAGATGTCGTTCGTGCCATGGCCCACGGAGAAGCCCGACTCCT
>SYEM01000285.1 GCA_005801385.1 Verrucomicrobiales bacterium | reverse complement strand
TGGCTAGCTTCATCGCTAGCCAGCATCTCTAGCCATTCTGTTACCCATGTTCTGAACCAACCCTGTCACCCATGTATTGAACCTGGACCCAGACACGCCTTGCGCGGGCCTGCGTTGATGGGCGCGGGAGCGCCCTCCGGTAGGGACGCGCTCCGTTTCGTCCCCATCTAGACCGCGAGGGTGAAGCGGATCGACGAGTCCAGCCGGGATCCTCCGTCGCATGAGTGACCCCGACTCCCTTCACGGGTGCGCCACGTGCCGCGGATCGAGATGGGGCCGTGGCGGAGCACAGCTCTACCGGTTTCGTTGCCGATCCTCGCTTCCTTGCGTCTTGGCGTCGCCGTGTGGATTCCCGATTCCGAGGCGCTGGTTCGTGGCCTCACGGACCAATTTGCTGGCCCGGCCCGTTGGATCCGGGGACGGTCGGGGTGATCTCATGGGTTCCGATCCGTCCAGTGGCCCTCCCGCGTGGAAGGTTGTCCTCGCCGGAGCCGCAGCTGGCGGCCTGGGCTGGGGGATCCGGGGTCAGTATGGTCATGAGACCGGGGCCATGATGGCCGGCCTGCTGGTGGCGCTGTCGCTGGCCCTGCTCCTGTGTCCCCAGGGTCCCTCGCTGCAGGTCGCGCGGGCGGTCGCCTGGGGAACGCTCGCCATGGGATTCGGCGGATCCATGACGTATGGGCAGACGATCGGACTGACCCAGAACCCTGGGATGATCGGACGCTGGGACGCGCTGGCCTGGGGGTTCCTCGGCCTCTCGATCAAGGGGGGACTCTGGATCGCCTTCGCCGGGGCGTTCCTCGGCATGGGGCTGGGAGGACGTCGCTATCAAGGTCGCGAGGTGTTCGGTCTTCTGATCGGCATGATGGTCCTGTGCTGGCTCGGGATCCGGGTGTTGAACGAGCCCTATGATCCTGCCCACCGGGTCCTTCCCCGGATCTACTTCTCCGCAGACTGGCGATGGGAGCCGGATGCCAGCCTGAAGCCGCGACGGGAGGTCTGGGGTGGCTATCTCTTCGCCCTCGTCGGACTCCTGTCCTATCTGGGCTGGGTCCGACGCGACCCGCTGGCGGTCCGGCTTGCGGCCTGGGGGTTTGTGGGAGGTGCCATCGGCTTCCCGCTGGGGCAGTCCCTCCAGGCCTTCCACGCGTGGAATCCGGATCTGTTCCGATCCGGGTTCGGATCCCATCTGGAGCCGGTCATGAACTGGTGGAACTGGATGGAGACCCTCTTCGGCATGACGCTGGGCGGGGCCTTGGCCCTGGGGCTCCATCGTCACCGGGACCTGATCCGGTTCCCGGAACCGGTCGAGGTTCTCGGGAAACCGCGGGGCTGGGAGTGGGTGCTGCTCGGAGTCCACACCACGCTGCTGGTGTCCTGCGAACTCCTCGACCTCGGGTGGGCGATCCGTGTGTATGACTTTGGTCTTGTCCTGACCGCCCTGCCGATCCTGGCTGTTGGACTTGGGCTTCGTTGGCCGGCGTGGGTGATCCTTCCGCTGACGATGCTGATCATCTGCGGCAAGACGTTCCGGGCCCTCGCCGGAGACGCCACCGGAGCTGTGCTGTGGGTTTTCCTTCTGGTCTATGCCGTTCTGCCACTGGGGTTCTGCCTCCTTCTGGCCCACCGGGTGATCCGGGACTGCCAGACCTCCACTCCTGCCCGGTGCTGGCTGCGGCCGGTGCTGCTGTTGAATGTCGGTCTCTATTTCGGGCTCAACTTCGCGTTCTTCCAGTTCCCATGGCCGTGGCTGGCCTGGACGGCCCGGACCCCGAACGCCTTGTTCTTCCTGGTGTCGGCCGGTGTCCTGGTCTGGATGGGGCTGGAGGAGGGGACGAGGCCGTCCCCTGGAGGTGCAGAGGGGCAGAGCACGTCGGGTCTCATTGAGAAACCCACCGTCTGAGCTGCGGTGGCCCCGGGTGGCCTCGGGTGACCTGCCGGTTGCAACGACGGGTCCGCAGGCGCAGTTTCCGAGTAGACCATGAGACGCACTCTCCTCCGCGCCGCGATGGCTTTGGGTTCGTGGCTGGCGCCGGCCTTGATGGCGGTGGATCCGGTCATCAACGAGATCCACACCTCGCCGCCGCTGCCAACCGAGCGGACGGAGTTCATCGAGATCCATTGGCCCGGAGACGCGCCGCTCGACCTCTCCGGATGGACCCTCTCGGGAGGCGTCGAGTTCACCTTTCCGACCGGCAGCCGGATCGATGCCGGCGGATTCATGGTCGTCGCCCAGGATCCCGCCGCGCTTCGCTCACGGTTCGGGGTCGCCGGGGTCGGACCCTGGACGGGTCGGCTCGCCTCGACCGGCGAACGGGTGACGCTCCGGGATGCCGGCGGGACGGTCCGTGACACGGTGGGCTATGGCCTTGGATTCCCGTGGCCGACGGTGGGGGAACCTCCTGGATTCTCGATCGAGCTGATCCATCCCACGCTCGACAACGACCTGGGCGGCCACTGGCGCGCCTCGGTGGTGGGATCGGTCCAGAGCACCGTGGTGTCCCTCTTCGAGGCCCGGTCCACGTGGTCCCTCCTCCGCGGGAACCAGGCGCCGCTGTCCACCTGGACCGCCCCGGAGTTTGACGACTCCGCTTGGGCCGCCGCCCCGGCCCCGGTCGGCTACGATCCCGATGTGGCCCTCGGCACGCCGTTGTCGGACATGCGGGGTCAGTACACCCAGTTCTTCCTCCGGAAACGGATCGAGATTCCCCAGCCGGAGCGGTTCCAGTCCCTGAGGATCGAGGCGCTGTATGACGACGGCTTCAAGCTCTGGGTCAACGGGGTCCTGCTGGCCAATCCCGCGATGCCGGCTGGGGAGGTCCCATGGAACGGAGTCGCGAGTGGCGGAGCCCGGGAGAATAATGGCTACGAGGTCCTCGAGGTCCCGATTCCCCGGGGTCTGCTGCGGGCGGGTCTGAATGTCATCGCGGTCCAGGTCGCCAACGTGAACCTCGGTGGGAGTTCCGACTGCTTCTTTGACGCCCGCCTGCTGGGCATCCAGGAACCCGCGAATCGCGGTCCTTCGCCGGGACGTCCCAACGTCGTCCTCAGCACCAATGCTCCGCCCGCGATCCGTCAGGTCCGCCATCTGCCGGAGCAGCCCCGGCCGGGTGAGACCGTCACGGTGTCGGCCCGGGTTTCGGATCCAGACGGTGTGGAGGGTGTGGTTCTGGAGTATCAGGTCGTCGAACCGGGTCGGTACGTCCATGCGGCGGACGCCGGCTATGCCGAGGGCTGGGTCCAGGTCCCGATGACGCCGACGGTCGAGGATCCGCTGGTCTACACCGCCGGACTCCCCGCGCAGGTGAACCAGCACCGGCACCTGGTCCGGTATCGGATCCAGGCCTCCGACCGCAGGGGAGCCGGTGTCCGCGTCCCGTATGCGGATGACCCGTGTCCCAACTTCGCGTGGTTCTGCTTCGGTGCTGTTCCGGCGTGGACCGGTGCGGTGCGTCCGGGTGCGGTCGCCCCCTTCGGCACCCCGTTCACGGTCGAGGCCCCGGAGATGAACCGGCTGCCGGTCTACCATCTGATCGCACGGCGGGCGGACGTCGAGGCCAGCACCTGGCGGGACCGTTCCCATGGTGACGAGTATTTCTGGACCGGCACCCTCGTGTACGACGGTCGGGTCTATGACCACATCCGCTTCCGTCCCCGGGGTGGGGTCTGGCGCTATGCCATGGGCAAGAACATGTGGAAGTTCGACTTCAACCGGGGCCATGACTTCGAGGCCCGGGACGCGTGGGGACGTCGCATCGGCACACCGTGGACGAAGCTGAACCTCGGGGCCTGCATCCAGCAGGGGGACTATCTGCATCGTGGGGAACAGGGGCTGTTCGAAAGCGTCGGCTTCCGGCTGTTCCAGCTCGCCGGGGTGCCGGCCAGCCACACGGCGTTCGTCCAGTTCCGTGTCGTCGACGAGGCCCTCGAGACGGATCCGGCCGACCAGTTCGGCGGCGATTTCTGGGGGCTCTACCTCGCGGTGGAGCAGCTGGACGGGCGCTTCCTCGAGGAGCACGGCCTCGCGGATGGGAACCTCTACAAGATGGAAGGAGGCACCGGGGAGCCCAACAACATTGGTCCGCTGGGCCCGGCCGACTCCTCGGACCTTGCGGGCTTTCTCGCCGAGTACTCCGGCGGCACCGGGCTGACCGAATCGTGGTGGCGATCGCGTCTCGATCTCGACCGCTACTACTCCTATCAGGCGATCGTCCAGGCCATCCACCACTACGACATCGCGGACGGGAAGAACTACTTCTACCACCGGGATCCGGGCACGGGGCGTTGGACGGTGCTGCCGTGGGATCTGGACCTCACCTGGGCCGACAACATGTACCGGGCGGGGGTCCAGGGTGGGAACGAGCCGTTCAAGAGCCGGGTCCTCTCGAACTTCGGATCCAACCCGGCCTTTCCGGCGCTCAACCGGGAGTTCCGGAACCGGGTCCGGGAGATCCGTGATCTGCTCTGGAACGAGGACGAGGCCTATCGCCTGATCGATGAGATGGCCCTGCGGGTCCGTGGAACCCATGCGTTCAGTATCATCGACGCCGACCGGGCCCGCTGGGACTACAACCCGATCATGAGCAACGGCAGCCTCGTCAACACCTCCAAGGCGGGACAGGGGCTGTACTACAAGTTTTCGCCCTACCCCACGGTGTCGAAGACGTTCGCGGGTGCGGCGCAGTTGATGAAGCGGTACGTCACCTATCGCGCCAGCGACCGTGGGTTCTCCCTCGACACCCTTTCGGCCGATCCCGCGATTCCTGGTCGCCCCGTGTTGTCCTACATCGGACCCGACGGCTACCCGGTGCATGCGATCCGGCTCCGTCGGGAGGCCTATTCCGGTTCGGCGCCCCTGCGCTCCGTGAAATGGCGGGTGGGCGAGATCTCCCGGACCAATCACCCCGGCTGGCAGCCCGACCGTCCGATGCCCTACGAGATCGAATCGGTCTGGGAATCCGGCGAGCTGGGTCCGGACTCGGAGACGATGACCGTCCCGATCGGTGTCCTCCGAGTGGGGCGTCTCTATCGGGCGAGGGTCCGTGTCACGGATGCCGAGGGGCGGACGAGTTCGTGGTCGGTGCCGGTGGAGTTCACCGCCGGGGCCATCCCCCAGGCTGACGCCCTGCGCGAATTCCTGCGGGTCACCGAGGTGATGTATAACCCGCCGCCCGAAGGCTTCGAGTTCCTCGAGCTGCACAACGCCCATCCGACCGAGCAGCTGGTGCTCGAGGGGCTGAGATTCGGGAATGGCATCGACTACACCTTCCCGCTCGGATCACGACTGGCTCCTGGAGCCCATGGGGTCGTGATCCGATCGACCAACACACCGGCCTTCCGGGCGCATCATCAGCTTGACGCCTCGGTGCCTGTTTTCGGCCCGTATTCAGGGGCGCTCGACAACGCCGGTGAGCGCGTGGTGCTCGAGGCGGGTCGCGGTGGTGAGGCGCTGCTCGAGTTCACCTATGGAACCGTTTCGCCGTGGCCGGTACAGGCGGATGGCGGTGGGTATTCGCTGGTTTCGACGCGCACCACCCCGGGCTCCGCAGCCGAGCTGTCGGCTCCGGAGTCGTGGCGTCGCAGCACGTTCGTGGGTGGATCCCCTGGCCGGGCGGATCCCGTGGCACCGGGGGTCGCCTGGACCTCCTATCGGATCGAGAACGGTGAGTGGGTCCTCGCGATCGACTGCGCGCCGACGACGGCCTGGCGGCTGGAATCGTCTGTCTCGTTGGGGGATTGGTCGCTGGTGGCGCGGTTCGTGGGCCCGGTCGCAACGCGGGTTGCCTTGCAGCCGGTGGACACCCAGTTCCTGCGGATCCGCGTGGACTAGGGGAGGGGGGCGAACGTTGAGAGTTGAGAGCTGAGAGTTCAGCCAGCGGCCCGGTCCTCAACGACCCAGGGTT
>SYEM01000284.1 GCA_005801385.1 Verrucomicrobiales bacterium | reverse complement strand
TGGAGGGGCGTCTGGGTCCGGGGACGCAGGAAGGTGCAGACCTCGCGGTTCGGCGCGTCGAACGTCGCAAACGGCGGGTAGTGCGCAGACCGACGCCAGAACACATACATGCCTCGACGGTACAGCTTGTCGCCGTGGTCCTGGACGAACACCGAGTCGGTGCCGTCCCAGATCCCGGGCGGCTGGTAGGGCTTCACGGATTCCCCGCCGATCCGGTCGTTGAGGAGTCCCGAGACGGCCAGGGCGTTGTCGCGGATGAACTCCGCATCCAGCCGGACTCGTGGGCCGCGGGCGAGCAGGCGGTTGTAGGGATCCTTCTCGAGCTTCGACTCCGGAGACGCGGCGGACTGCCGATAGGTGGCCGAGGTGACGATGAGCCGTACGAGGCTCCGGACGTCCCAGGCCGGGATGGGTCCCCCTTTCGCTCCCGACGGCACCCCGTCGCGGAACCGGCAGGCGAGCCAGTCGAGGAGCTCCGGATGGCTGGGCCACTCGCCTTGGGATCCGAAGTCGTTGGCGGTCTTGACCAGCCCGGCTCCAAAGAAGAGGGCCCAGTAGCGGTTGACCGTGACGCGGGCGGTGAGCGGGTGGTCCTTGGACACGAGCCAGCGGGCGAGGGTCAGGCGGTTGGTGGGGCCCTCGGGCAGCGGCGGCAGGAACGCCGGGGTGCCCGGACCGACCCGCTCGCCCGGATTCCGGAAATCACCCCGGACCAGGATGTGCGTCGGGCGCGGCGGATCCATCTCCTCCATGATCAGAGTGGTCGGGATCTGCGAGTAGAGCGCGTCCTTCGCCGACCGCGCCTTGGCGAGGGCGGTCTCGGCCCGGAGGTAGTCGACCGCATGGTTCTCCTTGTAGAACCGGGCCAGTTCGGACCGCTCGGGATCGGATCGCTTTCCTCGGGACTTCGAGAGGATCGGCAGGTAGCCCTCGAGCACCCGCTGCTGGAGCTCTTCGGTGCCGACCACCCGGGATTCCACCCGGACTTCATCGATCTGCCCCTTGAACTGAAGTTCACCCGAACGCGAACCAATCCGCACCGGCTCACCCGACGCGGCAGAGGCTGTCAGCTGATCCTTCTCGACCTCGACGTCGCGGAGGCGACCGTTCACGTGGAACTTCACCCCGGACGCCTTGCCGGAACCGTCATGGGACACCGTGACGAGAAGCCACTGGTCCTTTGGGAACTGTTCCTTGGTCCGGACCTTCAGGGCGTTGTCGGGCCACTGGTGGATGAGATGGAACTGGGGCCGTCCATCGGCCACGAGCAGATCGAACCCGCGGTAGCCGGGCGCCTTGGCCTGCTGGCTGATGACCGTGCCGCCGTCGCCCAGCTTCACCCAGGCGCTGACGGTGGTCGCGGTCTTCAGGTCGGCGAGCGTCGGCGCGGGAATCTCGACCGACGTCTTGCCGTCGAGAGACAGCGCCCTGCCGATCCGACCCTCGACGTAGTCGGCCTTGTCGGCACCCTGCAGTTGGCCGTCGCCAGACACCGACGTCCCGGCCACCGCGAGGGAGTCGTCGGCCGCGAACCGGAACAGGAATGCGTTGGTGGCGGGTGCGGGCGGGCGGGCCATCACGACGCGTTCCCATTTCTCCTGGGTCTCCCCGAGCTCGTTGATCCGGTCCTGGAGCGTCTTCTCCGCATCGCGCAGGGTGAACTCCGCCTCGACGAACCGCGTCGCCTGCTGGGGCGTCGGCACCGGCAGCCGCGGCGGGGGATTGTCGCTGCGGATCCGGTCCAACCCCTTCTCCGGCACGTTGTGGAAGAAGGCGTACAGCCGATAGAACTCCCGGGTCGTCATCGGGTCATACTTGTGGTCGTGGCACTCGGAGCACCCGACCGTCATCCCAAGCCAGACCGCACCGAGGGTGTTGACGCGGTCGACGACGTACTTGTTGAGGTATTCGTCGGGGTCGGCCCCGCCCTCGTCGTTCGTCATGTTGTTGCGGACGAACCCGGTCGCGATGCGCTGGTCGGTGGTCGGGTTGGGGAGGAGATCGCCGGCGAGCTGCTCGACGGTGAAGGTGTCGAACGGCTGGTTGGTGTTGAAGGCCCGGATGACCCAGTCCCGCCAGAGCCACAGGAAGCGCACGCCGTCGAAATGGTAGCCGCTGGTGTCGGCGAACCGGGCGAGGTCGAGCCAGTTGGCGGCCATTCGCTCGCCGTGGTGCGGCGAGGCCAGGAGACGCTCTACCAGACGTTCGTAGGCCTCGGGCTTCCTGTCGGACAGGAAGGCGTCGACCTCCTCGACCGTGGGCGGGAGGCCGGTGAGGTCGAAGCTGAGGCGTCGCACGAGCGTGGCGCGGTCGGCCTCGGGATTGGGTTTCAGGCCGGCGGACTCCATGCCGGCCAGGACGAAGCGATCGATCTCATTCCGGGGCCATCGGGTATCCTTGACCTTCGGCAGCGGCGGCGGCTCCGGGGGGATGAACGACCAGTGCTCGCGCCAGGCCGCGCCCGACGCCACCCAGCGCTGGAGGATCTCGACCTGCTTCGGCGACAGGGGCCTCCCATGCTCGGGCGGCGGCATGATGTCGTCGGGGTCCTTCGTCAGGATCCGTTCCACCAGCGTACCTCCCTTGGGGTCGCCCTTCACGAGGGCATGCTGGCCCGACTTGAGCCTCCGGAAGGCGTCGGCCTCCAGATCGAGCCGCAGGCCCGCCTTGCGCTTGGCTTCGTCGGGCCCATGGCAGGTGTAGCAGTGGTCCGACAGGATGGGGCGGACGTCGCGGTTGTAGTCGGGCGCCGACTCCTTGGCGGCGGTGCCGACGGAGGCGAGCCCGAGGAATCCCAGCAGGAGGGAGGTCCAGATCCATCCGGAAGCCGAGCGCAGCAGGGTCATGCCCAGGACTATGGAAACGGAAAGGGAGTCCTTCAACCGCCGAACAGGGAAAGACGTCGGGATTCGGGTGACCCCAACCTCACCGCCGGAGTCCTTCGGCACTCCCGGCTCGGTGCGCTCTCCCCTCCTCCATCCATCCGAGGATCACCTCCGCGGAGCGTTCCGGGGCCGAGACCAGAGGGGCGTGGTCCGCACCCCAGATCACCCGATCCCCACGCCAACCGGGACACTCCCGACGAAGCCAACGTCGGACGGGAATCCAGGGCACGATCGGGTCCCAGAACCCCATGAGACTCCAGACCGGCACCCGGGTGGCCCGCGCGATGTCCCGGGGGTCCGACCCCAGGATCAGGTCCAACCGATGCAGCAGTGCAGCCCGATCGGAGGGCTCAAGACGTCGCTCGATGAAGTCCTCCAGCGATCTCCGGACCTGCGGGGAGCGACGTCCCATCCCACGGATCCCGAGCAGGTAGACCCGCAGGGTGATCCCGAGAATCCAACCCGGGAGGTGACGGACGATCGGGCGGGCGAGCCGGACGCCGAGCCTCCAGGGATAACGGACGAAACCTCCCACCAGGAACAGACCCCGCACCGTGAAGGTCCCCTGCTCCACCGACCTCCGGAGGAACCGCCAGGCGATCTGGGACCCGAACGATTCCCCCAGGATCCAGCCGTCGCGGATGCCGGCCCCCTCTAGCTGGTCAGCGATCGCCATGCCCTGATCCTCGAGCGAGACGTTCCCATCGCCAGGATAGGTGAACTCCACCCATCGTACCCGTCCGCCGAGGGCGTCCCGGAAGCCCTGGGTCAAATGCCAGTCTCCATGCAGTCCGGGCAGGTAGACCAGGGTCGGCTGGCCCGCCACCCCATGGATCCGAATCTGAAGCCCCCGCCCCATGGCTTCAGCCGGCGGGCGGAGCCGTCGAGGCCACACCGGCCTCCTGGTCCGCCTCCTCCGAGGCGGAGGGCACGAGGAGGGCAAGGACGCCTCCGAGCAGGGACATCGGCCACTGCCAGACGGGCAGCAGGAAATACCCGGCCACGCCCTGTCCAGCCCCCTGGCGCGGCAGGATGACCAGATAGTGGGTGAGGCCGAAGAGGACCGACACCGAGACGAGAACCAGCACCATCACCCGGACCCAGGGGCGTCGGGCGATCCATGCGGCCACCGGAGGCAGAACAAACGGGGAGAATCCCCAGATCGCCGCCATCAGGCCCGCGTTGCCCATCGATCCGGTGAGTCCCCCGGCCCGGACCAGGGCCCAGGCCGGGAGGAGGGAGCCCACCAAGGCCATGAGGCAGGTGAGGGGAAACAGGGGTGAAGAGGTCCTGGGGTTCATCGACGACTCCCGGAAGGTATCCCCCAGTCCAAAACCGGCGAGTCCTCATTCGAAACCCGGCGTCCGGGCAGCGCCCCCCTGAGGTAACCGTTTCGTTTCGGCCGGATGCTTGACCTCATCCCGGCAGTGGTCATGCTCGCCGGCTCGTCTCCGAACGGGGACCGCCCTATGCAGC
>SYEM01000283.1 GCA_005801385.1 Verrucomicrobiales bacterium | reverse complement strand
GCGCTGGTCGCCTCGTCGCGGATCAGGATCGGTGCATTCCTCAGCAGGGCGCGTGCGATGGCGAGGCGTTGGCGCTGGCCGCCGCTCAGGCTGGCCCCGCGTTCCCCGATCACAAAGTCGTAGCCCCCGGGCTTCTCGAGGATGAACCCGTGCGCCTGCGCGGCGATCGCCGCGGCCTCGACCTCGGCATCGGTGGCCCCAGGTCGGCCGAGGCGAATGTTCGCCCGGATCGTGTCGTTGAAGAGGATCGTCTCCTGGGTGACGACCGCGATCTGGTCGCGCAGATCCCGGGTCCTGACCTCGCGCAGGTCCACGTCCCCGACCCGCACCGCACCCTGCTGGGGATCATAGAAGCGGAGCAGGAGGCTGGTCAGTGTCGTCTTGCCGCTTCCGCTGGCGCCCACGAGGGCCACGAGATGTCCGGGTTGGATCCGGAGTCGGACGTCCTGCAGGGCGTTCCGGTCGCCGTAGGAGAAGGTGACGCGGTCGAACTCCACCACCGCCCCGGCCGCCGCCACGGGACGGGGGGTTGGGGGGTCGCTGATGTCCGGACGGGTGCCGAGCAGTTCGTCGACCCGTTCCACGGAGGCCCGTGCCTGCTGGGCCTGGCCGTAGAACCGGCTGAGGTTCTTAATCGGCTGGTAGAGAAGGAAGACGGCGCCGATGAACGAGAAGAAGTCGCCGGACGTCATCGTGGTGCCATTCCGGTTGTTCCGGAGCACGAAGAGGAAGACAAACGCCACACCGAGCGCCCCGGCGAACTCCACCAGCACGGTCGGTGTCTCGTTGCCCCGGACCGCCTTCATCACCTGGTGCACGATATGGGCCGAGGTGCTCGAGAACCGTCGGCTGAATTCCGGTTCCAGGTTGTAGGCCTTGAGCACCCTCTGTCCGGTGAAGGCCTCCTGCATGGTGTCGGTGAGCTGTGCGCCTCCGAGCGACACCGCCTGGGCCGCCTTCCGGACCCGGCGGCCGTAGACCACGACGGGCAGGACGCACAACGGGAACACGACCAGGGAGATCAGCGTGAGGCGGGGCTGCAGGAGCACCAGGTAGGCGAGCAGGAAGACGATGGTCAGTGGTTCCTTCACCACGGTCGACAAGGCGTTCTGGAGGATGCTCTGGAGCGCGGTCGTGTCCCCGTTGATCCTCGAGATCAGATCTCCGGAACGCGCGGCCGAGAAGTACCCCACGGGAAGGCGCAGCACGTGCTCGAACAGCTGGACGCGGAGCTCATGGATCGCCTGCTGAGTCGCGCGCGCAATGTAATAGAAGTTGGCGAAGGAACCGGCCAGTCGGAGTCCCATGGCGATGGGTATCGTGGCGATGAGCGCCAGTCTGAGAGGCGTCGATTCACTGCGAAGCCAGGCATTCAGCAGGTCTTCCAGGTGCGGCCAGAGCCGCTTCACGGTGGGCGAGAGCCGGGTCATGGGTCCATCGGATCCAGCCACGAAAAGCAGGTCGCAGGTCAGCTTCACGGCCATCATCAGCGCCGCGTTTCCGGCGGCGTAAAGGACCCCGGATGAGATGCCGAGCGCCAGCCGGCTCTTCTGCGGCCACATCAGTCCGACGAGGCGCCTTGTGAACGGGGTCATGATGGGGTCGTGGTCTTCCCCCACGGGTGGGAGTCCCGGAGATCCTGCACGGCCGACTGGACCTCGGGAAGCGCTTCCGGCCCCGGGCAAACCACGCAGCGCACCCATGGGTGGCGGTGCACCGCCAACGGATGCTCGAAGTTGAACAGGGCCACGGTCGGCACCCGGAGGCCGACCGAGATGTGATACGGGCCGGAATCGGAAGAGATGAAGAGATCGCAGGCGCGTATCAGTCCTGGCAGCTCAAGGAGGCGGGTCGTACCGGCCGCGTCCACCCGGGGTGGTCCCGGCCTTCCAGAGAGGCGCCCGAGGAGCAGCTGGTTGATCTCCGATTCGAACGGGGCCCCGGTGAGCACCACGGCGCAGCCGTGGACGTCCTGCAGCCATCCGATCAGACGGCATACCAGGTCGGTGTCGGGCCGGCGACGGTCTGCCCCCGCGGTTCCGCACCCGATGTTGATCCCGACGATGGGCGTACGGACCGGGATGCCGAAGCGTTCACGGAACCCCTCGCGGAAGTGGATTGCCTCCTGGGTTTCCCGAAGCTCGATCGGTCGGTTCCCTCGGCGGATCCCGAGTGCCGCCAGGGCCACAAAATCCAGTTCAGAATACTCGAGGGGCAGGGGTATCCCGTTGGCGGTGGCGTATCGGACACGGCTGGGAGCCGCTTGGCTATAGAACAGCCCACGACCGGGCCAGTCGGCGATCCCTGCGGTCCGTATCCCGGTCCGCAGGCCTGCCGCGACGCAGAGTGCGGTCGAGCGCAGTCCGTGGGTGTCGAAGTCGATGAGGAGTTCCGAACCGGTCTCCCGGACCAGCCCTGAGATCCATTCGACCGCTTTTCTCCAGTTGGTCCAGGTGTTCCGCCACTTCGGATAAACGTGGAACGACTGCAACAGGTGGTGCCTGCGAATGAACTCCTCCGAGGCGTAGCCGGGCTCCTGGCTCACGAAGGCGAGGTGAAGGTGGACGCCTGGATACTGGTCGTGCAGCGCCGCCCAGGCTGCCGAGCCGCGCAGCAGGTCACCGATCCCCGCGCTGTGCCCCTTCAGGAGCAGAATGGTCTTTGGAGCCGCAGGCATGCCCGAGCCGCCGAGGCTAGGCACGGGGGTGGACCGAGGCGAGACATGGCTTGCCGTCCCAAGGGCATATTTTCGGGGAGCGACGCCCGGCCGTCCCGTCAACTTGCCAATCCTCTCCACGGGCGGCTAGCCTAGCGGCCCGTCCAATCCCGGACAAACGGCTCCCCCTTTGGAATTCATCGATCTCAAGACCCAGTACCGCCTCCACCAGGCCGCCATCGATGCCCGCATCCATGCCGTCCTCGAACACGGGGCGTATGTCATGGGACCCGAGATCGCCGAGTGTGAGAGCGAGCTGTCGCGTTTCCTGGGGGTGAGGCATTCGATCTCGGTGGCCAATGGCACGGCCGCGCTCGAGATCGTCCTCAGGGCCCTCGACATTGGTCCGGGGCATGAAGTGATCACCGTGCCGTTCACCTGGATCAGCACCGCCGAGGTGGTGGGACTCGTCGGGGCCAGGCCGGTGTTCGTCGACATCGAGCCCGACCACTACAACATCGATCCGCGACAGATAGAGGCCGCGATCACACCCCGGACCCGGGCCATCATTCCTGTCAGCCTATTTGGTCAGATGCCGGACTTCGCGGAGATCAACCGGATCGCCGCACGGCATGGTCTCACGGTGATCGAGGATGCTGCCCAGAGTTTTGGGGCCACCCAGCATGGGAGACCCAGTGGGTCGGTGACCCGGGTGTCCACCACGAGCTTCTTCCCTGCGAAACCGCTCGGGTGCTACGGCGATGGCGGCGCGATCTTCACGGCAGACGACGGGCTGGCCGACCGGATCCGGGCGATCCGGACCCATGGTGGAATACAGCGGCACCATCACCCGTTGCTTGGCACGAATGGTCGTTTCGACACCCTGCAGGCCGCCGTGATCCTTGCGAAGCTCCCGCATTTCCCGTCGGAGGTGGAGGCGCGTGGACGCATCGGGACCCGATACTCCGAGGCGCTGAAGGATGTCTGTGTGACACCGGCGATCGCTCCGGGGAACACCCATGTCTACGCCCAGTACACGATACGGGTGCCGGATCGGGACCACCTCGGGGCCGAGCTTAGGAAGTGGGGAATCCCTACGGCGGTCTACTATCCGAAGTGTCTGCATGAGCAGCCGGTCTTCGAAGGATGTGGCCACCAGGCCGGGGACTTCCCCGTGGCCATGAAGGCCTCACGGGAAGTGATCAGTCTCCCAATGCATCCCTTCCTGGCGGAATCGGACCAGGACCGGATCATCACCGCAGTCCGTTCGATTCTCTGTGCCGGTGGAACCTGAGCCATGGGAGTCGCCTCGACTCCGGCCGGAGCCGGTGGAACGAGCCGGGCTGAGGTGTTCGCGCGGGTTTTTCTAAAAAGACCTTTCCCTCGTCCCACGAATCCACCATTCCTAGTGCAGGAGGTGGGTGGTGGTCATGGGTCTTCGCCAATTGCTTTGTGGCGTGTGGGTTGCGGCAGCCGCGGATCGCGGCTGGGCGGCCACCACGGGTTCGCTGCTCGGGACGTCGTCCCCGCCGCTTGTCGTGGATGGGCAGCCGCTCCTCGCGTTTCCGACCGACACGACTCCGGAGTTCACGAGCGTCTCAACCGTTCCCGCACCGCCTGGGCTCAGCCTGACCTTTGACCAGCCCATCGAGCACCTCGTTGTGGGTTCGTCGTGGATGGGCTGGGGCCAGGGGTACATGGGGGATGTCTACGCAACCGATCCGACCTCCTTCTCGCTCACCATTACGCTGCCCGCCGACACCACCCGCTTTGTCTTCTACGCCATGCCGTCGGATCTCGTCATCCAGCCGTTCACCGTCAGCGAGACCTCCTCCGTCGCGCCTCTCGTGCAGTCGATCGATGGCAACGCGGATGCGGCCGGCTTCCTCTTTGTCGCGGCTCCCGGGTCGACGCTGGACCAGGTGTTCATCTCGTCGACCGGATCCTTCGCCGTGGGGGAGTTCCTCGCGAGTTCCATCCCGGAGGCCTCCAACGCCGGGGCTGGTGCCCTGCTGCTCCTTCTGGTGGCGAACCGGTTCCGAAAGGGCACCCGACCTTGAAATCCCGACCGTGTCCGGCGTGTGGCAGCCCATCTCGGGTTGAACCGGTGTCGGGATCGGGCAGGTTTCCGAAGGTGCCGTCTTCGACGAGGTCGGTTCGGACCGAGGTGGGGACATCAGAACGATCGGGCGCGCTTCCATTCTCTCTATGACGTGGCGACATCATTGGGTGGCACTGCTGGCGTGGGTTGCGGTGTCGGGGTCGGCGTGGGGCGGTGCCAAACCCAGCGCTCCATCGGTGCCGGACCCGGTGAAGAAGATCCACCCCTCCCTCCGGAATGTCTCGACCGAGGTCGTTGCGGTGGTGCGGTTCAATGAGCGGCCCCTTCTGGCCCGACTGGGTCGCAACGCGAAGAATGTCGGCCCAAGGCTGACGGCATCCCAGCAGTCGGCCTACGTAAACCGCCTTCGGGCACGGCAGGCGACGACGGTCGCCCAAGTTGTGTCGGCCGGTGGGGCCACGCTGGGACAGTTCACCAAGGCTCTCAATGCTGTTGTGGTTCAGATCCCCGGCGACCGCCTCCTCGACCTGGCCCGCAGGCCCTCTGTCTACGCGATCAATCCGGTTACCGACTACCGCCTGGACCTCACGGATTCCCTTGGAGCAGTGGGGGATGCCGCCGTGCAGTCCACGGGCCGGACCGGGCAGGGGATCCGGGTGGCTGTGATCGATACCGGGGTCGACTACACGCATCGAAACCTCGGCGGGATCGGGACGACCACCGCCTATGGATCGGCCTACGGGGCGGACTACGACGATCCCCTGAACACGACCCGCGACGGGTTGTTTCCCACGGCGAAGGTCGCTGGGGGATGGGATTTCGTGGGGGAATACTGGCCGGTGCTTCGCGATGGCGAATCCGTCCCGAGCCTCACTCCAGACGAGGATCCGATCGACCGCCAGGGGCACGGGACGCATGTGGCAGATGTCCTCGCCGGTGCGAGCCTCGACGGTCAGCACCGGGGAGTCGCTCCCGGGGCGACCCTGTATGCCTTCAAGGCCTGCAGTTCGAGGGAACTCGCCTGCAGCGGTGTTGCGCTTCTCAAGGCGCTCGAGGCCTGTCTGACGCCCGACCAACCGGACGCGGTGGATGGAATCATCGACCCGGCCACCACGGTCGTCGACAACCCCGTGGACATCATCAACATCTCCCTCGGGACCCGCTATGGGCAGTTCCAGGATGAGGCGGCCTACATGGTGGAGTGGCTGACCTACTTCGGCATCACGGTGGTCTGTTCGGGCGGAAACCGTGGGGATCTCCCATACTCCGTCAGCTCCCCGGGCATCGCCCCCGGGGCGATCTCTGTGGCCCAGACGCAGATGCCCTCCGCGAAGGCCCAGTCCATCCGCATCTTCCGCAACAGCAACCGGGTCACGAGCACGATCATCAATACGGCCAGCATCGACTGGGCTCCCGTGACCGGTCTCATCAGCGGCCCCCTGGTCTACCTGGGCCAGGGTTGCGCCTCCGATCCCTATCCGGTGCCCGATGCCACTGTCCGCAACGCCATCGCCGTCATCGACCGCGGGGGCTGCAATGTCAGTCTCAAGGTCGACCGGGCGGCCCGTCTGGGCGCCAAGGCGGTCATCGTGGTCAACAACGAGCCCGGCGATCCCCCCACCTTCTCGCAGGGGGCGGGCTCCGTGTTCGTCCCGACGCTCGTGGTCACCCAGACCGAGGGGAACGCCCTCAAGGCCACCCTTGGGTCGGGCGTGAACCGAGCCGCCATCGGCCCGGCCATCGCCACCTCGCTTGCTGGAAGCATGGTGGACACCTCGTCCCGGGGACCCAGCATCAGCTTCCAAAGCATCAAGCCCGAGATCGCTGCGCCCGGTGCGCTGATTTCCGCCGAGGTGGGAACCGGAACATCGGAGTCTGCCTTCGCCGGGACGTCTGGCTCGACCCCTGTGGTGGCTGGTGCCGCTGCCCTCGTCCAGGAGGCCATGCTCGAAGAGACCGGGGCACTGCTCGAGAGCTGGACCCTCAAGGCGGCTCTCATGAACACCGCTGATCCCGGCGTGCTGCTCAATCCGGTGTCGCGGCCCGGGGTTCTCGCGCCAGTCATGCTCGCCGGCTCGGGCGAGCTACGGATCCCCGCCGCCATTGCAGCCCCCGCTGTCGTGGTCGTCGATGCACCGGCCTCGCCCTATGAGGATTTTCAGGCATCCCTCTCGTTCGGGTATCGTGCTTTCACAGGAACGACTCCGGTCTCCCTCACGAAGCAGCTGCGGGTGTACAGCCTGATCTCCGAGCCGAAGACCTACTCCGTGTCCGGCAGTTTCCGGGATCCAGCCAACTCATCCCTCGGAGCCGTGACGCTGCGGTTCTCGGCTCCCACCGTCGAGGTCGAGGCCTTTGGGTCGGCCACGGTGGATGTCACGCTGGAGGTGGATCCCTCAAAGCTTCCCCTCTGGGTTCTTGAGGGTGGCGTGGGGGGCGGGGACGGCGAGGCGTTCCGACTCCAGGAATTCGACGGCACTATCTTGCTGACGAGCGGGTCGACCCGTCTGGGTCTGCCGTGGCATCTCCTGCCGCGTCGTGCCGCCGACCTCGAGCTCGATGAGTCGGAGCTCATCCTTGCCGGTGGCCCGGCAACCGTCACGCTCTCCAATACCGAGGGTGCCGTTGTCGGTGTCTCCGAGATCTTTCCGCTCGGTGGCACGAGTCCGCAGGACTACGTGAAGCCGGATGAGTTCGGTCGTGGTGAGGCGTTTCCCGATCTCAAGGCGGTCGGTTTCCGACGCAATGGGACGTCCGTCGAGGTTGCGATCGCCACGTACGAGGAACGCAGCCATCCGGCCTACCCCGCCGAGTTCAACGTCTACCTCGATGTCGACCTGGACGGGGCCGAGGACTACGTGCTGGCGAATGCGATGCTGAACCTCGAGAACGGGGATCCCACGGGCGAGGTGGAGGTCCAGGTCTTCGAGGTGCAGTGGACCGCCTCCGGAGCCTCCTTCCAGCGGATCGGATCCGGTGTCGCCGACTGCGACTTCAACAGCGCGACCTGCATCTTCTCGGTCGACGCCGCCCTGGTCGGGCTTGCGGGTTCCGGCCTGGTGAACTGGTACGTGATCGCTTTCGACAACTACTTCACCGGGGCGGCCACGGATTCGATCCCGTCGAACCTCGATTACCTCGCCGATGATCTCGACCTGCCTCGCTACGAGGTCCAGGGAGCCCAGACCCGTAGCGTCGCAGCCGGCGCGAACATGCTCCTCACGGTCGATGAGGTGCCCGGCGGAGCCGCGGCATCGCCCACCCAGCAGGGCCTTCTGTTCCTCCACAGGAACGCACGGCCCGGGCGCTGGTCTGACGTGCTGGGTATCTCCGTGACCGTCCCGCAGTGACCCATTCCGGTCCGTTCCAAGGATCGGGTCCTGCGGTTGGTCAAGCGATCCCTAGCCGGCCCGGACCTTGCGGACGAAGCGATCCATCCGTGTCATCGCCTCCTCGATCTGGGAGAAGGCGGTCGCGAAGCAGCACCGGACGAACCGCTCCCCGCTGTTCCCGAACGCCCCTCCGGGCACACAGGCGACCTTCTCCTGCTGGAGCAGACCGAGGGCGAACTCCTTTGCCCCGAGCCCGAGCCCATCGATGCTGGGGAAGGCATAGAAGGAGCCCCGAGGCAGATGGCATCGCAGGCCCATGTCGTTCAGTGCCTTGACGATGAAGTTCCGGCGGAGCCGATACTGTTCCCGCATCTCCGCGGTGGCCGCCTCCCCGTGCTCGAGGGCCTCGATGGCGGCTTCCTGGGCGATGATGCTCGCACAGAGCATGGAGTACTGGTGCACCTTCATCATGGCCTCGATCAGGGGGGATGGCCCGCAGGCGTAGCCGATCCGGAATCCGGTCATCGAATAGGCCTTCGAGAATCCATGCAGGAACAACGTCCGTTCCGCCATGCCCGGCAGGCTCGCGATCGAGACGTGCTCCCCGTCGAAGGTCAGCTCGCTGTAGATCTCGTCGGTGATCACGAGGAGGTCGTGCCTCCGGGCCACCGCCGCGATCTCCTCCAGCTGCGACCGGGTCATGGTCCCGCCAGTGGGGTTCGTCGGAAAGTTCAGCATCAACACCTTGCTGCGGGGGGTGAGGACGGCCTCGATGGCCGAGGCCCGGACCGCGAATCCATCCTCCGCCCGACAGGCGACCGGCACCGGCTTGCCGTGGGCCAGGACGACACTCGGGCTGTAGCTGACGTAGCAGGGCTCGTGGTAGACCACCTCGTCCCCGGGATTGATCACCGCGCGCAGGGCGAGGTCGAGCGCCTCGCTGACGCCCACGGTCACCAGGATCTGGTTCTTTGGGTCGTAGTGGACGCCGAAGTTCCTCGAGACGTACGTACTGATGGACTCCCGGAGCCGGAGCAGTCCGAGGTTGGAGGTGTACTGCGTGCGTCCCCGCTCCAAGGCGTAGATCGCGGCCTCCCGGATGTTCCACGGCGTGGCGAAATCAGGCTCGCCGACGCCGAGGGAGATCACGCCGGGGGTGTTCTGGACGATGTCGAAGAAGTCGCGGATGCCGGATCTCGGAATCCCGGCGACGTGGCGGGCGATGGCGGCCGTGGGGTCGAACATGGACGAGAGGGGAGGTTTGGCGGGAGGCACCCCGGGAGGAGTCCTGGGGGCTACTTCGCGGGGGCCAGCAGGAGGGTCAGCCCGTTTGTCGGGCCGCCCGGGGTCAGCACCCGAAGGGTTTTGCTCTCCATGAACGGCATGCCATTTGCCTCGCGCACGGCCTTCGCAACCAGCGTGTACTCGTTCTCCGGCCTTATACCTGCGGCGTTGTAGCGGACGGAGAACGCCACGGGCGAACCTCCCAAGAAGTTCAGCTGGTCCACGGCAAGGATGTTGGTGGTGGCCATCCTCGAAACCGTCTCGATCAGGTGGATCCGAAGGACCGAGTCGGCGGGCAACGGGCCCGGAAACACCACCGTCCCACGGAGCGTGGCCTGGACGACCTTGGCCTTGGAATGGGCGCACCCCAGCATCAGGCCGCAGAGAAGGGTCATGGCAACGTTTCGGATCATGAGCACGCGAGGGAAAACCAGCCCCGGACCTGTCGCAATTCGAAATTCCCGGGAGACACCGACGAACAGCGCCACGCCCGATGGGTGATGCCGCGTCCGTCAGGACTGAGTGTGAAGGCACCCGTGGCACCCGATGGGTCGGGCCGACGCGGGAAGTGGAATCCGTCCCATCGATATAACCCTCGTGATCGGGGCGACGTCTGGGATTCGGCAGGGCTTGGTTCGTGGATCTGATCCGTCCAGGATCCACCCGTGCCGGCCATCGACGTCCAGGGACTCACCAAGGAATTCCGCACCACCAAAAAGTCCCCGGGACTGGGGGGGGCGATCCGGGGTCTGTTCCGCCGGGAGTCGGAGACTGTAGTGGCCGTCCGCGATGTCGGCTTCCGGATCGAGGAAGGGGAGTTCGTCGGGTTTCTTGGGCCCAACGGCGCCGGCACGACCACGACGCTGAAGATGCTTTCGGGACTCCTGTACCCGACCCGTGGCACGGCCAGCGTCCTGGGACATGTCCCGTGGCACCGGGAGGACGGCTATCGCCGGCAGTTCGCGCTCTTGCTGGGTCAGAAGAACCAGCTCTGGTGGGACCTGCCGGCCCGTGAATCCCTGGAACTCAACGGTCGCATCTATGGCCTCGAAGAATCCCGTTTTCGAAGAACCATCGAGGAGTTGTCCGAACTCCTGGGAGTCCGGGACAAGCTGTCGACGGCCGTCCGAGAGCTGTCTCTCGGTGAGCGCATGAAGTG
>SYEM01000282.1 GCA_005801385.1 Verrucomicrobiales bacterium | reverse complement strand
GCCGAGCCGATCGACACCCTGACCTATCCGTCCGACTGCACCTCCGAGGCCCAGCGCCGGGCGCATCGCGATGCGGCACGGCTCGCCTTCGTCAGCGATTCCCTCGTCAACTGGTGCGAGGACCTGGGCACCGTCCTTGCCAACGAGGAGGTCATCGACGGCAAGAGTGAACGCGGCCGGTTCCCCGTCGTGCGCCGCCCCATGCGCCAGTGGACCCTCCGCATCACCGCCTACGCCGAACGGCTGCTGCAGGACCTCGACACCATCGACTGGTCGGACTCCCTGAAGGAGATGCAGCGGAACTGGATCGGCCGAAGCGAGGGCGCTCTGGTCGAGTTCGAGGTCGCCGAAGCCGCCGCAGGGACCCGCATCCAGGTCTTCACCACCCGGCCCGACACCCTCTTCGGAGCCACCTACCTCGTCCTTTCCCCAGAGCACCCGCTGGTCCAGTCCATCACCACCCCGGCACAGGCCGAGACCGTCCGGAAGTACCGTGAGTTCGCCGCCTCGAAGTCGGACCTCGAGCGGACCGAGCTCGCCAAGGAGAAGACTGGCGCGTTCACCGGTGCCCACGCCATCAGCCCGGTCACCGGCGAGCGCGTTCCGATCTGGATCGCCGACTACGTCCTGGCCAGCTATGGCACCGGCGCGATCATGGCCGTCCCGGCCCACGACTCCAGGGACCTCGAGTTCGCCGAGAAGTTCGGCCTGCCCGTGGTCCAGGTAGTCCAGCCGCCCGAAGCCAGGACCCCGTGGCGCGGGTTCACCGACCCCGGCACGGCCGTGAATTCCAAAGGCCCACAGCTATCTCTCGACGGCCTGCCCACCGCCGAGGCCAAGAAGCGGATCACCGAATGGCTGGAGTCGGTTGGACGTGGCCGGAAGACCATCAACTACAAGCTCCGCGACTGGGGCTTCAGCCGTCAGCGGTACTGGGGTGAACCCTTTCCGATCGTCTGGAAAACGGCTCCGGATGGGAGCCGATATCACGAGGCGCTTTCCGAGGATGTACTGCCCGTGCTGCCGCCGGCGCTCGACGACTACAAGCCGACGCCGGACGGGCGTCCTCCGCTGGCCCGGGCGACCGACTGGGTGAACCTGCCCGACGGATCGCAGCGTGAGACGAACACCATGCCGCAGTGGGCCGGAAGCTGCTGGTACTACCTGCGCTATCTGGATGCCCGCAACACCTCGGACCTCGTGGGCCGCGCGGCGGAGTCCTATTGGATGATCCCCAACGGTGCCGTGCCGCTGCCGCCAGGAGCTCCGAAACCCTCACCCGGTGTCGACCTCTACGTCGGCGGGACCGAGCACGCGGTGCTACACCTGCTCTACGCCCGGTTCTGGCACAAGGTGCTGTTCGATCTCGGACACGTCTCGACGCCTGAGCCCTTCTTCAAGCTGGTGAACCAAGGGCTGATCCTGGGCGAGGACAACCAGAAAATGTCGAAGTCCTGCGGCAACGTGGTGAATCCCGACGACATCTTGCGGGAGTTCGGGGCCGACGCCTTCCGTCTCTACGAGATGTTCATGGGCCCACTCCAGGACGTGAAGCCCTGGAACACCCAGGGTGTGGCCGGGGTGTACAAGTTCCTCGGACGGGTCTGGCGCCTGATGATCGACGAGGCGACCGAGACCGAGTTCGAGCAGTCGTGCACCGTCGAACCGGGCCGGGTGGCGGAGTTCCTCGCCGCCCTGAAGCCCGCGGCGATCGTCCGGGATGTGGTCCCGACGCCCGCCCAACTCAAGGCCCTGCACACCTGCGTCAAGAAGGTGACCGAGGACCTCGAGGGACTCCGGTTCAACACCGCCATCTCGGCGATGATGATCTTCGTGAACGAGGCCACCGGATGGGAGGTCCGCCCTGTGTCGGTGCTCCGCACCTTCCTCCAGCTGCTCGCGCCGTTCTCGCCGCATCTGGCCGAGGAGCTGTGGGATCTGCTCCATCGCGCCGCGGGTTCCGCCAGCCCGTCGCTGACCTACGCCCCCTGGCCTGCCTTCGATCCCGCCCTTCTGGTCGAGGACTCCCTCGAGATTCCCGTCCAGGTCAATGGGAAGCTCCGCGAGGTCATCCGCGTCCCCATCGCCGCCACCAACGCCGAGCTCGAGGCCGCCGCGCTCCAGGCCGAGAAGGTGCAGCCCTTCCTCGCGGGCAAGACGGTGCGCAAGGTCATCGTCGTGCCCCGCAAGCTCGTGAACATCGCCGCCTCCTGAAGGGTCCCGCGACCGGATCCGAGCCCCGCTGATAGCCCACTCCGCCTCCCGATGGCCCAACGCCCCATCCGGACCGCGCTCCGGTTCCTCGAGTTCCTGAGGTTCAGCGTCACGAGCGTCCAGGACTTCAAGCGGACTGTGCAGCCCCGGGAGACCGGGGGCGTCGACATCCGCGCCCGGGCGGAGTGGACCCATCGCCACGCGAAACGCCTGTGCCGGATCCTGCGCTGCACCGTGGAGACGGTCGGAACCCCTCCCGTGGCCGCGCTCTATGGGTCGAACCATCTCGGGTATCTCGACATCGTCACGCTCGGTGCCGCGGCTCCGGTGGTGTTCGTGTCGAAGGCCGAGGTCCGCGGCTGGCCGATCCTCGGGACGCTGGCAAGCTGCGGTGGAACGCTGTTCCTGAAGCGGGAGCGCAAGGAGGACCTGAAGCAGGTGAGCCAGCAGTTCGACCCGGTGGTGTCGTCGGGAGTCCCACTGGCGATCTTCCTCGAGGGCACGAGCAGCGGAGGGGACGGCGTGCTGCCGTTCCGACCGAGTCTGCTGGCGCCGGCGGTCGACGGCGGATGGTCCGTGGCCCCGGTGGGGATCGACTACGAGGTGAGTTCGGGGCGGGTGGCCGACGATGTGGCCTACTGGCGCGACGACACCTTCCTCCCGCATTTCTGGAAGCTGCTGTCGCAGGACTGGATCCGCACCCGCATCGCCTTCGGCCCTGCCCAGCCCGCGGGAACGGACCGCAAGCTCCTCGCAAAGGATCTTCAGGAAAAGGTGCTCTCGCTGAGGAGGCGCTGAGTGGGGAGACTCCAGCGGCAACGCAGGGAGGGATGAGGGAAGGAAGGCTCCTGGGGGCCATGGGTCCCTCCGCCCTCCACCGTTTCCAATCCCCCTCTCGGCGCCTCGGCCTGCGCGTCAATCGCCTGATCCTCCCGCCGTCTTCATCATTGAACCCCCGAAGTCTGGGGGCCATCGTTGACCCACAATCCAAAGCATGCTCGCCCAACCCCATTCCTGCACTGGTCCGTCGATCTCCCGACGGGAATGGCTCCGGGTGGGGGGACTTGGCGCGCTGGGTCTGACGCTGCCCACGGTGCTCGGTTCGCCGGGAAGCTCCGCCTCGGGCCTCGTCCCGGCCGTCCCCTCCTTTGGACGCGCCAAGTCCTGCATCCTCCTCTTCCTGAGCGGCGGTCCTCCGCAGCACGAGACCTTCGACCCCAAGCCGGACGCCCCGGTCGAGATCCGCGATACCTTCCGCTCCATCCCCACCCGGGTGCCAGGGATCCACTTCAGCGAGACCCTTCCCTACACCGCGAAGGTGGCCCACCGGCTGTCGATCGTCCGATCGATGACCACCGAGATCGACGCTCACTCGACCAGCGGGGCCTTCATGCTCACCGGCTACGAACCGGCCTCGAAGGCGGAGAACGTCCCGCCCAGCCCCGACGACTGGCCCAGCATCGCCGCGGCCGTGGGGACCCTGAAGCCGAGCACCCGTTCGCCGATGTCGTCCGTGGTCCTTCCAGAGATCATGGCCAACGACGGCAACATCGTCTGGCCCGGACAGGATGGCGGCTTCATGGGGGCGAAGTGGCATCCGGTCGTGATGCGCTGCGACCCGACCCAGCTTCCGGTGCGCATCGAGGGACTGAACCGGCTCAAGGACGTCCCCGAGGTCCGCCTCGAGGACAGGCAGGCGCTCCTTCGGCAGCTCGACTCCCACTTCTCCGCCGGACTCCGCAGCGAGCAGGCGACGGCCTGGGACCAGTCCCACCAGCGCGCCTTCCAGATGCTGCATTCCGACGGCTGCCGACGGGCCTTCGAGCTCGAGCGGGAATCAGCGGCGCTCCGACGGGCCTACGGTGACCACAAGTTTGGACAGAGCGCCCTGCTGGCCCGGCGCCTCGTCGAGGCCGGGACCCGGCTGGTCCAGGTCAACTGGCCCCGCGAGGGCAAGGCCGAGGTCGCCGGGAGTCCGCTCTGGGACACCCACGCCAACAATGCGGGTCGTGTCCGCGACGTGCTCTGTCCCCAGTTTGACCGGACCTTCGCCACGCTCGTCGACGATCTCCACGACCGCGGCCTCCTGGACGAAACCCTCGTGATCGCCGTCGGCGAGTTCGGCCGCTCCCCCAAGATCAATGCCGTCGGCGGACGCGACCACTGGGGAGCCTGCTTCTCCATGGCGATCGCCGGTGCTGGAATTCCCGGCGGACAGGTGGTGGGGTCGAGCGATCGGATCGGCGCCTATCCGAATTCCCGCCCCATCCGGCCCCGCGATTTCGCGGCGACCGTGTTCCACCTCCTCGGGATCGCGCCCAACACGGAATTCATCGACCCGACCGGACGTCCTCGTCTGCTGACCGACGGTGGCACTCCGATCCGCGAACTCGTCGGCACCTGAGCTGACGACCGCCTAGGCGCCGTTCGAGGCAGAGGCTCCAGACATTCTGGACTCCGTCTGGCGTCGACGCTGCAGTAACTCCGAGCCGATGCCGAGGAAGGCCACGACGGCACAGGTGATCCCGAAGACGTCGCCATGACGGCGGTACCATGTTGGTTCCTGATCCTTGGGACGGCCCGCGACCTCGATCCGTAACACCCCGGGCCCATAGACGCTTCCGTCCCTCGCGAACAGGTCCGCGACGCGACCACTGGGTTCGATCCGACAGGTGAGCCCATTGTTGGCGCAGCGGACGAGGGTGATGCCATTCTCGACCGCCCGGAAAACAGCACCCGCCGTGTGCTGCCACTGGGCACTGCCCTCGCCGAACCATCCGTTGTTGGTGAGCTCAAGCAGGAATCCAGTGTCGTCAGAGACATGGTCCCGCGTCGTCTCCGGGAACATGTCCTCGAAGCAGATCACCGGCGATGCCACCACCGGCTTGCCTGGACCCAGCGGAAACGCCGCCGCCCGGGTGCCCGCGGTGAAGCTGCTGCCGATCGGCGTCAGCCATCGCATGAAGGGCAGCGTGTTCTCGAACGGGATGTACTCCCCAAAGATCACCAGACGGCGCTTGAGGTACTGGTCCACCACCCGTCCCTGGGCATCGACCAGGAGGGCGGCATTGTAGTGCTCGGGACGTCCCTCCACCTCGCGTCCGAACCCGGTCCCGAACACCCACATCGCCCCAGCCATTGCAGTCTCGCGGATCACCGACTCGAACTGGCCCCGCGTGATGTCCGGCATCGACCCCTCGGGCCAGACCAGCACGTCGGGTTTTGACTCGAGGGCCGATCGGGTGAGGGCGAACACCGTGCCGAACCGTTCGGGATTGGCGCCCTCGTCCCAGATGAGTGTCTGAGGGATGCTGGGCTGGACCAGGGCGAGCGAAACCGGCACGCCGGAGGTCCGAGGCACCGACAGACGGCGCACGCCCCACGCCAGCACCAGGAGCAGCACGAGCACGGGCAGCCGGAGGTCCGACATCCAGGACGTCCGTTGCCGCGTGGAGCGGATCAGCTGGAGGACCGAGCCGGCAACCCCGAGGGAGACCCAGTGGACCAGTGCCGTCACCCCGAAGATCCCGGTGACCGAGGCGATCTGGATCAGCGGCAGGTTCCTCCACTGGGTGATGCCCCAGAAATTCCATGGGAATCCGGTGAGGAACCGACCCCGAATCACTTCCAGTCCCGCCGCACCGAGCCCGAGTCCCATCCAGAGGAGGGAGCGTCGAATGGTGGGGAGTCCCGACAGTTTCGAGGCCGCCAGCCCCCACGGCACAGGTCCCTCCCGGGATGCCCCGGTCCAGCGTCCGATCCACAGGGTGGCCCACAGGGTCCAGAGTGCCGGGTACAGGGCACAGTAGAGGGAAAGGGAGAGCCAGGCGGCGATCGCCCCGGAAGGAAACGGGATCGCGAGCAACCACCGGAGGGAGATGAGGAACTGGACCAGTCCCGAGAACGCCCCGAGCCGGAATGCAACTCCCGGGGACGCGCCCAGCATGGAGAGCAACAGGAGACCCGGCGAGAGCCAGGCCAGGCCCGACCACCCCGGAAGCGGAAACGCCAGCGCCGCCATCAGTCCGGACAGACCCGCACCCATCCAGGGCAACCCCGTCAACCACCGCCCATGCACGGCGGATCCCACACCCCTGGAGGACGGCAGCGACATCACGTCCGGGCAGGCTACCAGTGCCCCGGGGCACAGACCACGTTTTCAACCCTCTGGAAACGACAACGGCCGCACCGCATCCGCGGGACGGCCGTCGAATCGCTTCCAGAAACGTCGGTCAGGCGTGGAACGACTTGCCACAGCCACAGCTGCTCTGGGCGTTCGGGTTGTTGATCTTGAACCCACCGCCCGTCAGCGCATCGCTGAAGTCGATCACCGCACCCCGGATGTAGTTCGCGCTGAAGGGATCCACCACCACGGACACCCCGTGGAATTCGGCGGTGATGTCGTCGTCACGGCGCTCGTCGAAGGTCATCCCGTACTGGAGTCCCGAGCATCCACCGGCCTCGACGTAGACGCGCAGGGGCTTGCCAGTGTTCTCCTTGTCCTCGGCCAGCATCGACGCGATGTGGCGGGCGGCGGCGTCGGTCAGCGTCACCACGGAGGCGGAGGTGGTTTCGGTGCAGGGGAATTCAGTCACGGAGGAGCTCATGTCCTCACCAAACTATGGAGCGTCCCCCGGGGTGTCAACCGGTGGACCCGTCCCGCAATGGACTCCCCGCCGAGCTGTCGTCCCCTGCCCGACTCACTCCGGCTTCGTCATGGCGTCCTTGAGGCGCAGGTATTCCCAGACGGCCTGGACCGTCTTCGGACCGTCGCCACCCAGGATCTCCGGCAGCGGACTTCGCCCCTCCTCGTCGAAGTAGACGGGCATCTTGCTGGCCGGATCGATGGTGGTCGGCGCCCGGAGCCAGCGTCGGAAGTAGTCGGGTTGCAGGCGGTCGAAGCTGGTGGCGAGATTGATGCCTGGGGCTTCGAAGACCTGGGTGGCACCGAATTCCCCGATGCTGTGGCAGCTGATGCAACCGAAGCCGCCGTTGGCCCCGGCGAGCTTGCGTCCTGCCTCGGCCAGCATGGCCGCGTCGGACGGCGCCGGATCGGGCGCGGTCGTCGGCGGCAGCCCCGCGAGGGTGGAGAGTCCCTCACCCAGTCCCTGCGCATAGGCCGGGAACGCCGGCATGCGGTACTCGGCCCAGGACCGGGGCTTCACCGCGATTTCTCCCCGGATGAACCGCGTGGCCCACTCGGGCTTCAGCTTGCCCACAAGATGATCCCAGGCCGGGAACCCCTCGAACTGGCCATGGCACTCCCGACAGTTCAGATGGACCGACTGGCGCTCGAGGAAGTCGGCCGTCGTGGAGCGGTCGAGCGAGGCTCGGTCCGACGCCCCAAACGCCCGGAGGGCGGCCCGCTGATCGGCATTGAGGGTGTACCGGGGTGCCTTGGATCCGGCGGAGGGTGCCTCGGCCAGACATCCCGAGTTCCAGGACGCCGGCGCCAGCTGGACCAGGGGCTTGGCGGTGAATTCATTCTTCACGCCGTCGAGGGCATGGCAGTTCAGGCACCCGGTCGATGCGACCAGCTTCCTCCCCTGCTCCACCCGGTCTGGACCCGCTTTGGCGGTGTCGACTACCGGTGCCGGGTCGGCAACGGAACCCAGATAGGCCGCGAGGTCCGAGGCTTCGGTCGCGGTCAGTTTGAAGTTCGGCATCCGGATCCACCGGAAGTGCTGCTCGGGTTTCTGCAGGAAGGCGGCGAGGGCGCCGGGGGTGAACTTCGCGTTGACCTCCTTCTGGGACACCTGATGCGGCTTGAGGTCGGTTGTGCCCGGTGACGGATGGCAGGCCCCGCAGTGGAGCTTCTCGAACAGCGCCTTGCCGGTCTCGACGTTGCCGGAGGCTGCCGCAGCGGGAGCCTCGCCCTTCAGGGAGCCCAGATAGGCCGCCATCGCGGCAGCCTCCGCAGCGGCTCCATCCCCGGACAGCATCGCCGGCATCGGCGTGCCCGCACGATGGGTCTGCGGATCCCGGATCCAGGCGGCCATCCAGTCGGCCTGTCGACGCGATCCAATCCCATTGAACTCCGGGGCATCCATCGACAGTTCCGGAACGGAGCCCGGGGTCTGGTGACACCGGGCGCAGCGGAACTCCAGGAACAGATCCCGTCCCTGGTGCAGCAGCGCGGAGCGCCGCAAGGCCTCGGTGGGTTCATGGGACAACTGGGCCAGCGGAAGGGTGCTGAGCGGGGTCTCCCGGTTGGTCCAGAACAGCCGGACCATCGACTCCCCCACCGCCGGGGAGGTGAACTCCACCTTGAGGCTGTTTGTCCCCTTGTTCAGACGAACCGCCTGCCCAATCGCCAGGGCTGGACCCGTGTCCTTGGCCTCGAGTGCCAAGGCACCGTTGATGGAGACCTTCAGGGCCCCCTGGGCGAGGGCCTGGAAGGTGAAGTCCCCACGCAGGTCGGCCGAGATCGCCCCCTCCCAGCGGGCTGTGAACGGACCCGCCGGCACGAAGGGCGTGGCCGGCCGGCCTGCCGGGACGAAGAGCCAGACGTTCGGGGTCACCGACACGTCGGTGACCCCGCCCGCGGTGATCGTACGGATCAATCCCGTCGAGGGCTCCGCAGCTCCCAGTCCCTGGGTCGACACCCCCCACAGGACCAATCCAGTGGCGAGGACGTCGAGACGTCCCAGGCCTTGCCAGAGGATCCGGGTGAGGAGGAGTCCAAGGGACCGGAGTCGGGAGTTCATCATGGGACGGGGATCGCTGGGATGTCGGTCGGCTTCAGTTCATCGACAGCGGACGGCCCGGGATCTGGTGGATGGTCTGCTGGATCTCCTGCGAGATCGGGGTGCCGTCCGCCGCCTTGATGTCCCATTTCAGGGACTGCTGATTGACGGGACGGAGGCCCTCGATCTTCAGGATCACCGAACGCCCATCCTTGCCCAGCTTCGCACCGGTGATGTCGAGGGACTCACGTCCCTTCTTCTTGGCATCCGACACCCAGACCTCGGGCGATCCATAGTTCTCGCTGCGGATGTAGTTCCAACGCTTGCCGCTCCAGTTCTGGACATCCTCGGCCGAGGCCTTGTCGAGCGGCTGGGAGAAGCGGAGCTCCACGCCGTCCGACACGACCTTGACGGCATTGACGCCATAGACCGGCTTGCCGGTGTAGCGCACACGGTCAAATCCGGTGATGCGGGCGGCGTTGGACTGCCACTCGCTCAGACCGGCCACGTAGAGCTGCCCGTCATGGGGATGGAACCGCGCCCGCATCACCGAACTGGTGAACTTGAGCGGGAAGCGGACCGCAGCAGCCTGCTGACGTCCGTCGCCGAGATCCTGGCGCATGACCAGGAAGAGCGACGACTTGCCGTAGGACTCGTACAGGAGCTCGTTGCGGTAGGGACCCCACTTCGAGCTGGTGACCCAGACCTGGCCGCCGTTGGAGTTGCAGAAGTCGGAGTGCGACAACCACAGGATGGGCGGCACATAGTTCTCGGGGACACCCGCCGGGGTCTTGGAGTTGATCACCCCGTGGAACGCCTTGCCGTCGACCCAGTTCAGCGGCGAGGTCGGCACCCAGGTGCCTTCGTTGTCGCCGGTCGTAACCTGGCCGTCGCCACGGACACCGATGCCGTTCGGGGCCCGGAAGCCGCGGGCGAGGATCTCGAAGGTCTTCCCGTCGGGACTCACCCGGAAGAGGCAGCCGGCGTGGGAGCAGACCACGCCGTTGCCGCGTGAGGCCTTCTCGTTGCCGAACCCGCTGCCACCGCTGTTCACCGGGTTGGCCTTCGCGAAGTAGAAGTTGCCGGCGTCATCCCGCTGGAGATCGAACACGAACTCGTGGAAGCCCCGGGTCGACATCACGTCGTTGTTGAAATTCTCGTAGTAGTCGGCCTCGCCGTCCTTGTTGAGGTCGACGAACCGGGTGATGCCATCCCGGCCGGAGGTGTAGATTTGGTCCTTCACGATCACGAGCCCGAGGGGTTCGTACAGACCGGAGGCGAACCGGCTCCACACCAGGTTCCCGAGGGAGTCGTCGATGCCCGAGACAATCCAGATGTCGCCATCATGGGTGCAGAGCGCCGCGCGCTTGCCGTCGGCGAAGAAATCCATGCCGCCAAACCGGACCCGACGCTTCCAGGGATTGTCCTCGGGGGCCGTGATCGAATCGGTCACATAGGCGCCGTCCGGGGTCGAACTGGTCGCCAGACGCCCCTTCAGATTGACCGTCTCCGGCCAGTGCCGGGGTCCGCCCTTCATGAAGTCTGGCAGCGAGGGCGCGGCCTTGGCGAGATCGATCGCACCGGAGGTCGACGCCTTCGGACCGCTCCAGATCGTGACCTTGAACGGTTCGGTCGCCTTCACACCGGCCCCTACGAGCAGAAACGCCCGGGATCCCTCCACCTTGATCTCGACGCCCTTCGGCAGCGCAGTCCCGGCGACCACCATCGACCAGTCGCCTGAGGTGAAGACCAGCGCCGGAAGCCCGGCCTGGAGGCCCACCTGGACCTGGGCGTCCGGCACCTCGGCCAGCTGGATCGTGAACGCGTCCCTCACCGTGTGGCGTCTGATCGAAGTCGCCCCCTGCTTCGGCGGACCGAGCCGGAACGTCCGGGTGAACGCCACACCGGCAGGTCCGGCAAGGCTGCCCGGCTTCTCGTAGACCATCGTGCCGCGCACCGTGTAGCTCAGGATCGTGTCCATGCCGTCGACATAGAGTCCCTTCCAGTGGCCGACAGACTTGTCGATCGGGCCGAATGGCTCCGGCCGGGTATCGGTGAACCCCTTCTCGGGGATCCCAACCCCCGGGCCGTTGCCCACCCCAAACTTCTGCTCACCGACCATCTGAGGATGCTGGCCATGGTTGCCGTCGAACACCACGCCCCGGGTGTTGATGAAACCGCCAGTCCAACCCGCCGCCATGCGAAGGGTGTCGGAGTCGAAGAGCACCGTGGCGTCATTGCCCACCCGGATTGCATAGCCCTTGAGGGCGACGTTGTTGGTGGGGAAGTCGGCGCCGATGCAGGCGGACTGGAACGGGAAGTCGTCCTGCAGCATCCGGAAGGCGGAGCCCTTCGGCTGGGCCGCGGAGGTCGACAGAACGAGGAGCCCCGTGGCCACTGCGGCCGAGGCGAGAGTTCGGAGAGGAGTCATCATGATGGGGATCATTGCATTCCCGACACGATTCTCAATCGGACCGCGCCGGTCCGGAGAGCGTAGCAAGAGCGCCTCGCCCAAGGTCCAGCCGGGAAAGCGGAGGAAGAGCAACGGTCCAGAGGACAGCCTACCCGGAAATCGGCTGGGACCGCCCCTCGCGCCGGGTGAGGTCGAGCCCTGCATCCCTCCTCCATGGGTCCATCACAGCATCGTCGGATTCCGGTCTCACCTGCGAGATCCCTCCCGGATCCGAGGGCTGCGACACACGCGGGTCGGAGATTCCCATTTCCGGTGAATCCCCGACACGACCCGTCCCGCAAACTGGGGACAGACACCCAGAAACCCGGATTCCCAGAACCAAAACACCTGTGGATCGCCACGGCATGCTCACTGCTGGAGAAACTCGATTGGATGGAACATCCAGAACACTGAAAGGAAAACGACCATGAACTCACTGATCACACGTCGCAGCTATCCCACCAGCCCGTTCGCGTCCCTGCTCAATCTCAGCAGGGACTTCGACAGGCTCCTCGAGGCTCCGTGGCCCCCCCTGCCCCGGGACGGTTTCCAGGGCGAATTCCTGCCCGCCAGGGAGCTGCATGAGGACAACGACACCGTCTCCATCAGCCTGGAGCTTCCGGGTGTCGACAAGAAGGACGTCAGCATCACCTTCCAGGACAACGTCCTGACCGTCTCCGGCGAGCGTAAGCAGGAGCGCGAGGTGAAGGAGAACGAGGTCCTCCGCTCGGAGCGCTACTACGGTCGGTTTGAGCGGCAGGTCAGCCTGGGTCAGCCGGTGATGGCCGACAAGGTAAAGGCCGCCTACAAGGATGGCGTTCTGCGCATCACCCTGCCGAAGGCTGCCGAGGCCAAGACCAAGACCATCGACATCGCCACCAACTAGGATTTCGCCCCAGGGACTGGGGCGGACTCCTCCAATGGGTGCGGAGCGAATCCGGGTCCCCATCGGCTTTCAGGCCGGTGGGGACTTTTTGCGGGTTCCACCCGTCACCCTCCCACCACGAGCGCCTTGAGGAGGGAATGGACGTCGAGAGATCCGAGGGAGTCCCTCTCGACGGAGCGTGGGGAGATCAGGACCGGCCAATCGTTCCGGTCCTCGGGCCGTCGACCGTGTGACCCACGGACCAGGGTAGAGTCCAGTGGGATGACGTCCATGAGCATCCGGAATCCCAGCTTCTTCTGGAGGAGGCGCCACGCGATCTTCAGCCGGGCTGCCGGGATCGCCGGATCCAGGAAAAGTTCGACCGGATCGTATCCGGGTTTGCGATGGATATCCACGCAACGGGCGAAGTCCGGGGCCCGGGCGTCGTCCTGCCAGTAGTAGTAGGTGAACCAAGCGTCGGGATCCGACCATACGACCAGATCCCCCGCCCGTGGATGGGCGAGGCCATTCTGGACCTTTATGGGAAAGTCCCAGACCTCGGCGACACCCGGGACGGATTCGAGAAACTCCTGCACCTCCGGCACCAGCCGCCTCTCGTTGACATAGACGTGGGCGACCTGGTGGTCGGCTACGGCGAAGACCTTCGAGTTGCCGGGATCCAGAAGCTCCAGTCCGAGCTCCTCCTTGATCGTCAGCCATCCCCGCTCGCGGAAGAGCCGGTTCAGATGCACGGGCCGGGACACGTTCGTGATGCCGTATTCGCTGAGGAGGACCACCTGGACCCCGTTCTCGGAGTAGAACTCCAACAGATCCCCGACGATGGCGTCGATCGCCCGGAGATCGGCCACAACCCTCGGATTGATGCCCCCACCGTGGGTCGGACCCCAGCGCTGCAGATTGTAGTCGAGGTGCGGCAGGTAGACGAGGCTCAGGGTCGGACGGTGGCGGCGCTCGAGGATCTTTGCGGACTCGGCGATCCATCGAGTAGCGGCATCCATCGGCCCCTGGGGGGAATCGACCCCCGCCGCCGGCCCCCAGAACCCGGGGAACGGGAACTCCCCGAGCTCGGACTTCAGCTCGTCGCGGACGGAATAGGGCCATCCATAGATGTCGAACACCTTCCGTCCATCGGCCGGGTACATCGGCCGCGGCGTGACCGACCAGTCGGCGGTAGAGTACATGTTGTACCACCAGAACACCTTCGCGCAGGTAAAGTCGGGGAAATAGGATCGAAGCTCCTCCCAGATTTTCGGGGCAGTGACGACATGGTTGGACTGTTTCCAGAACTGCACCTCGGACAGTTCCCGGTGGTACCAGCCATTGCCGACGATTCCATGGTCGGAAGGACGTCGGCCGGTCAGGTAGTCCGACTGTGCAGTGCAGGTCACCGCGGGCAGGGCTGGATCGATCAGCGTGGCCGGATGCCCGCGGGTCCAGGCCGCAAGCCGCGGGGTGTTCTCCCCGATCAGCCCACGGGTCAGGCCCACCACGTTCAGGACGACGGTTCGCTGCATCGGGACGATTCCTGTGACGCTGGCGTGACGCGCGTGGCTACTGGCTAGGGAGCGATGGCGAGCCGCTGGTCTTCGGCGGAACCGGCCATGAGCACGCCCTGCTCCTTGTAGGCCCTCAGGACGAAATGGGTTGCCGTGGAGAGGACCCCCTGGATGGTCGAGAGCTTCTCCGACACGAAGGTTGCGACCTCGCGGAGATTGGTTCCCTCGACCTCGACCAAGAGGTCATAGCCTCCGGACATCAGGTGACAGGAGCGAACCTCGGAATACTTCGAGATCCGTTCGGCCAGCTTGTCGAAGCCGCCACCACGCTCGGGTGTGATCTTGACCTCGATCATGGCCCGGACGAGATCGCGTCCCAGCTTCTCCTCGTTGAGCACGGCGCGGTATCCGAGAACGAACCGATCGCGCTCCGCCTGACGGATCCGATCCCGCACCTCGGCCTCGGTGAGGTTGAGCATGGACGCGAGCTGGGGAGTGGAAAGCGAGGCGTCGGAGGCAAGCAGCTTGAGCAGCGGATCCATGGTGAGCAGATTGAACTGGGGTCCTGGGACTCGCGGAAGGGAATTCTGCTGGGCTTTGGAGCGTCGACCTTCCAGGACTTCGGCACGGGCCTGGTGGCGTCCGGGAGATTTTCGAAGGAGAGGGGGCAGATCAAATGGCGCCTTCCAGACGGCTCGGGATTGGACCGACCTACCATTTTGATCCGGACTGTTCTTGATCCGGACTTGCCCGCACCGCAGTTCCGGATTCATTGTGTCTGAGAATCGCCCCAGGATTCTAACCGACCGGCACTCCATGCTGACCGTCCTTGCCTCCTCTCCGACCCGATCCGGGTTCTGTGACGGCCTGTCCCGTCGCAATTTCCTGCGCATTGGCTCGCTGGGGCTCGGGGGCATGGCGCTTCCCGGACTGCTCCAGGCGGAGGCCGCCGCGGGTATCGGCAGCCGTGGCAACCAGCACAAGGCGGTCATCATGATCTTCCTCCCGGGTGGGCCCTCCCACCAGGACATGTTCGATCTGAAGATGGATGCTCCCGGAGAGGTTCGCGGGGAGTTCAAGCCAATCCCGACCAATGTCCCTGGAATCCGGATCTGCGAGCATCTGCCCCGTCTCGCCCGGCTGGCCGACAAGTACACGATCATCCGCTCAATGACCGGCATGGAGGACCGACACGAGTCCTTCCAGTGCTACACGGGTCGACTCAACCGGAACCAGCCTCCCGGGGGTTGGCCGTCGATGGGATCCTTTCTGAACAAGGTGCAGGGCTCCGCTGATCCGTCGATCCCAGGATTCGTGGGCCTTGCGCCGAAGATGGGCCACGTGCCGTGGTCCGACAACGGTGTCGCCGGATTCCTGGGGGCCGCCTGTGCCCCGTTCGAGATCAACAAGGGCGGTGGCAAGGACGACATGATCCTGAACGGCGTGACGCTTGACCGGCTCGCGGATCGACGTGCCCTGCTCTCGGGTCTGGACCAGTTCCGTCGTGACGTCGACAGCTCCGGCAACCTTTCGGGGCTCGACGCCTACAACCAACAGGCTTTCGGGATCCTGACCTCCAGCAGACTGGTCGAGGCCCTCGACTACAGGCGGGAGGATCCCCGGGTGATCGAAGCCTACGGCAAGGGAGATCCGAAGAACCGGGACGACGGTGCCCCGAAGTTGATGGAGCACTTCCTGGTGGCCCGGCGCCTCGTGGAGGCCGGAGCGCGGTGCGTCACCCTTGCATTCAGCCGTTGGGACCATCATGGCGACAACTTCGGCGCCCTCCGTCAGGACCTCCCGCTGCTCGATCGAGGCCTGAGCGCATTAATCCAGGACCTCCATGACCGTGGCCTCGACAAGGACGTGAGCGTGGTGGTCTGGGGCGAGTTCGGACGCACACCCACCATCAACAAGGACGGCGGCCGGGACCACTGGCCGCGGGTGAGCTTCGCACTGCTGGCCGGAGGCGGGATGCGGCACGGACAGGTGATTGGCGCCACGGACCGCCTCGGCGGAGAGGCGAGCGAGCGACCGGTGGGATTCGGCGAGGTCCACGCCACGCTCTACCAGAACCTGGGCATCGACGTGAACAAGGTGACCGTCACCGACCTCACCGGCCGGCCCCAGTTCCTGGTGGAACCCGGGATCCAGCCCATCCGGGAGCTGGTGGGCTGAGCCGGTCTTTGGAAGACGCCTCCCCAAGGCACACCGTCCATGGCGACGGACCTCAGCGGTCCACACGGGACCACGATGCGATGGCGACAGCTCCAAGGATGAGTGCGCCGCCAAGCACCCGGAAGATCATGGTGCGCCCTCCGACGGCTTGGCGCTCCGTGTTGCCGAGCCAATTCCCCACCAGCCACACCAGGGCGAGGCTCATGAGACCGCGGGTCGCATAGAGCACATTGACTCCGGCGGCATCCCTCCACATCGCAATGGTCACGGTGATGATGAATGCCTGGATCGCCGACAGCAGCGTGGCCAGGGACATCCATTTCCAGGCCGTGAGAGGTGCCCTGAGGGACGACCAGCCGAAGAACGGAAGGGTGGACAACGAGAGGATTCCAAGAGCAGCAAACTGCAGCGATAGGAACCCGAGGACACCGAAGTTCACACCCCAGGTCTGGATGAGGGTGTCGGTGAGCGCGAACGCGGCGGCGCATCCCAGGGCGGTCAACGTGGTGCGACCCATGCTCCGACCGGCCCGCAGTTCCGTCAGCCCCATCACCACAACCCCGGAGGTCGCGAGTCCGGCGGCCCACCACTGGGCGGGCAGCAGGGTGTGACCAAAACCCCACCGCGCAATCAGTGCCACAAAGATGACCTTGGCGCCGAGAAGCGGCGTCGAAACCGAAACATCGCCGATCCGCAGCGAAAGAACGTTGAGCAGGTGTCCCAGTACGAACGCCGCGGCGGTGAGGACCGGCTGATACCACAGGTGCCACGGGATCGGCATGGGCTCCCACGCCAGCGTCGGGACAAACAGGAGGGCCAGGATCACGTTGTTGACCACGACGGCATGGACAACCCCGGCCCCGGCCGCATAGGCGCGTTTGAACACGAGCGCCCCGGTGGCGAAAACGAGTGCCGCAACCAAGGGGAGGATCAGCTGCATGACAACCGGAGGTCGGCCTCACCCGACCGACCGCGCAGGGAGGTCTGGAGCCGGACGACGAACCCGGCGGATCTGACGCTCACTCGAGCTCCAGCCACGCCCAGGCGGCGTCGATGTTGGAGGCGTCGAAGTACTCGATCTTTGCCAGCGTGAAGGGCTTGCAGACCTTCGCCATCCAGGCCTCCCACTTCCGGTCCCCGACCAGGGCGATCCGCTCGATGTCCGCGCAGTGCTTCGTGGAGAACCTGATGTCGTCCCAGAGGGCATGGAGGTCCCATCCATGGAAATCGTCGAAGTGCGCGAGGAGACGGACCCTCTTGTGGCTCTCGAGAGCCTTTTCCACGATCGGCTGGAAATGGCGGTAGTCCTCGTCGTGGAGCTTACCACTCATCCTGAAGCCGAGGGTCCGTCCGGACGAGCGCGGGAGTGCGGTGATCATGGTCGGTAAAGGAACGGTGCGGTTGCTGAATCGGGGTAGAGCATCCCGGATCCACACCCGTGACTCCTTGGAGAAACGACCACCCTGCCGGGGAAACGTATGCCGCCACGGAACCCTCGGGAAGATGGATTCTCGGGAACGGACAGATCAGAACCCGTACTGGATCCAGTCCCGAAACTCCGGAGGTTTTCTTCCGGCATGGGGACCAGGCTTCTGGAGGCGTAATGGCACCCGAGACTCCGGATAGACCTCCCCACAAAAGCAACGCGGGCTTGGGGGTGACACACGGTTTGCACCGCCCAAGCCCGCCAACTCACCCACTCGGGTGAATTAGTTTGGGAACGCGATTGGTCTAAGCTCGTTGACGTCCTGCTTCAAGTTGTTTGTGAAGAATTTTTTGGCGCACGACAACCCGAGTCTGGGTGGATCCATGAGCCTCGGCATCCCGGGGTCACATGGGATCACCGCATGCGACCCCAGGAGGACGCACCGGCCCGGAATTTCACCTCGTCCGCAAGCCCGCCACCTCCTAACCTCTGAACATGCTGCCCGGGCCGCTCCTCGCCGCCATCGCGACCAATCCCCCTGCCTCCCCAACCTTGTCCACGGAGGCGGGAGCACCCGGGTTCGGGGTGATGTTCTGGGTCCTGGTCCTCGCCGGAAGCGCCGCCGTGGTGGTGGTCATCGAAAGGCTGCTCTATCTGCACCGGGTCCAGATCGACTCCGCCCAGTTCCTCGCGGGTGTGCGGAATGTGATCCGCCGCGACAACGTGATCGAAGCCCTGTCGATCTGCGACGCGACACCCGGACCCGTGGCGCGGCTGGTCAAGGCGGCGATTCTCAACCGGGATGGAGGTCGTGAACGCATCGATGAGGTCATCGAGGAGATCGGCCAGTCGGAGGTCCCGCGCCTGGAGCACAACCTCCCGCTTCTCGCCACCATCGCGCAGGTCGCTCCCCTGCTGGGGCTCATGGGAACCCTGTTCGGGTTCGGTGGAGTCTTCCGCGGTCTCCGTGGGGACGGCACGTGGGGCGCCGGCTATGCCGCCCCGGCCCAGATGTTCGACGGTCTGATGCAGGCCCTCTACGCGGCAGCGGTCGGCATCGGGATCGCTGCCTTCTGCTACGCCGCCTACAACTACCTCGTCCACCGGGTCAACCTGATCGTGATGGACATGGAGAAGGCCAGCCGGGATGCGGTCCGACTGGCCCTCGGGGATGCCGGTGCTCCCGGAGACCCGGGACGGAACCCATGAGATTCCAACGGACCACCCGCCTGTTCCGCGGCCAGCTGGACCTGGCCCCGTTCCTGTGTGTGCTCTTCCCGATCGCACTCGCCGCGATGCTGCAGAGCCACCTCGTCCTGCCCCGCGGCAACCGGATCGCACTGCCAGCCTCCTCCGCTGGTCCCGCAACGGCACCCGGGGAGCCCACCCTCATCCTGGCCGTCGACAGACACCAACGGCTCTACTTCGAGAACCAGGTTACAACCCTCCAGTCCCTCGAGGAGACCCTCACCCGTCGCAGCCGCAACCCGCGCCCGGGAATCCTCCTCGTGGAGGCCGACGCCTCCGTCTCGTACGGATTCCTGATGGGACTCTCGGACCTTGCACGCCGGTCCGGGATGACTGAGATCGTCCTCTCGACCCTCCCCGCTTCCACCCCGTGACAGCGCCTCCCTCTCCCGAGCCGTCCGCGGTCTGGGGGCGTTCCCGGATCCTGGTCACCACAGCGCTACTCGCCACGTCTCAAGGCATCCTGTTCCTGTCCCTGTCCCACTGGCCAACCCTCCCGACCCCTCAGGTTGGAAAAGCCTTCACCATGAAGCTGGATCCTCGGCCCCAAGACCGGATCGGGACGGATGGCTGGTCGGCGGATCCCCGACAATTCTCGGCAGACCTCCGGGAAACGATGCCTCCGCGGAATTCCGGCTCCGGCGGAGGATCCGAGTACCCGCTGTTCCGATGGGAGTCCCCCCCCGATGGCTGGAGGCCTCCTCCGGGATCGAATGGCGCCCCGGACCGGATGGACGGACCCGGCAGGATCGGCAGGTGGGCCGGACCATCGATGGTCCGATTCCAGGCCCCGCGATCCGCCCCCTGCTTCTGAAAGGTGGGACCTCGATCGCGCTCAGAGGAGATCTCGCGTCGCTTGCCTTCGAGACCGTCACCCCCGCCCCTGTCTCCACAGTCGAGGACATCCTGCCGTCAACGGTGATCGCGCTCGCGATCGGTCCGGGAGGCGATGTGATCCTGGCACGATTGGTCGAGGGATGCAGCAACGCCGACGCAGACCGTGCTGCCCTGGCATGGTCCCGTGGGCTCCGATTTGTCAACGGGCCGGGCCGGGCCGGCACCGGAGGGGGAAACCCGGCGGAATGGAGGACCGGTGAGCTCGTGCTCCACTGGAACACCCGCCACGCCCCACAACGATGACCAGCCCGGAGACTCTCATTGTCGGCTGGACCCTCGGGGCCCTGGGCATCCTCATGGTGCTCGCCCTCTGGGACGAACGGGTCCGACGACGGGTCGGGGCCGACATTTCGGAGGATCGGATCTTCCGCTGCGCCCAGTGCTCGCTCGTCTACACGGATGACCCGCAGGTCGACCGCTCACGCTGCCCGGGGTGTGGACGGACGAACATCCCTGTGGAGTTCTGAGTCCTTCTCCGAGAAATCCGGCCGCTCAGCCGAGGAGGTCCCGGGCCACCATGCAGTCCTGGCCGATCTGCGACTGAAGCGCCTCAAGGGAATCGAACCGACATTCACCCCGGAGGAACTGGACGAAGGTGATCTCAAGCTCCCGGCCATAGAGATCCCGGCCCTTGTCGAGGAGATGGACCTCGAAGCGGCTCTCCCCTTCCGGACGCTTCAACGTCGGCCGGATGCCCCAGTTCAGCACCGCAGGGACCTCGACGGCGTCCGGCAGCATCCGGACCCGCGCGGCATAGACGCCGTACGGGGGAAGCTCGAGCCCCTGGACATCCACGTTGGCGGTTGGAAAGCCGATACGACGTCCCAGCTTGTCGCCCTCGACCACGATCCCGGAAACGGCGTATGGCCGACCCAGGAGCTCCGAGACGGTTTCAAGGTCCCCTTCCCTGAGGCTCTGGCGGATGCGTGAACTGCTGACGACAGTCCCGCCAAGGGAGACGGGCTGGGCCACATGGACGGCAAATCCCCGTTCCGTGCCAATCCCTCGAAGGAGTGCGATGTCACCCGACCTCTGCGCTCCAAACTGGAATCCCTCCCCCACCGAGAGGCTGCAGAATCCCGAGGTCCTCGCCAGAAGGTGCTCCACGAAGGCCTGACCACTGACGCGGGAGAGTTCGGGGGTGAACTCCAGGACAAGCGCGACATCCATGCCCATCGACCCGAGATACCTGAGCCGTTGAGACAGGGACTGGAGAAGCCTTGGCGCCTTGTCCGGACAGACCACGGACTGGGGGTGGGGATCGAAGGTGAGAGCGACGGCACGCCCCCCCCGGATGCGCGCCTCATTGAGCGCGAGATGCAGCACATGCTGGTGCCCCAGATGGACCCCATCGAAAATGCCCCAGGCGATGCTGGAACCCCGAGGGCTGCTTGGAAACGGTTCCGTGCTCCGGATGACCAGCATCGTTTCCCCTACTCCATTCCCTTGAGACGGATCAACGGGATCACCCTGGCCTCCAGACCCTTGCGATCCAGGGCCAGAAGCTCCTGGAGCGGCAGTGCATCGGCCACATCGAATCGACCCGACGCCGTGCGGCGCAATGCCGTGAGATGGGCGCCACAACCGAGGCGCTGGCCCAGATCGTGGGCGAGTGAGCGGACATAGGTCCCCTTGGTGCAGCTCACCCTGAAGTAGCCAAAGGGATCCTCGTGATCCTGGAAACGAAAGGTATAGACGTGGACCAGCCGAGGCTCCCTGGGGATTTCCTTTCCCTGGCGGGCCAGCCGGTACAGGGGAACCCCACCGACCTTCTTGGCGCTGACCATCGGAGGAATCTGCTGGAGATCGCCGACGAACGCCGATGCCGCCTCGTTCAGGTCGTGCAGGTCGAGCGGAGGGATGGAGCGGGTCTCCACAAGCTCGCCATCGGCATCATAGCTGTCTGTGACCTCACCCAGGCGCATCGTGCCCTCGTAGACCTTGTCGGACGCCATGAGACGCTCCGAGTATCGGGTGGCCTTGCCAATGACGAGGATGAGGAGACCCGTGGCCATGGGGTCGAGCGTCCCGCAATGCCCCACCTTGGGCAGCCGGAAATGGCCTCGGATCTTCGCCACGACGTCGTGGGAGGTCCACTCGCTGGGCTTGTCGACCAACAGAGCCCCATCCAGCGCATTGAGTTCCTGCATGAGAGTGGCCCTAGGCGGAGAGGGAACGCCGGACCGCGGCGAGCACGCGACGCTGGACCGACAGTGCCGTTCCCTGGATGCGGGCGCCGGCGGCAGCGCGGTGGCCCCCGCCACCAAAGAGGGCCGCGACGGCGCCCACATCGACGGACGGGTTCTTGCTGCGGATGCTGAGCCGGACCATGTCGGCCCCCATCTCCTCGAACATGATGGCGACAACGACCCCTTCTATGGCCCGGATGTGGTCGATCAGACCCTCGCTCTCCTCGGAGTCCGCCCCGGCCCGTGCATAATCGGCCTTTCGGAGCCAGAAATAGGCGGTGCGATCACCGTGGGCCATGCGGAACTTGCTGTAGACATGGCGGAGGAGTCGAACGCGCGTGATGGGGTAGCTTTGGTAGATCTTCTCGCAGAGCCCACCCAGATCGGCCCCGGCATCGACAAGCCGTGCCGCGATCTCGAGCGTTTCCGGCGTGGTGGTCGGATACTGGAAGCTACCGGTGTCCGTGCTGACTGCGGCGAACAGGCAGTTGGCCATCGGCTGGGTGATCTTCCAACCCGCCCACTGGCAGAGGTCGTAGATCAGCTCCCCGGTCGACGGCTCGCGTGGGGACACCCAGTTGATGTCGGCATACCGGGTGTTGCTCGCGTGGTGGTCGATGTTGATGAAGATCCCACGATCCCTCACCAGATCCCCACAGCGTCCGAGCCGCTCGAAGCTGGCGCAGTCCGTTGCGACGGCCGCGTCGAAGCGGTGGCCCGAGCCGGGGCGCCGGACCCGCCGCTCGGGATCAAGGATCAGCAGCTTGTCCGGAAACCCATCGTCATTCCAGACGGTCACCGCCTTGCCTACCCCCTCGAGGGCGAGGGCGAGACCGAGCTGGGAGCCGATGCAGTCGCCATCGGGTCGGACATGCCCGACCACACAGACGGACTTCGCGTCGGCGAGGGCATCGAGGAGATCTCGGACAGGTTTGGGGGCGGCCTTCATTCGGAGGAAACGTCGCTATGGAGAGGACAGGCCCGTCAGGGGGCTGTCGGATTCACTGCTGCTGCTGGCCACGCTGCTCCTGCTCGATCTGCTCGAGGATGGAGAGGACACGGTTGCCCTTCTCGATCGAATCGTCGATCTGGAACCGGAGCTCCGGGGTGAACTTGAGTCGGACCGAGGAGCCGACCCGGGACTGGATGAGACGGGATTTGGCCTCGAGCTCGTCAAGTGCGGTCCTGCGCTGGGCCTTCGAGCCGACGAAACCCAGGAAAACGATCCCGGAGCGGAGGTCCTTCGCAACACCGACGTCGTTGACCGTCAGGAGCCCGGCCGTGTCGATCGGGATCTCCTGACGGATCACCTCGGCGATCTCCTGCTTGAGCAGTTCGCGGACCCGGGCAATTCGACGGTTTTTGGTCGGTTGCATGCTTGGGAACAGCCGATCGGCGTCCTGGAGGCAGGGTGCCTACGGGAGGACACCCCGACCGGCGTCATGAGAGCTTCTGCGCCACCTTCTCGATAACGTAGCACTCGATCAGGTCGCCTTCCTGGGGGTCATCGAAGCCGTCGAGACGGACACCGCACTCCATGCCGGCCCGGACCTCGTTCACCTCGTCCTGGAACCGACGGAGCGTCAGGGACACACCCTCGTAGATCACATGGCTACCTCGGCGGATCCGCATCTTGCCCCGGACGAGCCTGCCAGAGGAAACATGGCAGCCCGCCACCTTTCCGCCCTTCGAAAGCTCGAAGGTCTTCCGGACCTCGGCCTGTCCCACGACGACCTCCTTCTGGAGGGTGTCGAGGAGCCCGGCCATCGCCTCCTTCACCTGGTCGATGAGCTCGTAGATGATCGCATAGAGCTTGATCTGGACGCCCTCACGCTTGGCCGCCTCGGCCGCGCTGCTGTCGACGCGGGTATGGAAACCGAGGATGACGGCGTCGGCCGAGCTCGCCAGAAGCACATCGCTCTCGGTGATGGCGCCGACGGCGTCGCGCACGATCTCGAGCGAGACCTTGATGGATTCGATCTTCCGGAGGGCCTCGCAGATGGCCTCGACGGAACCCTGGGTATCCGCCTTGACGATCAGTTTGAGGATCTTTGCGGACCTCTCGTCGATACGGCCGAAGATGTCCTCGAGGGTCTGCCGTTGCGGACGACCGCCATCGAGACTGGACTTCTTCCGCTCGAGGGTCCGCTCCTCGGCCAGGTCCCGGGCCGCCTTCTCGTTGTCGACCGCACTGAACTCGGATCCGGCCTCGGGAACGCCGTTGAGGCCGAGGACCCTCATGGCCACGGAGGGGCCTGCCTCCTTCAGACGCTTGCCCTCCTCGTCCATCATCGACCGGACCCTGCCGTAGAACTCGCCGCAGATCACGACATCGCCCTGACGGAGGGTGCCCTTGCGCACCAGCACGGTTGCAACGGGCCCTCCGGGCTCGATGCCCGACTCGATCACGTTGCCCTTGGCCTTCCGGTTTGGATTGGCCTTGAGCTCCAGCAGCTCCGCCTGGAGCAGGATGCTCTCGATGAGCTTGTCGACCCCGGCACCTGTCATGCCGGAGCAATCCACGTAGAGCGTGTCACCTCCCCAGTCGTCCGGGACCAGTCCCTTGTCCTGGAGCTGTTGGCGGACCTTCATGCCATTGGCCGCGGGGTGGTCCGACTTGTTGACGGCCACAATGATCGGAACCTGCGCGGCCCGGGCATGCTGGAGCGCCTCGAGGGTCTGGGGCATCACGCCGTCGTTGGCGGCCATGACCAGGATGACGATGTCCGTGACATTGGCACCGCGGGCCCGCATCGCGGAGAACGCAGCGTGACCGGGGGTGTCGAGGAAGGTCAGCTGTTCCAGCTTCCCGGACACGGGATGCGGATAGGAGATCGTGTAGGCGCCAATGTGCTGGGTGATCCCACCCGCCTCACCCGCGGCGACGTCGGATTTTCGGATCCTATCGAGCAGGGTGGTCTTGCCGTGGTCGACATGGCCCAGGCTGGTGATGATGGGTGCCCGGGGCAGCAGGTCCTCGACAATGTCGTCCTTGTCCAGCTCGAGCTTCGGCTCGCGAGGCTGGATGTTGGTCTTGTGGGTCTCGAGGTCGCGTCGCTCGGTCTCGAAACGGAAACCGTTCTTCGCGCAGAGCCGCTGTGCCACATCGGCATCGATCGTCTGGTTGACCGTGACGAAGACGCCCATGCCCATGAGATCCGCGATGATCTGGAACCCTTTCCGGTTCATCCTCTCCGCCAGCTCGCGGATCGCGATCGGCGGTTTCATGATGATCACCGGCGCATCGACCGGAGCCTGGACCTTCGGTGAGGCGGGTCGGGGTGCCGGAGCCGTGGCGCGTCCACCCACCGAACCCGGTCCCGAATACCTCGGGCCGGCCGGTCCACCACGCCCGCGGTCCGCAGCGCCCCGGCCCCGGTCGTCACGGGCGGAAGGCTGTGGGGCACCTCGTCCACGGCTGAACCGATCCAGATTGACCCGGCCCACCAGGTCACCGACGCGTGGACCCGCGGGAGTGGCCGGCGGAGACGTGGACTGGGGAAGAGCTGCCGGAGACGCGGGCGCCGGGGGAGCCTGCGACCCCGAAGGAGCGATACGGGCCTCTTCAACGGGTCCGGACGTGTCGGCGGCGGCTGGGATCGGCAGAGCTCCAGGATGGGTCTCCTTGCTGGCCAGACCTGGAACGGCGACGGGCGCCGGAGGCGCCACGGGTGTCAAGGACGACGCCGGCACCGCGGCAGCCGGACCAGCGGAGATCGATACCTCAGGGAGTTCCGGAACCGGGGGTTCGGAAGCGGGCTCCGCGGACTCAGGGGCAGCTGCAGGAGCGGGGGCCGGCGGGATGATGATGACCGGTTTGTCAGCCTCGGCAACCACCTCCGGCACCGCTGGTGCCTCGGAAGCCCCGGGTGCGAGGGGAAGAAGCTGGTCCCGAAGGTACTCCGCCGTGATCTTGTCGAGCGAGCTCGACGCCACCTTGGCGGCGGCGATGCCGAGCTCCTTCGCCTTGGAGAGAACGACCTTGTTCTCAAGTTTCAACTCCTTGGCGATCTCGTAGATTCTGACGGGCATAGTGTTTCGTTCTTCGACTCTTCAGGCGAACCCATCCCACAGGGGTGGGTTGGCCGATTTCAACGTTCAGGATTGGGTTGCGGATTCTGGGGACGCTCCGGGCTCGACGGGCACCGGGGCGGGCAGCTGCCGACGGATCAGCTCCCCACGGGCTGCCTCGAGGATGCCCGAGGCCGCCTCGCCAATTTCGGGATTCTGGGACAGGTCGGCCACCTCGGCATCCAGCAGGGACTCGACCCCATGGAAGCCCATGTTGACCAACACCCGGGCATGATCGACGGAGATCCCCGGGACGGAGGCGAGCTCCTGCACCGCATGATCCACGCGGGCCTCGAAGCTGTTGACGTCGGCCTCGGGCTCGATGTCGATCTCCCAACCGGTCAGCCGCGACGCCAGCCGCGCATTCTGCCCGCGACGACCGACCGCCAGCGGAAGCTGATCCGGGGTGGTGGTGACACGAACACGGCGATTGGCCTCGTCGATGTCGAAATTCTTAAGCCGGGCCGGGTCAAGCGCCTTGGAGACGAAGGACCTGACGTCGGAGGACCAGGGGATGATGTCCACCTTTTCATTGTTGAGCTCGCGGACGATGTTCTTCACCCGCTGTCCCCTCAGACCGACACAGGCGCCCACCGGATCAACCTTCGAGTCCCGTGAAGACACCGCGATCTTCGAGCGGACACCCGGCTCGCGGGCGATCGCCTTGAT
>SYEM01000281.1 GCA_005801385.1 Verrucomicrobiales bacterium | reverse complement strand
TGTACGCCGCCACGGTGGCCAGGGCTGGGCTGTTCCCCTCCACCAGGGTGCTCCGGAAGCGTCCCTCCCAGAGGGTTCCCTCGCGGTCATGGACGCGGTTGAACCATTGGCTGAAGCGCTGCTTTAGCAGCTTCATGAAGTGGCTCAGGTCGTACATCTGGACCCACAGCCGCTGTCGCAGTTCCTCCACCGGTCCCTCCTGACCGGCTGCGCGGAACCGCTCGACCATCTGCTGGGCAGCGGCTGCGGACAAGGCGCTGCTGCTGAGATGGTTCAATCGCTCGATCAAGGCCTCGATGGGCGGTGGAGTGGCGGGCTTCTTTGGCACCCTGATGAGGAGGTGGAAGTGGTTGGAGAGGATGCACCAGGTGAGGACCTCCACCCCGCAGAAGGCGGCGTATTCCCGAAGGAGGGAGCGGAACTTCTCCCGCTCCCGTTCCTCGAAGGCATGACGCTTCTCCACGACACGGGAGACGCAGTGGTAAAAGCCGGCTCCCTCCTCGGGGGCAGCTTTGAATCGCGGTATTCGCATACCCACCACTCCACCACGGCCGAACTCCCTCACGCCATGCCGAGCCTATCCCCAAATCTAGTGATAGACGACCTGCCCCATGACACTACTGGCCCCATGACACTCAATAGATGACCTGGCCCTTAAAATGGAGTCTGCCCCTCAAAATGGAGTCTCTCGGGCTGGGGTGAGCCCGGGGAACGTCTCAAGAAGGGGATCGCCCGGCTCCGTGAACTCTGTGTGCGGCTGACCGAAATGAGGGACAGGTCCCTGTTCAATGCCACTACAAATCTAGTGATAGATGACCTGGCCCCAGACTGTTGTCCCCATCGCCCAGCGGCCGATGCGATCCAAAAGATCGAGGATGATATGCGGATCGATGATGAACTCCGTGGCTCACCGGCCCCCTTATTCATAGATGACCTGACCCTCAAATTGAGAGAACTGCTGGACACGGCGATGGGAGAGAGCTGAGAGGTGCAAAGACCGGAGAGGGTCAGGCTCCAGCCTTTTAGGACCAGTCCGTTCGGCCTCCCGGTCCTTCGCTTGCCTTGGTCGATGCCCCAACCCTAGCGTGACGGGGTTCTTCTCCGACCATGTCCACCATCACCGGCACGGCGTTTCTCACCGGCGTCATCGAGGGCTTCTATGGCACCCCATGGACCGATTTGGAGCGGCTCGATCTTCTCGGTCGGGCGCCAGGATGGGGCTTCAACACCTATCTCTACGGCCCCAAGGATGACCTGCACCACCGTGCCCTCTGGCGCCAGCCCTATGCTGATCCAGACGCGGCAGGACTGGGGCGCTTCATCCGCTCATGCACAGAAAAGGGAATCCGGTTCGTCTATGCCCTCGGTCCAGGACTCGACATCCGTTATGCCCACCGCGGTGACGTCGAGGCCATCCTGCGGCGGTTCGGGCAGTTGATGGATCTGGGATGCCGGGACTTCTGCCTTCTGTTCGACGACATTCCTGACGTGATGCACCCCGAGGATCGGGAACGCTGGGGGGGCTTCGCCTCAGCCCACGCCGGGGTCGCGAATGAGGTGTTCCGCTGGGTCCATTCGCGGAACCCGGGGGGACGCTTTCTGTTCTGCCCGACGCCCTACTGTGGTCGGATGGCAGGCCGTCAGCTGGGAGGGCCCGATTACCTCGCAACCGTCGGACGGGAACTGGACCCGCAGATCGACATCTTCTGGACCGGTCCCGAGATTGTCTCAGCCGAGATCACGGTCGCCCATATCAAGGAGATGGCCCAGCTGCTCCGTCGAAAGCCCCTGCTGTGGGATAACCTGCACGCCAACGACTATGATGGGCACCGGTTCTTCTGTGGGCCGTACTCGGGTCGACCTCAGGAACTTCTCGGGGAACTGGCGGGCATCCTCACCAACCCCAACACCGAGTATCCCCTCAACCGGGTTGCCCTCGAGACCCTTGGGGCCTACGTGCGATGTACTGGGCAGTGGGATCCTCGGGCTGCCTATCTGGAGAGTCTCCGGTCATGGCTTCCGGACTTTGCCTCGGTTGGAAAGCCCATCGAACTCCCCGATCTCGTCCTGCTCATGGACTGCTTCTACCTGCCGTATGAGCTGGGTCTTGAGGCGAAGGAGTTATTCAGGCTCTCAGTGGATCTGATGCCACGGAATCCCGACGGCTGGGGAGAATCCGGGGAGCATCTCCGGAAAGGGGTCACCCGACTCCGCGAACTCTGTGTGCGGCTCACCGAATTAAGAGACAGGTCCTTGTTCAACGCCATGGGGCGCCGGATCTGGGAGCTTCGGGAGGAACTCGACCTGCTGGAGCGGTATTGGGCCTGGCACTCCGATCCCGCCCGCAAAAGCCAGCCCTTCGCCTCGGACTTCCACCAGCCGCGGACCTACAGGGGATCCATGGCAGCCAACCTCCAGCGCCTGTGGGTACAGCAGGCCGACGGGGCACTGGTCCCGAGATCTCCTGCCGACCCCGAGTTTGCCACCGCCCAGCTGTTCACCCGATGACGCCCTTCCGCATCCGTCCTGTGAAGCCGGGCGACGAGGCCGGCACCTACCACGTCTGTCTCAAGACCGGCGACTACGGTCGCGATGGCGAGCCCTTTTATCGGGAGGATCCCGACGCGTTGGGCCGGATCTTTGTAGGGCCCTACCTCGCCTTCCAGCCCGAGTTCGGCCTGGTGGTGGAGGACGACCATGGCCTCTGCGGGTATGCCCTCGGCGCCTTCGACTCGAAGGCGTTCTACGCCCGATACGAGACGGAATGGCGTCCTGATCTGTGTGCCCGGTACCCGATGCCCGTTGGTGATCCGACGGGCTGGTCCCGGACCCAACAGGTCCACTCTTGGTATCACAGCCCGGACTACTTCTGTCCTGAGCCTTACGGCGAGTATCCGTCGCATCTCCATATCGATCTGCTGGATCGGGCGCAAGGAAAGGGGTTGGGGCGTGTGATGTTGCAGGGGGTGATGGACCGGCTTCGGTCCCACGGTTCACCCGGGGCTCATCTGGGGGTCAGCCTGGTGAACGTCGCCGCCCAGGGGTTCTACCGACACCTCGGGTTCCGCGATCTCATCCGGGTCGGGGAGGGCACCGGAGGTTGCCTCTATATGGGGATGCGGTTCTCCTGAGGGGAATCCCGTCATGCATCGCCTGCTCGATTTCCTGAACCGCTGGCTGGTCCCGTTCCTGACCGCCGTCGGGGAGAACCCCTACATGGTGGCGATCCGGAACGGGATGGTGTCGGTAGCCCCGCTCACCATCCTCGGCGGCCTCTTCACGGCGGCGGTCTATCTGCCGATCCCGGGTTGGGAGTCCCGGATCGTCCCCTATTCCCAGCTCCTGCAGATCCCCGTCACCGCAACCTTTGGGCTCTTGGCGGTCTTCGTCTGCTTTTCGGTCGCCTACGAGCTCGCCAAGCAATTCGGACTCGAGCCGCCGGTGAGCGGGTCGATGGCCACGCTGGTGTTCCTGATGATCCAGATCCGCCGCGAGGACCTGACCCTCGCGATGGAGGGGCTGGGGTCGCAGGGGTTGTTCACGGCAATTCTCATCGCCCTCGTCTGTGTCGCCGTGCAGCGGGCCTTCCACCGGGCCAATCTCGTGATCCGACTCCCCCGGAACGTCCCTCCGGTGGTCTATGAATCGTTCGTGTCGCTCACCCCGATGATCTTCCTCGTGGTGCTCTTCTGGTCCCTCCGGTTCGGGGTCGGGCTCGACATCAATGCCGGGATCCAGAAGGCATTCTCACCCCTGCTGGTGGCGCTCAACACGCTGCCCGGTATCCTGCTGTTCGCGTTCCTCGTCACCCTGTTGTGGTCGGTGGGCATCAATGGGGACAACACCCTCGATGCGATCGTCGGAGCCGTCTTTCTCCAGTATCTGGGCGCCAACGTAGAGGCGATGTCCAAGGGGCTGCCACTGCCCTACATCACGGCGCTCGGCTTCTTCACGACATTCGTGAATGTCGGCGGCACCGGCGCCACGATCGCCCTGGCGCTGGTGATGCTGAACTCCCGCGATGCGGGCTACCGGAAGATCAGTCGGCTGTCGCTTCCGACCCAGATCTTCCAGATCAACGAGCCGATCTTCTTCGGGTTCCCGATCGTGCTGAACCCGGTGTTCATGGTGCCGTACATCGTCAACGCCCTGGTCCTGACCACATGCAGCTATCTGCTCATGGACTGGGGTCTGGTCCGGCGACCCTTTGTGAATGTCCCGTGGACCACCCCGCCGATCTTCGGGCATTTCCTGGCCACGGGGGGCGATTGGCGTGCGGCGGTCTGGGGTGCGGTGTCGATCCTGGTCGCGATGGCGATCTACTACCCGTTTGCGAGGGCCGCGGAGCGCAGGGGAAGGGGTGAAGGGTCACACGTTGGGGACCTGTCGGCGAGAAACTGAACACCCATGCCCCGACGTCCCAAAGTTCTCACCCCGACCCAGGCGGTCTTCCAGGGAAAGCTGCTTCTGAAACGCGGCGATGTCCCCGGGGCTGCGGCCCTGCTCGAGCCCACGGTCGAGTCCCATCCCGCGGCCTTGGAGTCAGCTGAGATGCTCGCCGAGATCCTGAACCTTCTGGGTCGATTCCCGGCCGCCGCCGAGGTCCTCGCCCGATCCGGCCGCGCCTCAGGCGAGGCATCCCGGATCCTCCGGGCGGCGGACTACGCCCAACGGGTGGAGGAGGTGGTCCTTGCAGCCCAGCTGCTCGACGAACTCATCGTCAGGGAACCCGACCACATCGAGGCTCGGCTCCGGCTTGGTGCGCTCCTCATCCAGTACGGGGATTCTCCACGGGCACTTGGCGTGGTCCTGCCGGTTCTGGCCCGGGCCCCGGACAACCTGCCGGCGCTGGACATGGTCACCCTGATCCAGGTGGGGGGACAGACCCGGCTGGTCGACCTCCATTGGTTTCATCGTCTTGTGGCGGTGTCCCCAAATCGGCGTGCGGCACTCGCCCGGCTGGCCTTGGCGGAGCGGTACGCAGGGAACTTGACGGCGGCCTTGGAGCACAGCCGGGAGGCTCTGGATCCTGGCGACGCGATTTCCTGTGCGGCGCATGCCGACCTGTTGGAACTGTCGGGGCAGGGAGAAGAGGCGTTGCAATTGCTGGAGCCCTTCGGCTCGGGATCAGGTCCTCTTGCCGCCACCGTGGCGGGAACGTTGGCCCGGCTGCTGGGTCGGGCGCGTCGCCACGAGGAAGCGCTTGGCATTGTCGACCGCGGAATCAAGGTGCCCAATCTCCCAGCAGTCACCCTCGCATCCCTGTTGCTCCGACGCGGCACGCTCCTGGATCGCCTCGGCCGCTCCGATCAGGCCTGGGAAGCGTTCACGAGGGCCAAGCTGATGCAGGCGGGGGTCTACAATCCCGAGGTCGATCGCCACCGTTGCGAGAAGGTGTTCGATCTCTTCTCCGGCGAGCGGCGACGAGGACTGGCCTCGGGTCGGCCCTCGAGTCCCCGCCCCATCCTCGTCCTCGGGATGTATCGTTCCGGGACAACCCTGTTGGAGCAGATCCTCACCATGCATCCCGCCATCGGCGGCGCGGACGAGGTACCGTATTTCCTCAATCTCTCCGCCGGGATCCTCGCCGATCCAGGCCGGATGGGTGGCTGGAATGCCGAGAGGGCGGATCAGATCGGCGAGGAGTACCGATCCCTTCTCCGCCACGGCAATCCCGACCGCCTCAACGTCGTCGACAAGAACCCTCGCAACTGGGAGGTGATCGGGCTCATTGCTCAGGTGTGTCCCGATGCGGTGGTGATCCACATGGATCGCCATCCCCTCGATGCGTGTGTCTCCAGCATGGCGACCGGGTTTTCCTCGATGAACACCTTCGCCGCGGACCCCCACAGCTTTGCCCAGGGATATGCCCTTCAGGTCGACATCATGAACCGTTGGAAGCACGACGCTCCGCTCCCGATCCTGACCTTGCGGTATGAGGATCTGGTGCGGGAGCCGGAGCGTCGGATCCGGGAGGTCCTTGGATTTCTTGGCCTGCCCTGGGAACCCGCCTGCCTCGACTTCTGGAAGTCCGAGCGCGTCGCGTTCACTCCGAGCCAGGATCAGGTACGGGAACCCTTGAACGTCCGCTCGATAGGGCGTTGGCGGCGGTTTGAGAAACAGCTCGAACCGGCGCGGCGGCATCTTGAGGAACTCGGGATTGCCTGCGGCGAGCGGTGAATCTCGAGGCCCCTTTGCCTTCGGATGAGGGTCAAACCCGGGTCAACCAGTTGACACGTCCGCAGATCGCTGTCCGTGGTGCTTTCGCCGTCTCCTCATGGCATGGGTGATCAGGAGAAGGCTGGATGTCGCCATCAGGACACCCGGGGGAGAGGTTTCGGGCACAACGAATGCCGCTATGGACCTCAGTTGGTTTGAGGGCGTTGCCCCTGTTGTCGTCGTGAAATTGAAGGTGTACGAACCCGGGGCGAACGTCTGACCGTCGGTGATGCTGCCGAGGCCCGTGACAGTCCAAGAGGTCGGCGGGATCGAGCCCGCCCCGCTGATGGGGTCAAAGAAAATGACGGAAGCGGTGAAATCCATGGTGAAGCTCCCAGATCCGCTCCCGGTTCCCGTGAGGGTGGTCGGAGGATTGTCTGTTAGCGATACCGCAAATCCGACGACATTGAAGTAGGAGTAGACGCTATACACGGCAACAATTCCCGACCCGGAGCGGCCGACCACCCAGGTTGTGTCCGAAACAAATGCACTGGGCCCAGCCACACTGTAGGTGCCGCCAAGGGATCCGAGGTATGCGGTGACGGAAAAGTTGCTGACGGTCCCGCTCATGAGGTTGTAGGCCTGAGCGGAGGATTCCGGGACACAGGACAAAGCGCATGCCAGCAGAGCGGCCCCCTTGGCGAGGCGACTCAATGGAATCCCCAACGGAGATCCGATTCGACGGGATCGATCCAGATTTGAACTGGCTTCCAGGAAGGGCTCCTGAGCGAGGAATCCGGCAGGTTAGGCCGGGGAGGAGGCGGAATCTAACGAGTTATGGATATGATAGTTCATTGCAGTTTTTT
>SYEM01000280.1 GCA_005801385.1 Verrucomicrobiales bacterium | reverse complement strand
GTGTAAACGTATTTCGGTGCTTTAGGCATATCTGCGTGATGTCTGTCAGTGGTGTTTTGCCGGACGGCAGAAGTCCGCCCGCATCAAGGAAGGGGGGACGCTACCAAGGTTCGCCCAACCGTCAACGGGGAGAACGGAGAGAACGCGCCGAGGCCATGGGCCCGACGCTGACCAGGAGCCGACGGCCCGGGGCCTGACCGCGGCTCAGAAATACCGGGCGAGGAGGCAGCCCAGGGTCGCCAGGTGGATCACCATGACGGGACCCAGGACCACTAGCCGATCCAGTCCCTTCCCGGCGGGCAGGCGTGCCGCAAGTCCGCGCGACAGCAAGACGCCCGCAAAGCCGCACACCAGCATGTTCATCGGAAACAGGTACCGCCCGCGGACGCTGTACCCCGACTGGTGGGCGGCGACCATCACTCCCAGGAGTCCTAGGACAATGGCCAGGCCCACGAGGATGGCGTGCACCGACCCCAGCCAGACGGGTCCGGATCCGGTCCGCCCCGACACCCCGAGGCACCATCCCACGACCCAGAGCAGTCCCGGCGCCGCCATCAACGCAGTGGGAAGCGAGAACTCCAGCCAGCCAAAACCGCTCCAGAAGGTCCTCGATACAGCAAACTCCTGATGGGTCACGCCGAAAGAGCCGAACCAGGCAGCCAGACCCTGCAGGGCATAGCGTCCCGAGGGGACGGGATCCACGAACTCGAGCACCGGCGTCTCCGCCGCCTGGATCAGGGAGCAGAGGAGCACCGTCACCACCACGGACGGCCAGATCCGGAGGATCCGCCCCTTCCTGTCCCGATCCCGCGGTGCGGTCTCCCCCGACCGCTGCGCCGAAGTGCGGCTTCCAAGGACATCGGCGATCGAGAGGACTGCGGTTCCGACCCCGACGGCGATCAGGTACAGGAATCCGAACGGGACTCCACCCCAGGCAGGGATCAGGGCTCCGATCTCGGCTCCCATGAACTGGTCGTACTCGTCCGTAGTCAGCCAGCGTGGAAGCACGAGGCCCACGGCCATCGCCAGCCGCATCGGCAGGGCCGAGGGCCTGTCGGAGTTCCGCTCCAGGACCGGGAGCACGGCATCGACACACAGCACGATCACGACGGTGGCCAGGAAGGTGATGGACCCACGGGAGACATGGAGGAGACAGCCAAGCGAGGTTCCGAGGAGAAACCCCGTCAAAGTATCCCTCCGCCTACCGAAGACGGTGGCCACCAGGGCACCCGAGGCGAGGATCGATGCGGACAGGTAGGCCGAGTAGTTCGAGAAGAACAGCGTGAAGAAGGGAAGCGTGGGAATTGTTAGCCAGAGGAAGCCGGCCGATCGACCGGCTCGGGGGTCCCGTTCGGCCCGGGCCAGCAGCGCCGCGGCGAGTCCGAGGCATACGGCGGCCACCATCGAGTTGGCCGTCCGGAGTCGGAGCAGCGTGTCCTCCGGATCCATCCGCTGGAAGAGACCCCACAGACCCTGCCAGTACTGGAAACCGAGGCCTGAACGTCCGGGACGACTCGGCACCGTCTCGACCGAATCCGTCCACCCACGGTTGGAGTGGTAGAGGTGATCAGGCCGGAGCTTCTGGTCAGGGCGGAAAGCCATCCGTTCCAGCTGCGCGCGTGCGGCCAGTCGACGTCCCGCCGGGATCAACTCCCGCGAACCCTTGTCCTTGGCGAAGCTAATGTAGTGCTCCGGTTCATCCGGGGCCTGGAATGGGGGGATCAGGACCGTGTAGATCGCGGCCAATCCCAGCAGGATGCCTCCGGCCGAAAGCCCAACCCGGAGTACAAAACGTCGGCTCCCCCGTGTCCCGGGCCACGCAAGGATCCCAGCAGCCAGGACCCCACAGGCGACACCCAACCACAATCCCAGGGCCGATGGAGTCTGGAACCCCCAGACCCAGGCGAGCACGGCCAGGCGGGACACAACCGGCACCGGAGATTCCATCCGGACATGTCCCTCGGGCAGAATCTCAGCCAGGGAGTTGGATCGGGACTGGGTGAAGGGGATCCATCCGTTGATCTCCTCGGGGAGCGTCTCGAGCATCGGTCGATCGGCGAGGGCAAACCATCCGGTGGTGAGGGTGGACTCCTCCGGGGTCAGCCCCCGTGTCCAGAGGTGCAGCACATCGGGCTCGTCCGTCAGCACCCTAAGGGTCCACAGGTCTCCGGAGCTGCCCACCGGGCCGGGGGGCCAAGGGAACTCGATGACGTGCTCCACGAACCTGGGCCGCGCCTCGAACCGCTCGAAATCGGAACGCAGGCTTCGGATCCGGTTCGTTCCAGCGAGCAGCTCCGCACTCCGAAATGCGACCGGCTCGGTCGGCTGGAGGAAGTGGAAGGCCACCGCGAATGGACGGGCAGCATTCGTGGGAGGCGTCAGCCGAAGCGGTAACTCATGGATCCACCTTCCCCCCTCGCTCCGCGGCCGGAGCCTCGCCAGAAGCGGCTCCTCGATCGCTGATCCCGGTCCCCGATCGATGAAGGCCTGCCGCCGGTCCAGCGCCGCCCGATCCCCTCGTCGTCCCCAGTCGGCATCGCGCGGGTGGATCAACGGAAGGAGGGCATCGCGTGGCGCAGGGAGCCGCAGCAGGACCATGAGGACCGCCGGAGTCAGCAGGACCAGCAGGAGCGTCAGCGCCCGCCCCCACCGGAGCCCCCTGCCCCGGTGCCCAACGGCTCCCGATCGCCGTCTGGAATGGCGGGTGTCCGACGCACGGCTCCCACTGACTCGGTTTTTCCGGAGGCCTCGCACTCGTCGAGTTCTTACCGGAGAGCACCGCCCAGTGTCGAGAACCAGGGTCTGCCTCACCCGCAGCCTGTCCCGGGACGGCTGCCCCCAGGACCTACGCCCTGAGACGGAACCTGGTGGCTTCCGAAGCCTTGGCCGGATCGGCCCCGCACCCGGCCGGATGATCGGGATCCTCGAGCAGATGTCCCCGCATCGGAAACCGTCGCACCAATGCCGCTAAGGCCTTCATGTCCCGGGACCAGGTCCAGCCCGTCGAATACTCCATCGGCTCGAACTGCACCTTGTAGAGCGCCCGTTCGTCGTAGCAGGTCCCGAGATGGAGGTGTCCGAACCCCGCCTGGGAGAAGTACGACACCGCCCGGGTCATCATCTGCATCCCGGAGATCCCCGCCGCCTCATCCAGGGTGTGGAACGCGAAATAGTAGTAGGCCAGCCGTGGGGCCTCGAGGTGCATCAGGACGGTGCCGACCTCCCGACCCGACCCTGGATCGAGGAACTCCAGGAGATGCGTCACCACGGGTGCCGCCATCAGCCGGTCGAGGCGCTCCCCGGGCATGACTCCTTCCCCGAATCGGACGCGTGCAAACTCCAGCCACTGGGAGCGCCGCTCCGGCCGGTAGTCGTAGTCGGTACGCGGCACCAGCCGACAGGTCCAGCGATCCGCCTTGCGCAGGATCCGACGGTTCTCCGTGTTCGGGATCCATCCCGGGAGCGGCACCCGGAGCTGTCGACACAGGTAGAACCGGTCGAGCGTCACCGACGACGGCAGGAATCCCGCCTCGAAGAAGTCGGCCGGCGTCTCCCCCGGCTCCGGGAATCCCCAGACCGCGTACGGGAACGTGTAGCGGCCGTAGTCGGGCGTCGCCTCGGAGAAGACCAGTCTCACGTCGTGCCCCCCCGATACACCCGCGGCAGCCGACTCCGCCAGCCGGTCAGGATGTCATAGCTCACGCTCCGCTTGAGCGCCGCCACGTCGTGCGCGGTGATCTCCTCGGCACCCTGACGCCCCATCAGCACCGCCTCCTCCCCCAGCCGGACCTCCGGAAGATCGGTGACGTCCACCGTCACGGCGTCCATCGACACCCCACCCACGATCGGCACCCGTCGACCCTGGAGCAGGGCGACGCCCTCGTTGCGGACCCGCGGGAACCCGTCGCCATAGCCCAGGGGCAGCACCGCGATCCGACGGGGCGTCTCGGCACGATACCGCATCCCATAGCCGACCGTGTCGCCGGGTTCGAGCCATTGGAGGCCCGTGATCCGGGCCTTCACCGCCATCACCGGCCTCAGCCCCTCGAGACGGCGGCAGACGGACGACGGATAGACCCCCAGCGGCAGGATGCCGATCCGTACCATGTCGTGGTGCGCCTCCGGCAGGTCGAGACACCCCCCGCTGTTGCAGGCGTGGAGACGGGCGGGATGGATCCCATGGTTCCGGAGCGCGGCCACCGTGTCCTCGAAGCGTGCCAGCTGGAGCCGGGCGAAGGTCTTGTCGAGCTCGTCGCTCTGGGCGAAGTGGGTCAGCGCGCCGGCAAACCCAAGGTGGCGGAGGTCCGCGAGCACGGGAGCCCATTCCGAAACCGTCCTCCACGGCAGCCCGAACCGGTTCATTCCGGAGTTCACCTTCAGATGAACCGCAATCCGGGCCCCCGAGCGCTCCGCGAACGCATCGAGCGCCCGGGCGATGTCGATCGATCCCACACAGACCTCCAGGCGGTGCCGGACCAGCCACTCAAACTCATCCGGGGTCCGCTCCCCGAGCAGCAGGATCGGCGCGGTGATGCCCGCCTCACGGAGTCGCGCCGCCTCACCGACCGTGAACGTCGCAAACGCATCCACCCCGTTCGCCACGGCAAGCCGCGCCACCGTCACCGATCCCGTCCCGTAGGCCTCGTCCTTGACCACCTGCATCACCCGCACGCGGTCGGGGAGGTCGGCACGAATCCTCCGGAGATTCGACGCCAACGCATCGAGATCCACCTCGACCCATGCGGGCCGGACGTGGTGGGAACATTGGGATGGAGTCGAAGGAGTCATGCTTCGCCCGGGGGCCAGAGCGAACGGCCGACATCGGTCCGGTGGTACGAACCGAGCGATCGCAGTCTGCGGATGTTGTCGTAGGCGAGTCCGATCGCCCCCTCGAGGGTCGAGGCCAGCGCTGAGACATCGCAGAGACGATGGCCGGTGGTCTCGATGCCCCCCTCGGGAGCGGAGGCCACCTCGTTCCACCAGAGGTCGCAGGTAGGGGTACCCTCGACCGTCACGGGGACCCGTGGGCCCACCAGCTGGGTGAACGGATAACCGTAGCCGGCCAGGGTCAGGCAACACCCGAAGCGGAGGGAATCGCGCCACCGGGGACGCAGGGGTTCGTTCCGGGCACAGGCCCGGAGCACCTCCGTGGGGTTCTCGAGCAGACGCAGGATCATGGGCCCGCTCGTCACCCCGAGGCGCACGTTGTACTCGAGGACGTGCCAGCGGTCCTGGTGCCGCATCGCGGTGACCTGGACTGGCCCGTGGAATCCCACTTCCCGGAACCAGGGGCGAAGCGGCTCGAGGAGTTCCCGCACCAGTCCATATCGGTCGTCAGGATCCCGCTCGACCAGTCCCCCCAGCGGCGCACCCGCCACCACACCGAGATTGCCGTCGAAGGCGCGCTTATATTCCTGGTTGGTGACCAGCGGATGGATCTGGCCCGCACTGACCAGGGCGATGTGCCCCGCCTCCCTGCGTCCCAGGTATTCCTGCAGGAAGATGCCCTCGGAATCATCGAGCCGGGGGATCCACGACAGGGTGTCCTCGGGGGTCTCGCAGACGACCGTGTGGATGGGACTCGTCGGGGAACAGAGCGGGTTCTTGAGGACGAACGGCCGATTCGTAGACCGGACCCACCGGATCGCCTCCTCCCGGCTCTGCGCAAACCGGGATCCCGGAAACGGGATGCCGAACCGACCACACAGCACCCGGGCGAAGTCCCGTTCCCGCTCGAGCCGCAGCCCTTCGCCGGTCGGACACAGCAGCGGAAGACCGGAAGCGAGGAACGACTTCGTCCAGGGCCGCAGGGCCCACTCGATCGACATCGGCACAATGACGTCGGGCCGCTGTTCGCACATCCACCCGACCGGATCGGGAAGGTCCGCCGCCGATCGACAGTCCGCCTCGAGTCTCGGGCCGTAGTGGCCGTAGTCGCGGGTCAGGTAGCCCTGCACCGCCGCGCCATCCTCCCGAAGGATCCTCAGGCAGCCCTGGGTGAAGGCGCCGATCCCCAGGACCATGGCTCGGGTGGATGTGGTGTCGGACATCGATCTTCTGTGGCCGCGCAGCCTAGGAATCAGCCGTCACGGGTAAAGCAGTTTGGTGAGACGAGTTGGATCGCAGGCGCGACGGATGACCCCGTTGACGGGTCCCTGGAGGGTTTCCCACCCACCGCATCCCCCCGCCAAGCCTCACCGGTCCGCGACACCCCGGACGGGATTCCGTCCCCCTCCCGCCCGGCCTCCGCCGGATTCGTCCCCGGAGCCGGTGCGACGGCGCACGGCCTCGCGCAGGATCCATTCGACCTGCCCGTTGACACTCCGGAGCTCGTCGGCCGCCCAGCGCTCCAGCTCACGCCAGAGCTTCGGGTCGACCCGCAGCAGAAAGGACTTCCTCGACTCCATGCCCGGCACGGTCAGTGGTGGAGCGTGCCGGTGTTCACCACCGGCTGGACCTCGGTTTCGCCGCACAGAACCACCAGGAGATTGCTCACCATTGCCGCCCGACGCTCGGGGTCGAGGTCCACCAGGTTCTTCTGGTCGAGCTCCCTCAACGCCATCTCCACCATCGACACCGCACCCTGCACGATCTTCTGTCGGGCCGCGATGACGGCCTCGGCTTGTTGACGTCGCAGCATGGCGCTGGCGATCTCAGGGGCGTAGGCCAGGTGCGAGATCCGGGCCTCCTCCACCACCACGCCGGCCCGGCTGAGCCGATCCGAGAGCTCCTGCAACAGGGCGGCCGACACCTCGTCGCCCCCGCCGCGCAGGGTCACCT
>SYEM01000279.1 GCA_005801385.1 Verrucomicrobiales bacterium | reverse complement strand
CAAGAGCACAAACCCTCCGATGCCGGATTTAGCCCTCAGGGCATCACTGAGCCCACGCGGCCCAACCGCCAGCGGGTCTGCCAACCCATCACTCTGGATCCACCGAATCACCATGACCCTGAACCCTGAACCCTCTCCTAGGTACTCTGCCGCGCGCTTTGCGGCTGCCGGGATCGCTGCCGTCTGTCTGACGGTCCTTTGCCCGTCACATGGGGCTGAGCTCTCCGCGACTCCCGGGTCGGCCGGAGCTTCCACGAACGCTGTTGAACGCGTGGCCCCGCCCACGATCTACAGCCCGCCGGTCGACCGATTCCGCTTTGGAGCCTATGGGCCCGGAGTGGTCTCGAATCCGGCGTTCTACCCGATTCCGCAGGATGCCGTGACCCGCGACACCTACCTGCGTTGGATGGAGGAGATGGATCTATTCCGGCTCGTCGACACACCCAAGGCGGGTCTCTCGGGGCCACAGCGGTTCCTGCCGGTGCTCGTGAAGTACGTTCAGACCGGGGAGCGACGCCAGGGTGAGGCCCTCATCACCATGCTGCAGGATTGGCACCGGGCGATGCGGGAGGAGGTGGCCCAGAGGGGATGGACCGAGCAGTTCATCGAGGAACCGTGCTTCATCCCGCTCTACCGGAAACACCTGATCGCGGGCGGCCTGATGAAGGAGGACGAGGCGTGGTTCCGCGATCTCTGGCTGGACTACTGCCGCAACATCCATGTCTGGGGCTCGAAGCCCACCGAGTGGCGTGGGGGCTGCCATCGCTCGATGCCCGAGGCGCTGATGAAGGGGTTGGCCGCGAAGTGGTATCCAGACGTCCCGGAGGCGGCCCACTGGCGGCGGTATGCCGAGCTGGGCTTCAACGACTTCTGGAGGAACAAGGAGGTGCAGCAGAACGACACGGGCTACTTCCCCGGGCCCATCTTCATGCTGCTCACCTGTGGTGACCAATACCTGGGGGATGACCGGGCGGCGACCGATCCCGGCATGCAGCGGCTCTGGAAAAGGCTGACCGTCGAGGTCACGCCGGACGGTGCGGTCAATCCCTACGGTCCGAATGGCGGCTGGAACAGCACGGCCGGGTTCCGTCTCTTCGCCCTCGAACTTGTGGCGGCACGGACACGGAACGGCGAATACCGCTTCGCCGCCCACAGGGTGATGAACTATCTCCGGAGCCAGTCCAAGGCCATCCAGGGCGACGGATTCCTGCGGGACCGGGAGGTGGGCCAGCACGTGGCGCTGGCGTGGCTCTTCGCGGACGATTCCGTGAAGCCCGTCATGCCGGACGCGGGGTCGCTGTGGAACCGACGCCTGGAGGCGGCCCGCATTCCGCACACCGACAAGGCCGTCGCGGAACGCCTCTTCGGTAGCCCCGATCCCGATCCGGACAAGGGCCACATCTGCTGTTCCTGGTGGCTCACCGGCCGGGAATTCCCGGACAAGCTGGTGCTGCGCAGCGGATGGAATCCGGGGGACTTCTTCGCCCTGGTGGAACTGCATCCGACCAGCGTGCCCTACAACGCCGGCGCGATCCTGGGACTGAACCGGTTTGGCGCTGTGTTCACCCAGGTCGTGACCAGCAAGGGCGACTCGCCCGAAAACCGCCTGATGGTCGTGGACGTGGATCGCACGACCCGGCGCCGCATCCATCCCGACCGTCTCCGGTTCGATGAGGAGTGGCGGCCCGGGAAGATGCCGGACATCGAGTCCGAGGTCTCGTTCTTCGAGGAGCGGGCCGATGCGACGTTCGCGCGCGTCCGGGTGAAGAATGTGGACGGGATGCCGGCGGTGTATGAACGCGAGTTTGTCTTCGTGAAGAACGGATTCCTGGCGACCCGCGAAACCGTCACGTTCGAGGAGTCCTTCAAGGCACGCGTCTCTCCGATCTGGAACACGAGGAACATCGGGTCCCAGGTCGGAACCCACTGGGCCAACACCTTCATGGGATCGTTGGTGGCCAACAACGGACAGGTCGAGATGCCTTCCCCTCCCGTGGACCTCCTCGTCTGGTTCGCCCCGCGACCGGAGTGTCGGCTGCAGGTGGTGGACCGCCTCGCCGAGGATCCCCGGGCGATCGCCTGCGGTGCGCAGCTGCGGTATGTCTGGGACGGCACGCCCAAGGTCGGGGATCGGCTCGTCTTCACGCAGGTCTACTACCCGCATGCACCCTACCGGCCCTCGATCCACAGCAACCACGCCGGGGCCAAGGCCAGCTACGCCGACACTCTCCAGGCCACGGCCCATGCCTCCGGCATCCGGGTGATCCGGGATGACCCCGACGCCACCGTGCTGCGGATCGAGATGTCCCTGGGCGTCGTCGATTGGGTGGTCTTCAACCCGGACGGGAACGAGGTGGAGGTTGCCGGTCGTCGGACCCAGAAGCCCTATGACCACGTCCGTGAACCGTGAACCCACCGCTCGACCCCGTCCCGGTGGTCCTGTTTGACTCGGTCCGGTTCCCCCCAAGTCCCGTGAACGCGATCCTTCTCCGCCTGCTGCTGGCCGCTTTTCTGATCGTCGAGAGTGCCACCGCCGCCGAGGCGGGGCGGCGACATGCCGAGAATGAGCTGCAGGCGCGTCCCGCGATCCGGGTCACCGTCGGCCGCCAGGATGCCGATATCCTCGGCGCGGACAACCGGGCCCTGCAGGCGGCGGTCGACTATGTGGGGAACCTGGGTGGGGGTGTGGTTGAGATCGGTCCGGGTGAGTACCTGATGCGCGACGCGCTGCATCTCCGCAGCCGGGTGACGATCCGGGGAGCGGGAGCCAGAACGGTGCTGCGGAAGGAGCGGGAGCATCGGTCCTCGCTCGTGGCTGACGGGGACTTTGGCGAGGCGGCGATCACGGTCCGGGACCCCGGGGGATTTGCCGTCGGATGTGGGGTCTACGTGGCTTCCCGGTCGCAGCGGAACTTCCTCGGGGTGTGCGCGACGATCCTGAATTCGAGCAGCAACCACTTCACCCTCTCCCGGCCCATGAACGCGGACATCCTGGTCGAGGATGGTGGGTTTGCCGCCACGATCCATCCGGTCGTGAGTGGCCAGGACCTGGTGGATGCCCGGGTGGAGAATCTCTGCGTGGACGGCAATCGGGCCCAGAATCCGACGGTCGTCGACGGCTGCCGGGTGGCGGGGATCTTCCTCTACCGGGGAGACCATTGCGTCATCACGAACTGTGTGGTGCGTGACTACAGCGGCGACGGCATCAGCTTCCAGCAGTCGAACGATGTCGTGGTGGAGGGATGCGTCGTGGAACGGTGCGCGGGTTTTGGCCTGCATCCCGGCAGCGGTTCACAGCGTCCGACGGTCAGGGCCTGTCGGTCCGTCGGGAATGACGGGGACGGCTTCTTCTTCTGCTGGCGGGTTCGCGGGGGTGTGGCCGAGGACAACTGGCTCGAGAACAACGGTGGATACGGGATGTCCATCGGGCACAAGGACAGCGACAACTTCATCCGGAAGAACACGATCCTCGGCAACCGTCGCGGTGGGGTCTATTGGCGGGCGGAGACCGAGCCCATGGCGGCCCATCGGGTCACCTTCGAGGACAACGCGGTACGCGACAACGAGGGCTGGGGAATCTTCGTGGATGGGGCGACGCGGGGGACGATTCTCCGGAACAACCGGGTCGAGGACACGGGCGTCGGCCGGCAGAAGACCGCCATCCGGCTTGGAAAGGGTGCGGGCGAGGTCATCTTGGACGGGAACCAGATCCGGGCCGCCACGCCAGTGCTCGACGAACGGGAGAAGCGGTAGCGTGGTCGAGTGAATCTCAGACGGTGGACGACCATGGACCCGGGTGAGGGATCGGCGTTGGGTATCGCCATGACCTCGGGACGGATCGCGCTGTGGGTGGTCCCGCTCGGGTGGTGCAGGTGGTGCTGACACCCGGGAAGGGGGTATACGGGCGCGCCGACGGTAGGCATCGAGGCGCCTTGGTCACTGGCCCCGGAGGTCTCGGTTTTCGAATCCATGCTCAGCGTGAATAGATTCTATTCATGCCGTGGAATTGATTCGGAAGCGGTGGTTGACCGGACGGATTCGGGCGGCGCTCGCGGCGCCCGCGGCGGAGGCACGACAGCTCTGGTTCACCGGATAGGTACAGACCTATCTGGAGAGGGACCTGAGGCCGTTGAGTGCCGTGTCGAATCTCCCGGACTTCCAACGGGTCATGGCCCTGGCAGCCAATCGATGCGCGCGATTGCTCAACCAGTCCGAGCTGGCCCGTGATGCGGCATTGCCTCAACCCAAGGTCCACCGGTATCTGAACCTCCTGGAGACCGGCTGCCCGCCGAGCACGGTCCGAGCCCGGAGGCAATGCGGGATTGACCGGGTGGAAGTGGGCCCGAGGGCGTTTCGATGGATGAACGGAGCCCTCGGGAAGGGCGGCCCGGGCTTCCGTTCCGCCCTCGGTCGAATTTGGTGAACTCCAGGTGGCTGGATTTGGGGAGTGCCGGATGGGTCGAGGCGGAGCACCCTGAAGACCAAGGTTGGCACCCCAAGACCCCCATGAAACTTCTCGTGTTTGTGCTGCTCCTGTTGTGTGGATTCTCAGGGCCCTTTCAGGCCTCCGCCGAGGAACCGCCGCCATATGTCCCGAAGGGATTCTCCCTGCAGTGGCAACCGGATCTGGCGAGTGACGCCATCCTGGGGCAGCTCGAGTTCACCGATCCCAAGGCGTGGCGTCGGAGCACCAACGCCGGCCGGGTGGCCCTCGAGCTCATCGGGAACAGCCAATACGCCGCGAAGGTCCGATCTCCGAGCAGCATTGCGCTGCTGACCACCCGACGTTTCGGCGACTTCCTCCTGGAGGCCGACCTGCTCCAGACCGGAGCCGACTACGGACATCGGGATCTCTGCCTCTTCTTCGGGTTCCAGGACCCCGGCCGGTACTACTACGCCCATTTCGCCAGCAAGACCGATCCCGAGGCGAACCAGGTGTTCGTCGTCGACGGCAAGCCGTTCACGAAGATCTCCACCCGGACGACCGAGGGAAGCCGCTGGGGACAGAACGAATGGCATCGGGTACGGGTGCAGCGTCTCGGCACCCGGATCACGGTCTGGTTCGACGACATGACGACCCCGGCGATGCTCGCGGAGGACGCCCGCTTTGGCGCGGGATATCTTGGGTTTGGTTCCTTCAATGACAGCGGTCTCTTTGCCCGGATCCGTGTCTGGGCTCCCTCGGTAGATCCCGTGGTGAGGAACCCGGATCTGTTCCGGAGTGGCACTCCTGCCGGGGCACGTTGAGAGGAAGTGCCGGTCGTTGCCAGCGGGTCGGGCACCGCAGTCGTGGGTGTCCAAGCAGTACCGTTGAGTCATCGAGGCGCAGGACGCGACAGGCTCCACCGGAATTGAGTCGGTGGTGCTCCATTCCTGTCTTTCTGAATCGTGATGCCTTTTGGACCTGCGCTGGAGTGTTTCCGGTGCTTGAACCGGCCAGCGATGTCTGCAATTCAAGATGCATGAGCCGTGAAAGGGAATGCGTCCTGGAAAATCTTGCCGGTCTTCAGATCGTCCTGATGGCACTCACTCTGGGGTTGAATTCTGCCGGTGCTGCGGACCGGGCTCCGTCAGAACCGCGCGCCCGTCTGGAGCCAGCCCCGCTTCTGGAGTTTCCGTCCGACCCGGACTGCAACTCACCCTGTTTCTGGCACGCCGGACAGCTTCACCTGTTCACCTCGAATCAACGGCCCTCCCGGAGCGTGGGTCCGAATCTGGAAGGGCTGGGTGCGTCGGTTCCGAGCCGGTTCGACGATGGCGCGAAGAAGCTGCGCTGGATCGAGGCGGTTGACCTGCGTGATGATGGGGTGCTCCTCGGGCTCTACCACCGGGAGGAATACCTCGGGGAGTGTCCGGAGCGGGAATATTTCACCGTGCCGGACATTGGCGTGGCCCGGTCCCGGGACTTGGGTCAGACATGGACGGATCTGGGAATCGTTCTCCAGGATCATGGCGTGCGGCGTTCGTGTGACACGCCCAACAAGTTCTTCGCGGGAGGGGTTGGCGACCCGAGCTGGGCGATCGATAGGAAGGGCGGGTGGGCCTACATCTTCTTCTCCTCCTACACGGATCCGTTGTCCAACCAGGGCATCCAGATCGCCCGGGTTGCATTGGCCGACCTAGAGGCTCCTGTCGGCAAGGTCTGGCGCTGGACGGGAAAGGGGTGGGATGCTCCGGGGCTGGGGGGGCAGGGGAAGCCAGCGGTACCGGTCCGGGTGGCCTGGTCGAATCCGAAGGCGGATGCGTTCTGGGGGCCATCCGTGCACTGGAACACCCATCTCCGGTGCCACGTGGTCCTCGTGAACCGGACGGCGGATGCCAACTGGACCCAAGAGGGTGTGTATGTGTTTTTCGTTGGTGATCTCTCCCGACCTGAGACGTTCACTCCGCCACGCCGGCTCCATGAGGGTGGATCGTGGTACTGTCAGGTGATCGGCAATGGGTCGATTCTTGGAACCGATTCCCGGGCGGGACAGAGCGCGCGATTCTTCATGAAGGGAAAGTCCCGCCACAGGGTCGTGTTCGAGCGTGGGGCGGCGGGAGGCTCCACAGGGCAACCGGCCTCTCCTTGATTTCACCGTTTTGTGCTTTGAAATCCGGACGGCTCCGCGGCCATCGTATAACACTCCACTGCCATGAAAAAGCGTCCCTGGAAGATCGTCGGTATCAACTTTGACCATTTCCACATGGGCGACCTGTTGAGGTATGCCCATGAACATCCACGGGCGGAGGTCGTGGGGGTGAGCGATGAGAAGCCCGAGCGCATGGAGGAGGCCATCCGCAAGGGATTGGTGGATCGGCACAACGCCTTTACCGACTACCGTGAGTGCCTCGCCAAGACGCAGCCGGACGTCGTGATCCTCTGTCCGGCGGCCTCCAAGCACGGGGAGTGGGTGAAGAAGGTGGCGCCGTTCGGCTGTCACATCATGGTCGAGAAGCCCTTCGCCGCGTCGCTCAAGGAGGCGGACGCCATGGCGGCCGCGGTCCGGAAGGGCCAGCAGCTCATGATCAACTGGCCCCTGCAATGGGTCGGGTCCCATCGGAAGGCGCATGAGCTCGTGTCGAAGGGCGCGATCGGGGACGTCCTCAACGTGTGGCATTTCGGCGGCAACCGCGGTCCGCTCTTCCATGGGGCGGACAAGGACGAAAAGACCGCGGCACAGGTCGCCCGCGAGAAACCCCATTCCTGGTTCTACAAGCGCGCCCATGGGGGGGGATCGCTTCTCGACTACCTCGGCTATGGCACCACCCTCGGCACCTGGTATCAGGGGGGACGGCGTCCGATCGAGGTCACCGCGACGGTCGACGAACCCGGGGGACTGGAGGTCGATGAGCACAGCATCGTCGTCGCCCGCTATGCCCATGGCCTGTCGAAGTTTGAGACCCGCTGGGGCACGTTCACCGATCCCTGGATCCTCCAGCCCCAGCCGCGCTGTGGGTTTGTCATCCTCGGCACCGAGGGGACGGTCAGCAGCTACGACTACGACGACTACGTGACGGTGCAGACCCGCAAGAAGCCGGAGCCGCACCGTGTGGAGGCGCCGGCGCCCAAGGCCCCGAACCAGAATCCCGTCCAGTATCTCCTCCACTGTCTTGAGCAGGGGGAGCCGCTCGAGGGACCGGTCAGCCTGCCCATCAGCCGGATCGGGCAGGAAATCGTGGACGCCGCGGTGCGGAGCGCCTGTCTGAAGCGCACGGTGAAGCTGAAGCCCTGAGCCCTGAAGCGGGATCGGGTCAGAGGGGGGTCTGACCCAGATCGGCGATGCGCCGGAAGGCCGCCTCCTCGATGGGCATCACGCTCAGCCGGGTGTGACGGATCAGTGGGATCTCCCGGGTTCCGGGGTCGGCCTTGAGCTCGTCGAGGGTGACGCTGCGTTTGAGTGCCTTGTGGGGCACGAGATCGACGCAGGACCAGTCACCCTCTGTGGCGGTCGGGTCGGGATAGGCCTCCCGCTCCACGGTGGCGCAGCCCATGATCTCCTTGCCGATGTTGCTGTGGTAGTAGAGGACGCGATCCCCGATGCGCATGGCCCGAAGGTTGTTCCGGGCCTGGAAGTTCCGGACCCCGGTCCAGGCCGTCTTTCCATCGGCGACGAATGCCTCCCAGGCGTAGGCATCGGGTTCTTGCTTCACGAGCCAGTACTTTCTCGGCATCGGTGGACAGTGTCGCGGGATCCGTGGACCACCAAGACGGAATCTGTCGGTGACCGGGTCCCTGCTCTCAACCTCTGAACACGCTGTGGAGGATGGCTTCCTTGATCTTCCACAGGAGCGTCATGGTCAGCGCGACCGGCGGGAGCAGAAGCATGATGAATAGCCAAGGGCGGGTGAACTCGAGGAAGGATCGGAATCGGGCGATCGCCTCTGGTGCGGGGTTCCAATGGGGCAGGCCGAGCCAGAGGAGGACGAACAGGCCGAGGACCATCAGACCCCGGCTGTTGAGTCGGGTGAAGAAGAGGGTCTCCGATCGGAGCGCCTGGTCCGGCAGCATCGCCGCAAGGCGGAGGAGCAGGTCATTCACGGCGATGAGGAACGCGACGCCCGCAAGGCTCAGCAGCACCATGCCGTGACCGAAGAAGGCCTCCTCCGGGGCACGGTTCCACCAGACCGGGGTCGGGGAGAGACCGACCAGGAGGAGTGCCAGGAACGAGGCGCGATGGCGGGCGTTCACCCAGACCGTCTCACGGGCCTGGAACTTTCGGAGGTGGACGAGGCCGACCACCAGGCTTGCCGATGCGACCGCGGTCGGGGCGAAGCCGAACTGCCGCCAGCCAAGATCGAGCGCACAGGCCGTCGTGGCGAGGAGCATGGCGGGAACCCCCCAGAAGAGCAGGACCAGTCCCCGGACGACCCGTGCGAGGGAGGGGAGCACAGTCTTCTCGGACATGGATGCGGGTGGGGCCGGTGCTCTGGGCCGAGGCCCCGCGCCGGTCGGTCAGTGGATCGACAGGTAGGTGTAGTCCTTGAGGCCGCGCTCGTATTCGTCGAGCAGCTTCATCCCCTCGGTCGGCTTGAGTCGGTCGCTCCGGATCGCGGCGTCGACCTGTGCCTTCATCTGGCGCTTGAGTTCACCCTCCTCGTATTGCACGGCGCGGAGGGTCTCGACGATCTGGTTCCCCTCGATGACCTCCTCGACGTAGTAGCCCGTGGGTTCGTCGGGCTCGAGGAAGACATGCATCTCGTTGACCCGCCCGAAGAGGTTGTGCAGGTCTCCCATGATGTCCTGGTAGGCCCCCATCAGGAAGAAGCCCAGGTAGTAGGGTTCCTGGGTGCCGTTGGTCCCCTTGAGCGGGTGGAGCGGCAGGGTGTCGCGCACGTCCCGGAGATCGATGAACTTGTTGATCTGGCCGTCGGAGTCGCAGGTGATGTCCACGAGGGTGCCTTCCCGGGTGGGGCGCTCCTCGAGGCGGTCGATCGGCATGATCGGGAACAGCTGTCCGAGGGCCCAGTGGTCGAGGAGCGACTGGAAGACGGAGAAGTTGCAGAGGTACTGGTGGCCGAGGCTGTCCTCGAGATGACGGATCTCCTCCGGGACATGGCTCTGCGAGCGGAAGCTCTGCACGACCGACTCGGAGATCTCCCAGTACAGGTGCTCGATCTTGGCTTTGTCCTGCAGATCCATCACCCCGAGGATGAACCGCTGATGGGCGTCCTCCTTGCGCTCGAGGGCATCGTGATACGCCTCGAGCTTGTTGAGACTCCCCAGGTTGTCGCGGATCTCGAGCAGTTCCTGGACGATGCCGTGTTCGTTGGGGCCAAACGTGAAGTCGAGCTCGGGCGGTGTCTTGTCGATGTGACCAAAGACCTCGACCACGAGCATGCTGTGGTGGGCCACGAGAGCCCGGCCGCTCTCGCTGACGATGTTCGGGTGGGGGACGTTCTCCTGGTTGCAGACCTCGCCCATGTAGTAGACGACGTCATTGGCGTATTCTTGGAGCGTGTAGTTGGTGGAGCTGTCGAAGGCGCTCCGCGAGCCGTCGTAGTCGACGCCGAGTCCGCCTCCGACATCGACGTACTCCACCGGGAACCCGAGTTTGTGGAGCTTGGAGTAGATGCGCCCGGCCTCCTGGACAGCCCGCTTCACCGTGAGGATGTCGGGCACCTGGGATCCGATGTGGAAGTGGAGCAGCTTGAAGCAGTGGGTAAGGCCCTCGCGGCGGAGAAGTTCGGTGGCGGCCAGGAGTTCGGTTGTGCTGAGACCGAACTTGGCATTCTCACCGCCGCTCTCGGCCCACTTGCCGGCGCCCTTGCTGAGCAGGCGTGCCCTGATGCCGATCATGGGCTCGACGCCGATGGTCTTCGAGGTGGCGATGATGAGGCGCAGTTCCTCGATCTTCTCCACGACCATGATAACGTTCTTGCCGAGACGGATGCCCTGGAGGGCAAGCCGGATGAAGGCCGGGTCCTTGTAGCCGTTGCAGATGATGAGGGCCCCGGGCTGGTCCTGGAGCGCCATGCCGGCGAAGAGTTCGGGCTTGGATCCGACCTCGAGTCCGAAGTCGAAGGGTTTGCCGGCCTCGAGGATCTCCTCCACGACCTCGCGGAGCTGGTTCACCTTGATCGGGAAGACTCCGCGATAGCGGCCCTTGTACCCGAACTCGGAGATGCTGGCCCGGAACGCGTCGTTGAGGGCCTGCACCCGGTGACGGAGGATGTCCTGGAAGCGGATCAGCAGGGGAAACTTCAGGCCGCGCGCCTTGGCATCGGCGACGAGGTCGGTGATGTCGACCTGTACCCCGTTCTGGAGCGGCGTCGCCACCGCGTGGCCTTCGGCGTTGATGTCGAAATAGCCGGCGCCCCAGCGATCGATGTTGTAGAGGGCGCGGGAGGATTGGGGGCTCCAGGAGTCGGTTGGTGCCGTCGACGCGGCGTTGGGGTCACTCATCTTGAGAGGCTCGAGAGGCGCGACTATAGGAGGCGTCGGATCGATTTCAACGCACACGTTCAGGCATGTGGAAATCGGAATCGGGTGGCCTCGCAGGCCGGCCTCCGGGGCGTCGTTGACGCGTATTGTCGGCGGGGTGTCGAGCCCGTTGCGGTCCCCAGATTTGGGGAGGAACAAAGACTGGGCTGGGACCGGGGCGGGACTGGCACGATCGGATGCATGCAACGAAACTGGATGGGTCTTCTGATGGGGTTTGGCACGTTTCTGGCCTCCATGGTGTCGGCAAGGACTGCCGAGCCGCGTGAGATCGCGGTCTGGAACTTCAACGTACCGGGCGTGCTCCAGGCCGCTCAGGGTTCCGGCGAGGCCCGGATCCTGGGCGGGGTTTCCGTGACGAACCTGACCGGTTCCCCCTCCGATCGGCTCTCCCCGAATACATCCCTTGGACTGAGGGGCTTCCCTCCTCAGGGGATGGACCCGCGGTCGGCTGGGGTCGAGTTCATGCTGCCGGATGCCTTTTCCGCGCTGCAGCTGGCGTTCGAGGTGCGGGTCTCACCCACGGCCTGTTCCCGTCTGGCGGTGTTGGTGGGGCAGGGGGCGGGGGACTTCGTTGAGGCAGGAACACTCGAGGTGACGCAGGACGGAGTCTTTATCCCGATGTCGCTCGATCTCTCCGGCGCGCTGGACCCTCTTTCCTCGGGGTCGACCCGGATCCGGATCGTCGCCGACACCCGGTCTGATGGACTCTATCCCACCGTCAAGCCCAGGCCTGACGGCACCAGTCCCTATGGTCTCTCAGGGGTATGGCGTCTGGATAGGGTGGTCTTTCGCGGGGTCGTTCGAGAGACGACGGAGGAGGCCCTGCGGATCTCGGTTTCAACCCTCGCCGAGGACCTGAATCTGGGCTGGTCCCATCCTCATCTCGACCAGTTCACCCTGTGGAACTCCCCATCCCTGGACGGCCCCTGGTCGACCGTCGGCGTGCTGTATGACCTCCACCGGATTGTGCCGATCGACGGACCGATGCGGTTCTATCGTGTCACGTCGCCGTGACCTCGGTCGCGATCCGGTCGAAGTCCTGGAACACCCGTTCGAGGGTGAACTTCGTCTCGACCGTCCGACGTCCTGCGATCGACCAGGCGTTCCGCTTCTCGGCACTACCGAGAATCGCGGTCATCTGTGCCAGGTAGGCATCCGCATTGCCAGGCGTGGCCAGTCCGGCATCGACCCCCGGCGTGATGATCTCCGACACCCCTCCCGCCGCGGCTGCGATGACAGGAAGTCCGACGGCCATGCCTTCGATGATCACCCGGCCAAAGGGCTCCGGCTTTGTGGAGCAGTGCAGGAGGAGGTCCAGCTGGGACAGGGTCGAGGCGATATCGGCCTGGAAGGCGACGAAATACACCCGGGATTCCAGCCGGTGGGCGGTTACGAAGCGCTTCAGAGAGGCCTCAAACGGCGCGTCCTCGTTAAACGCCCGTCCGATCATTACGAACCGCCCCGGGCGACCCTGTCCAGCCCAGTCCTTGGCGAGTCGCAGGAAGAAATCCTGTCCCTTCCAGGGGGTGATGCGTCCGACGAGGCCGATCAGCGGCTCCCCGGGTGGGATCCGGAGTTGTTCGCGCAGCAGACTCGACTGGATCCTTCGGTATCGGTCCAAAGGAATGCCATTGTGGACGGTGGTGACCCGGTCCTCCGAAAGCCCCTGGTCGAGGAGCACCTTCCGGGCGAATTCCGATACGGTGATCACGCGCGCGGCTTGGCGTCGGGCCCGCTGCACGAAGACGCGTCGGACCGGCCAGCTGAAGAATTCCGGGCTGAGGATGTCGTTGAACCACCATACGTTCGGGGTTCCGGAGCGCCGCGTCGCGTTGCCGGCGATGAGATCGTCCTTGTTGGTGCAGGAGATCACGACATCGGGTCGTGCGCCGGCGATGATCGACTCGAGCCGACGGGTTGCGGCGTGCACCTCCCGCCATCCTTTCCAGGCACGCAAGGGGCTGAATCGCCTGCCCACGACGCGCATCTCGTTGAGCGACTGGGAGAGCCCGAAGGCGTGACGCGGAATCTGGACCCGCGCGATCGCGGTTTCGAGGGGACTCCCCGGAGCGCAGGCGACGGAGGCGTCCCAGCGGGACCGGAGGGCAGGCAGACCGAGGAGCTCGACGAGGTTGATTTCCGCCCCTCCGAGCACCTTGCTGACGTGGTCGACAAACAGGATTCGCTTCCGATTCACCGTGATGCCGGAGAAGTACAGGGTGGTCGTGGACAAGAGAACAGAGGAATCGCGTTCTGGATCGGCTCTTTCACTCGACTGTCCTGCATGGGCCCCCGGATTCGCGTCCGCTGTCCACGGGTGATCGGCACCTATCCGATCGTCATTCCTCGGGGATCGACTACTGTCCGCCAGCGTGGCGGGCAAATTCTATGTGAGGGGTGAGCGGCGGGCGGAGAAGGTGAGGGATCTCTTCGCCGAGGTGGCGCCGCGTTATGATCTCATCAACGACCTCCAGAGTCTCGGTCTCCATCGACTCTGGAAACGTCGTCTCCTCGGGCTTGCGGCGATCCGTCCCGGGGAGAGAGCCCTCGACCTCTGCTGCGGCACCGGCGACATCGCCTTGGCCCTCCGGGCAGAAGGGGCGGAGGTCGTGGGTGTCGATTTCAGTGAACCGATGCTGGACGTCGCGCGCCAGAGGGCTTCCAGGAATCCGGCGACCCAGACCGTGGCGTTCGAGCAGGGGGATGCCCTCCGGCTCCGATTCCAGGACGGGTCCTTCGATGTCGTCACCATCAGCTATGGGCTCCGGAACCTCGCCGACATCCCGCAGGGGCTGGCCGAAATGCACCGGGTCCTACGTCCCGGGGGGCGGTTGCTCATCCTCGACTTCGGGAAGCCGGAGTGGCCGCCGTTCCGCTGGCTCTACTTCCAGTATCTGGCCCATCTCGTCCCGGTGTTTGGCCGCCTGTTCTTTGGGGATGCCGACACCCACGGCTACATCCTCGACTCCCTGCGGGACTACCCGGCACAGAAGGGTGTCGATGCGCTCCTGCGCGGCCTCGGGTTTGGGTCGACGCAGACCTTCAACCTGTTGGGCGGGGTCATGGGCCTTCATTTGGCCCACAAGCCGGGGCTGCCCTGGAGTTGAGATTTGGGGCTGACGCCAGAGGGGCATCGTTGCCGTTGATGGGGATCGCCGACATGCTGACACCGATGTCCATCGTCCGAGCCAAGATCTGCGGCATCACGCGGGCCGAGGATGCCCGGGTGGCCATTGAAAGTGGCGCCCACGCCCTCGGCTT
>SYEM01000278.1 GCA_005801385.1 Verrucomicrobiales bacterium | reverse complement strand
GGCCGACATCATCGGCCTCAGCGGACTGATCACACCGTCGCTCGACGAAATGGTCCATGTGGCCCGGGAGATGGAGCGGACCGGGATGAAGATCCCGCTGCTCATCGGCGGGGCCACGACCAGCCGGGCCCACACCGCCGTGAAGATGGCCCACCACTACTCGGAGCCGATCGTCCACGTGCTGGATGCCAGCCGGGCGGTCCCGGTCGCCAGCAGCCTGCTCAGTCCGGAGAACAAGCCAGGGTTTGTCCGACAGCTCCGCGACGACTACGAACGTGCCCGACAGCAGCATGCCAGCCAGACGACCCCGCTGAAGGATCTCGGCGCCGCGCGTGCGAACGCCGCCCAGCTGCGCTTCGAAGCCCTGCCCCAGCCCGCATTCCGCGGGATCTGCGAGGTGGTTGCCCCCGGTGTCCAGCCCCGCACCCCGGGCGCCCGGACCCTCACGGTGACCCTCGACGATCTCGTCCCGCTGATCGACTGGTCGCCGTTCTTCCACACCTGGGAACTTCGCGGACGCTTCCCCTCGATCCTCGAGCACGAGAAGTACGGCGAGGAGGCACGGAAACTCTTCGCCGATGCCCAGATCCTGCTGGGTCGGATCCGACAGGAACGCCTGCTCGAGCCCAGGGGTGTCTATGGGTTCTTCCCCGCCGCGCGGGACGGTGACGATGTCCACCTGTTCGACGGACCCGAGCGACGCCAGCGCATCGCCACGTTCCACTTCCTGCGCCAGCAGACCGAGAAGGGCGACGCCAGCCCGAACTGGTGCCTCGCCGACTTCATCGCCGGTGCCGACAGCCCGGTCCCGGATCACCTCGGCGCCTTCAGCGTCAGCGTTGGGTTCGGACTCGAGACGCTCGTGAAGGAGTTCAAGTCCCATCACGACGACTACAACGCGATCCTCGCCGAGGCGCTCGCGGATCGTCTGGCCGAGGCCTTCGCGGAGTTCCTGCACCGCCAGGCCCGCATCGACTGGGGATTCGGAGGGGACGAGAACCTCTCGAATGACGACCTGATCGAGGAGCGCTACCGCGGCATACGTCCAGCCCCGGGCTACCCCGCCTGCCCCGACCATACCGAAAAGGCAACCCTGTGGAGTCTTCTCGGCGTCGAGGAACGCACCGGGATCCAGCTGACCGAGAACTTCGCGATGTGGCCCGGCAGCAGCGTGAGCGGACTCTACTTCGCCCATCCCGACTCCAAGTACTTCGCGGTCGGCAAGCTGGACAAGGACCAGATCGCGGATCTTGCCCAGCGCAAGGGTCGTCCCGTGAGGGAGATGGAGCGCTGGCTGGGTCCCTGGCTCAACTACGATCCGGGAACGCCGGTCACCCAGGGCTGACCCCTGTTCCCTACCGTCACTTCAGGCGACGCGACCACGCGGCCAGCTGACGCCGGACACCGGTAGTTCCAGGGGCCCCTGTGGAGGTCCGCTTCGCCATTGCTCGACGGAGTTCGAACACCCTGCCGATGTCATCGCCAAATGCCGGCGAGATCGACCGGAACTCTTCCGTCGTAACGGCATCCAGGGGCTTCCCCGCCGTCTCGGCGAGCGCCACGACAGCACCGACGAGGTGATGGGCCTGGCGGAATGGAACACCCTGCAGGACAAGATGGTCGGCCAGATCGGTCGCCAACAGCTGCGGGTCCGCCGAGGCCCGTGCACAGACCTCAGGCTTTGCAGAGGTGTTCCGAATCATGCCCGCCATTAGGCGCAGACACGACCGAACCGTGTCCGAAGTATCGAAGACCCGCTCCTTGTCCTCCTGAAGATCCCGGTTGTAGGTCATCGGAAGTCCCTTCAGAAGAGTGAGCAGAGACATGAGGTTTCCGACCACCCGACCGGTCTTCCCGCGCGTGAGCTCGGCAACGTCGGGATTCTTCTTCTGCGGCATCAGCGACGAACCGGTCGTGTAGGCGTCGGCGATCCGGATGAAGTTGAACTCGCTGGTCGCCCACAGGATCAGATCCTCAGCCAGGCGGCTCAGGTGGATGGCCGACAGCGCCGCGGCCGAGCAGAACTCAACCAGGAAATCGCGGTCGCTCACGGCATCCATCGAGTTCTGGGTGATGCGCGGACGTCCCTTCGCATCGACGAACCCCAGCTCCCGGGCCACGAACTCACGGTCCAACGGCAGCGTGCTCCCGGCGAGGGCCCCGGAACCCAGCGGACACACGTTGGCCCGCCTCGAGGCCTCGGCAAAGCGTTCCCGGTCGCGGGACAACATCTCCACATAGGCCAGGGCATGGTGGGCCAGATAGACCGGCTGGCCGCGCTGGAGGTGAGTGTAGCCGGGCAGGATCACTTCCGGATGGCGTTGACCGAACTCCACGATCGACTTCTGAAGATCGGCAAGGTCCCGATCTACCGCAGCACACTCGTCGCGCATCCACAGTCGGATATCGAGGGCGACCTGGTCGTTCCGCGAGCGTCCGGTGTGGAGCTTAGCGCCAGCCGGGGTCCGACGCGTCAGCTCGGACTCAAGGTTCATGTGGACGTCCTCGAGGGCCGGGTTCCACTGGAATCGTCCCGATTCGATGTCGGCCACGATCGACTGGAACCCCTTCCGGATCGCCTCGAGTTCCTTGCGGGTCAGGACACCGATCCGCTGGAGCATCGCCGCATGGGCGAGGGAACCGCGGATGTCCTGCCGCCAGAGCCGCCAGTCAAAAGAGATGGACTCGGAGAAGGCAGCGACATCGGCCGCCGGGCCCGACGCAAAGCGTCCGGAGCGCGAGACGACGGAGGAGGCAGGAGACGAATGCTTCACGTCGCGAAGCGTGCCCCATCCGGCCGGGGCGTCGCAACCGGAACGGTCCCGGGGACAATCACCCCAGGAACTCCGTGGTTCAGTTGAGCCCGATGTCCCGTCGGACAAAGGTCGGGACGTCCAGGTTCTCGCCCCGGAACAATGTTCCTTCTGCGGGATCGAATCGACCGGTCCACGCGGGGACGAATTCGAACTGCGTCTGGGCCTCGCTGGGCTTGGTCGCCGATGTCCGGACTCGCGTACCCATCCGGGTGCCGACCACTGGCGTGACGGAACGCCCGGGGGATTCCGTCGAGGACGGGACATCCTCGAACTGGAGCCGGCCAGCGGAGGAGACCTTGGCGCCGGCGTAGGTGATGGAGGGTGTCGCTGCGGGGGTTGCTTGGAGGCCCGCCGAATGGTGCACCGACAACAGGAACGCCCGGATACTCCCGGATCCCCGGGCCTCCGAACCGGCTCCTACCACCAGCTGAGCCCTAGGGCAATGGCGGTGGATCTGGTGGTGGAGCCACTCCAGCTCCTCCAACCGAAGGTCTTGACCCCCGGTCAGATGGAGCAAGACACCGCTGGACTCGGCAAACCGGGCCGAGGTGTCGAGAAAAGGATGATCCGCGAGACCCGACCACAGCCGGCCGATCCGATCCTCACCGGAGGCCTCGGAGAACGCCGCGACAGCATGGGCGAGACGTCCTCGGGTCCAGCGCTCGAGATCCGCGATGCCCACCGGGACCAGCGACGGTCCCTGGATCATCCGGACCAGCGACTCCAGCACTCCGACCAGATGTTCGTCGGCATGCCGCATGAGGTCATGGACGAGGGTGGACTCCGGATGCAGCCGCACCATCGCCTGGTTCGAGACACGGATGACGAGGTCGGCCGATCCCTGCAGCGCCGCGAGGCACTGCTCCGAGTTGCGGCGTCGGAGAGGTCCTTCGAAGTCGAAGGGTTCCACGACCAACGCCACGACAAAGGCGCCCACTTCGCGGGCAAGTCGGACCACAACAGGCCCCATCCCGGATCCGCACCCTCCTCCACCGCCGAGCAAGACCACCAGAAGGCCGGACGACAGCTGGGCACGGATGGAGTCGGCGGCCTCCTCGGCGATACGCTGCGCGTGGGCCGAATCCCCTCCACAGCCCAGCCCCCGGGTGACGGCTCGGCCCACCACCACTGGGGATGGCCCCGGGGCGGAACCGCCCTCCGCAGGCACCTCCGTGTCGAGGGTCCAGAGCCGGGATCCCGGGAGGGAATCAAATCGACGGAGCAGACGTGCGCCCATTCCACCGACACCACAAAGGGTGACGGACGGAGCGACCAAGGAGCCTGTGGGATTCATGAGAGATCGGGCTTCAAAAGAGGAACGAGCGGAAGCTGCTGAGCGAGGCGAGGGATCGGAGCTTCCCGAGGAGATTGGGCTGCGCCCGCTGGCGGGACCGCATCGCACCATAGCGCAGCAGGCCGATGGCCGTGACGAATTCGGGATTCTCGAGAACGTTCGCCGGACCCGAGACACCCTGGACGAGCCCCTGGTGGACGGGGCACTGGAAGATCCGCCGGGCGACCTCCAGGATGCCGGGGGTGCGCGCCGCCCCACCGCAGAGGAAGACTCCCGCCGTGGCCATCCTCAGGGCATCCGCCTCGCGGAGCCGGAGGGCCACCAGCTCGAGGGTCTCCTCGATCCGATGGCTCATGATCCGTTCGAGATGCTCGAGCGAAACGCCCCGCCCCCCATGAAGACTGGTGCTGTCGCCCCGGACCTGGACACCTGCGCTCTCCGGCCGGGCCACCGCCGTTCCGTGCTCGAGCTTCAGCTCTTCCGCCCGGGGAATCAGGATGCGCAGCCCGTACGCGAGGTCGTTGGAGACATGATCTCCCCCAACGGCAAGCACCCCAGAATGACGCAGCAGCCCCTGGTGGAAGAACGCGAACTCCGTCGTCCCCGCCCCAAGGTCCACCACCACGGCTCCCGCCTGCTTCTGCTCGGTCGTAAGCACCGCCAACGCAGAAGCCAGACCGCCGAAGACCGGCTTCTCGACACGCACCGGGACGGCGTTCTCCACCGCCTGCCGGGAGGTCGCAAGCCGGTTGGCATGGCCCCGGATCACATGCACCCGTGCCTCGAGGCGTCCACCGACCACCCCCACCGGGTTGTCATAGACGGTGTGGTCATCGACGATGAAGTCTTGCCGCACGCTGTCGATGATCTCGGATCCTGCTGGGCAGCTCTGGGACTTGGCATTGCGCAGGGCCAGCTGGACATCCTCGTCGTCGATGGCCCGGTCCACGCTCGGGATGGTGTGGACCCCACGGTAGTTGGCGCACTCGATGTGCCGTCCCGTCACCGCGAGCAGCACCGATTCGATATCCACATCGGCCATTTCCTCGGCCTCGGCAAGGGCCTGGCGAACATCGTCCCCGGCCTTCTCGGAATCCAGGATCTCCCCCTTCCGCACGCCACGCGACTTGGCCTGTCCAAGGCCGAGCACGTTGAGCTCGCCGGTATCCGTGAGCTCTCCCACGGCGGCGCAGACCTTGGAGGTCCCGATTTCCAATCCAACGATGATGTGTCCGTTATCAGACATGGCGGCGGGTGTTCTTGCGTTTGGGGGCACGCGCGCGCGGCTGCGGCTCCGGGGACACGGTCCCGGGCTCCGCCCACCGCAACGGGGGGTGATTGGTCACGCTGAGATCGAGCTCGGAGATCGCGAGGCCCTGCCTGCGGCCGAACTCGCAGACCGAGAACCATTCCTCCAGCTGTCGGACATGGTCCCGTTGGGTCGCCATCACGACGCGGCTGCCGCCACGGGTCAGGAGCTTCAGCACATCGGTCTCCGAGATGTCGATCTCCACGAGGTCCGCCAGCGCCAGCATCGGCGAGCGCTCGAACTCCGACAGGAGCCGCAGCGCGGAGAGCGCCCGCTCGTCCTTGATCCGGCTGCCGCTCACGAGCCCTGCCAGCGACAGACCCACGAGATTCGGGAGACCCGCCTCGGCTTCCATTACCTCCGGTGGCGCATCACCGCGCCGGAACGGGAGGAAGACCGCACCCTGTTCATCGATCAGATAGTAGGCCTGGGCGGATCCCAGCGGGGGCAGGACGAGACGGGCGACCGGGACGCGCTCACGGACGGAGACGCGGAGCACATCGGGAAACTCGATCTCAACCCGGGCTTCCTCGATTCGGGGATGCCTCAGAAGGCTCTGGCGGACCTGGTAGAGGTCCACGGTCAACGCATTGCGTCCGGGATCCACACCGGTCAGTCGGCGAACCTCGTCCTCGCCTAGCAGCCCCTCGCGGGAGACGGCCACATGCCGGATGGCGAGACCTCCGATCCGATGGAGCCAGTGGTCCTGGACCACCTGCATTCCCAGGCGCCCCCCAACCCCGACGGCCACGAGAGCCACCAGGCCCGCCATGGGTTTGACCCACCAGCGCACCCGCGGGGCCTTCCCGCCGGACCCGTTGGCCCCGGACTTCACCGCAAAGACGAAATCAGCGTCCCGTCGCCGGTTCTTTCGAGTGATGGAGAACAATCTCATCTAGGCAGTGAGTCAGTATCGCTTTCGGCGGAGGGCGAGCTCGACCATCCGACCGCAGAGTTCTGGAAAGGAGATCCCCGCCGCGGCTGCGGCCTTGGGCAGCAGGCTCGTCTCGGTCATGCCCGGCAGTGTGTTCACCTCCAACACCATCGGCATGCCCTCGGGTGTCACTATGACGTCCACCCGGGCGTAGTCCCGGGCTCCCACCGCCCGGAACGCGCCCAGGGCCGCCTCCTGGATCCGGACGGTCGTCTCCCCGGGAAACCCGGCCGGACACTGATAGTCGGTGCAGCCCGGCGTGTACTTGTTCCGGTAGTCGTAGGCTCCGGACTTCGGTCGCACCTCGACGACCGGGAGTGAGACTCCATCCAGGATGCCCACCGTGGTCTCGCGACCCCCGATCCGGGGTTCCATCAGGATCTCGGTTCCATGGCGCAGGGAAGCTTGCAGAGCCTCGGAGAAGGCCCCGGGGGTCTCCACGAACTGGAGCCCGACACTCGATCCCTCTCGGGCCGGCTTCAGGACGACAGGACACGTCCAGTCCTCCCCTGGCCAGGACTCGCTGCCCGAGCGTAGGACGCGGTACCGCGGCGTCGGAACGCCCGCCCCGATCATGCGCTCCTTGGCGAGGATCTTGTCGAAGGCGATCCGGGAGGACTCGATTCCGCATCCCGTGTAGGGAATGCCCAGTGCCTCGAGCTCGGCCTGGACGGTGCCGTCCTCGCCGTAGGTTCCATGCAGGGCGAGGAACGCGACGTCGGTCTCCGTCGGAAGGCGGAGGCTGCCCGGGGTCGGATCCACCTCATGGACACCATGTCCCAACCCACGCAATGCGGCGGCCACGGCAGCGCCCGAGCGGAGGGAGACCTCACGCTCCGCCGAGGGTCCACCCAGCAGCACGACGATGTTCAACGATGTGGGAGGGGTCGCCATCCGCTCAGTCCTCACCGACGATTTCGACCTCCGTCTCGAGCTCAAGACCACGGGCCTCACGGGCGCGAGTCCGGACGAGGTCGATCAGCGTCAGGACATCCCGCGCCGTCGCCCCGCCGAGGTTGACGAAGAAATTCGCATGGACGTCGCTCACTATTGCCGCCCCCACCCGCGTGCCCTTCAGCCCCAGCTCGTCAATCAGCCGTCCCGCAGGCAGCGAGGTGGAGGGGTTCTTGAAGGTGCAGCCGGCGCTGGGCTGGTTGGGTTGGCTGTCCCAGCGCTTGCGGCTGAACCCATCCATCTTTTCCCGCACCTCCTCGGCCGTGCAGACCGTGCCCCTAAGCGTCGCCCCGAGGGCCAGATGGGTCTGGAGGATCGGACAGCTCCGGTACACCACCTCGACCTCCGACACCGGGAGATCCAGGATATCGCCCACCGGAGACATACAGCGGAGCCTCTCGACAACATCGAAGGTCCACGACCCCATGGCACCCGCGTTCATCCGGAGCGCCCCACCGAGCGACCCCGGGATCCCCTCGAGGAATTCCAGGCCCGACAGACCCTGACGCCTCGACTCGACCGCGAGTTGCTTCAACCGGACACCGGCCCCGGCCTCGATGCGGTCCCCGGTGAACTCCAGTCGGCTGAACTGAGGCGAGGCGAGCGAGATCACGACGCCCCGGTATCCCCCATCCCGCACCAGAAGGTTGGAACCTCGGCCCAGCACCATCCACGGGACGCTTCGCAACGCGCAAAGTTCGAGGACGCTCGACAGCGCGTTCTCGGAGGACGGCTCGACCCAGAGGTCCGCCGGTCCACCCACGCGAAGCGTGGTCCGAGTCGACAGCGGTTCGTCCCGTCGGACCACGGTGTCCCTGGGCAGGGCCACGGAAAAATCGCGGAAGAGGTTCGTGATCACCTCGGCATGGTCGACGGCGCGACAGACCTCCTCCGAGAGGGGCTCAGGTACCAGTTGGAGGGACTGTTTCATGACGTGAACACGCCGAGGGGGTTGGACTGAGAGGACGGACCGCGATCCGGTTGGCCGGTCCGTGTGGCCTCCGGGATGAGGTCCCACATCAGCCGCGCAATCTCCGAGGCGGCTGCAGGGCGGTCGAGTCGGGCCAACGCCTCAACCATCGAGAGCCGTGTCCCCTGCGATTTCAGCAGCTCGCACACCAGTCCGGTAAGATCTTCCCCGGCAGCCGAGACCTGGTCGAGGGACCGGGCCGCACCGGCCCTCACAAAAACAGAGGCATTGGCGCGCTGATGGTCGTCGGCCGCGGTCGGATAGGGGATCAGGACCGAGGGCAGCCGCCGCGCCGAGAGCTCCGACAGCGAGGAAGCCCCGCTCCGGGACACGACAACGGTGCTCGCGGCAAGGAGCTGGTCCATGCGCGGCGAGAACGGCCAGATCCGGGCCGGAATGCCGTGCTGTCGGAAGGTGTCCGAGGCCTCCGCGAAGCCATGCTCGCCGGTCAGGTGGATGAACTGGAGCTCCGGATGGCGACGGGCCAGATCCGGAAGTGACGCCAGGAAGAGCCGGTTGACGCCGCTCGCTCCCTGGCTTCCCCCAGTGACGAGCAGGACCGGACGATCCTCGGCAAGCCCGAGCGTCCGACGGGCTGCAACACACTCCGCCGAGCGCACCTCGGATCGGACCGGGGTTCCCGTGACGCACACCCGACGCGCCCTCCAGCGGAGCGCCGTTTCAGTCATGCCCGCACAGGCGAGATCCGCCAGCGGGGCGAGCCAGCGGTTGGCCCGTCCAGGAATCGCGTTCGACTCGTGCAGCACCACCCTGGCCCCGACGCGTTTGGCCGCCAGCACCGGCGGCAGCGCCGTGAACCCCCCCATCGCCAACACCACGTAAGGGCGGTCAGAGTGGAATGCCCGCCGAACGCGTCGATATCCACCCAGGACACCCATCAGGAACGAGGGAAGCCGTCGGACGTTGAAGGCCACCGAGGGGAGCACCTCCACGGCATACCGGTCCCGCACACCAGCCACCCCTTGCTGATCCACCTCCTTCGGCGAGACGAAGAGGACCACCCGGGCTCCCCGGGCAGCGACCTCGCTGGCCACCGCCAGACCCGGGAACAGGTGCCCGCCCGTGCCACCACAGGCAATGCCCACCGTCACCCCTGATGCCTTGGAACTCATTCCGCAAAATCCGTGTCCGACGATCCGAAGGGGTTGGAGGACCAGGCACCCGCCCCCTCCACAGCACGATCCGAAGCCTGTCGGGCAACACTGATCAGCAGGCCCACCATCGTCAGGAGCACGATGGTCCCCGACCCGCCACGGCTCACGAACGGCAGCGCCATGCCCTTGTTGGGCAGCAGGTAGGTCACCACGCCAAGGTTGACCAGCGACTGGAGGGCGATGGTGAATGTGATGCCCGACGCCAGCATCATCCCGAAGAGATCCCCGGCCCGATGGGCGATCGCCGCCCCGCAGAGCAGGATCACGCCGAAGGCCGCGACCACGCCCAGCGTGGCGGTCAGTCCCAGCTCCTCCCCAACCGCGGGCAGGATGAAGTCCGTATGGACCTCAGGGACCTTGAACTTGTGCGTGCCACGGCCAAACCCCACGCCATGCCATCCCCCTGCCCCGAAGGCCTCCATGCCACGGTCGACCTGGTAGCTCAGGGCTTTGTTGTCCCCAGGATTCAGGAACGCCTGGACCCGATCGCGGGCGTATCCGGGAACCGACAGCAGCACGAGAAAGGCCGTGAGGCCGGCCAGTGCGGGAATCATGACCTGACGCCAGCGTGCTCCACCCACGAGAAGGAGTCCGACCGTAACGACCCCAAGGAGGAGCGTGGTCCCCTTGTCGGGTTCCACGACGATGAGAGCCAGGAGCGGCAGGGCCACAAACCCGGGACCTAGGATCCCTCCAGCGAAACTACTCATCCGATGCTGGAACCGAACCGCGTACCAGGCCAGTGCCAGGACCAGCGTGACCTTCGCGAACTCCGAGGGCTGCAGACCCCACAGCCAGCGCTGCGCCCCCTTGGTTGCGGTCCCGAGGGGTGTCAGGACCAGGAACAACAGGATCAACGTCACCCCGTAGACCGGCCAGACGGCCGCATGGAGCCGCCGGTAATCCGTCAACGCCGCGACACCGAGCCCGATGAAGCCAATCCCGCAGGCCATCGCCTGCTTGAGCAGCCACGGATGGACCAGGTCGGCACCGGCCGTCGCCCGCGACATGGTGATGCTCGCCAGCGTGGCCACTCCCAAGGCCACCAGCGAGGCCACCGCCAACAGACGCAGGGTGATCGTCCGGTTCATGGCAGGGGTGTTGTCGTCCTGAGGCAGCGTCCGATCACCTCGGGGCGGGCGGCGTGACCGGTGCAGGGACTGCAGGGGTCACGACCGGCAGCACGGCCGGAGCGGCTTCCGGAGTCAGGGCCGGAGCGGATCCCGACGACGCCGCGGCGGAAGCGCCTGACTTCGACGGGATCTTCAGCTTCTGACCGACCCGGATGTCGCTGCCCTGAAGACCATTCGCATCGCGGATCGCCTTGACGCTGACGCCGAACTTCTTGGCGAGCCGGCCGAGGTTGTCACCCCCCTTGACCGTATAGGTCTCGCCACCCTTCGACGGAGCGGCCTTGGTGGATTCGCGCCCTGACGGTGCCGGCTTCGTTTCGACCGGAGTCGCATCCCCGGCCCCGGCCGGAAGGACAAGCTTCGCACCGATGGAGAGCTTTGCGAGGTTCTTGCCTGGGTTCGCGTCCTGGAGCTGCTTGAGGGTCACCCCGTTCTTCTTCGCGATGATGAATCCGGAGTCGCCCTTCTGGACGACATACTCGGCACCCGAGGCGGGCGGAGGCGTCACCGGGGCGATCGGCGGTGGGGTCGTCGAGGTGGTCGTCATCGGGTCGACCGGCGGCGGGACGGTGCCCGGAACGTTCGTGTTCGTCACAGGCTCGACCGGCGGCGGCACGACCTGGCCATTCGTCAGGCCGGCGTCCGCCATGGCCGGAGCATTCGTGTCCGTCACCACCGGCGGCGGGGTCGCGAGGGTGTCGGTCGGCGCAGGCGTCTGAGCCTGGTTCTCCTCCTTCTTGCAGCCGAGGAAGAGGAAGCCACCCAGCACCACAACGTGGAGGGCGACGATGAAGGCCGCCATCTGGAACGTGGATTTGCTTCGGGCCTGCTGCTCCAGGAGGGAGCCCTGTGGGATCAATGGATTGGGAGTGCTCATGGAATGGAAACGTCTGCTAGGGACACGCGTTGGTTTGAATCGAGATGACTCCGGAAAGGACGGAAGGCCTCGGGCCTTCCCTCCACCCCGGGAAATTGAAACGGGACGCCGGAAACGAGGCGGACCGGTTCCAACATGAAACCGGTCCCCATGTCCCGAGCCCGGACGGCCGGAACGTGCCACCGACAGGATCCTCCTTGGATTCCCCTTGCGAAGGGCATGCTTGCCACCCCCTCCGCAGGACCCATTAAACGGAACCACTGCACCACCGCAAGGGGGGAGTGGACCGAACCCCACAACCGGTCGCGGTATCGCCGACCCGGACGGCCAGCGGGACCCTTTGTGAGCTCTGGAACGAGGTGCGGCATGTTGACGTTAACGGATCTTGAGGGTGCCCAACGCCGCGACGGCACAGAACACGGCCACGATGTAGAACCGGGTGACGATCTTGGACTCGGGCCACCCCTTCTTGCGGAAGTGGTGGTGCAGCGGGGACATCAGGAACAGACGCTCCCCCTGACCCCGGGTGCGGCGGGTGTATTTGAACCAGCCGACCTGGAGCATGACGCTGACCGCTTCCGCGACGAACACCCCACCCGCGATCAGCAGGATGAACGGCTGGTGGATGAGCACCGCCATGATCCCAAGCGCCCCGCCGATCGCGAGCGATCCGGTGTCCCCCATGAACACCTCGGCCGGATGGCAATTGAACCAGAGAAAACCCAGGCTCGCCCCGATCAGCGCCGCACACACCACCGTTAGTTCACCGGCTCCTGTGACATGCGGGATCAGAAGATAGGCGGCAAAGATCTTGTTGCCTGCCACATAGGTCATGATCAGGAACACAAGGCTCGTGATCAGCGTGCATCCGATCGCCAATCCATCCATCCCGTCCGTCAGGTTCACGGCATTTGAGCTACCCACGATCGCCAACACCGAGAGGATCAGGCCGACCAATGGGACGCCTGTGAGGATGGGGTTCTTGAGGAACGGAACCTGGATTTCCGTGATCAGAGGCTGGGTGGACGGGAGACGCCATAGGTAGACGCTGATCGCCGCACCGAGGGCGACCTGAACGACCATCTTCATCCGGGACGAGGTCCCCTCGCTGTTCTGGCGCGTGACCTTGAGCCAGTCATCGTAGAACCCGAGGCCCGCGAGGACGATCAGGGACAGCACCGTGACGAGGACCAGTGGGTTCCACCGGGCCCAGAGGAGCACCGTGAGGTCCAGGACCAGTACGATCAGGATTCCGCCCATCGTCGGAGTCCCGCGCTTGGCGAGGTCCGCCGCCGCGGCCGTCGCATCCTTCGCGCCGACATCCTTTGGACGATATTCCTGACGGAATCGTAGCCCACGCAGCCAGTCGATGACATGCGGCCCGAGAACCAAGCTGAGGATCAGGGCCGTGAGGGCCGCCCCGGCGCTGCGGAAGGTGATGTACTGAAACACCGTCCACGGCGCCTGCGGCAACATCTCGGATAGGTGGTACAGCATGTCAGTTCAGCCCTCCCTGCCCCGTTGCCCCGCTGGGGCGAAGTTCCTGGACCAGACGATCGACCACCCGGTCGAGGGCGCTGGAGCGCGAGGCCTTCACCAGGAGGGCGTCGCCCGACCGGAGTTCACCGAGGAGAAGCCGCGTGGCGGAGTCGACGTCGCCGAAGGCACGATCTGACTCCCGGCCCAAGCCCGCCACGGTGACGGCGGAGCGGCGTCCGATCGCCACGATCGGACCTATGCCAAGCCGGGCGGCGGCGAGACCCACCTCGCGATGGGCCTCTTCGGTCGCCTCGCCCAGCTCCGCCATGTCCCCCAGGACCGCCCACCGGCGTCCGGAACACGGCAGCTGCGCGAAGGTGCTCAGTGCCGCCAGCATCGAGTCCGCATTGGCGTTGTAGGAGTCGTCCAGGATCCGGACGCCCGCCACCTCGCGACACGCGAGGCGACGGGACGCCGGACGAAAGGCAGCCAGGCCGTCGCGGGCGGCAGCGGGTTCCACCCCCAACTCGCACGACACCGCCAGTGCATATAGCGCGTTGGACACCGAATGACGGCCTGGCAAATTCATCGAGTACAACCCGGACCATTCCGGGTCTGGGCACCGGACCCGGAAGGAGGTCGATGTCCAGTCCATGGAAACGATCTCGGCGGACCAGTCATTGGTCCCTCCGAACCCAACCCTGACGACGCGGGCCTGTGTGCGCCCGGCGAGGGTCGACACGAACGGCGAGTCCCCGTCGAGAAACAGCACCCCGCCGTCGGCCGCACCAGGAAGCGCCTCGCCCACGGCCCCTTCCTCCCGGACCACGCCGTCGAGATCCCCGAAGAACTCCAGATGCTCGCGACCAATGCTCGTGATCACCCCCAGACGCGGGGCGATCATCCGCACCAGCGGCGCCAGCTCACCCGGATGGTTGGTGCCGGCCTCGAGGACCGCCGCTTCGTGCGATGACCCGATCGATAGCAGCGTCAGTGGCACCCCGATGTCGTTGTTGAAGCTTGCCTCGCTCTTCAGGATGCGGAGACGGGATCCGGCGACCGAGGCGATCAGCTCCTTCGTGGTCGTCTTGCCATTGGATCCGCCGACACAGACGACCGGGAGTCCAAACCCCTGACGATAGGCTGCGGCCAGACGTCCCAAGGCCTGTCGCGTGTTGTCCACCAGGACACGGGGAAGCCCGGCAAGGGCTATGGACTCACGGCTCCGACCGAGGAGAGCCGAGACCCCAGCCCGACCGACCAGTCCCGGGAGGAAATCGTGCGCATCAAAGCGGTCGCCCTTCAGCGCGACGAACAGGTCGCCTTCCGTCACGCTCCGGGAATCGGTCACAACACGCCGCACCATTCCGTCCGGCACCCCCTCCACAAGGGTGCCGCCAGAGGCGTCGACGACGAATTGAAGGGACCTCGGATCCATCAGGTTTCGGGGATCATCATCATCAGAACATGGCCGCCAGACAGAGCAGGCAGAGCAGCAGCTTCAGATAGAAGGTCCAGGGAATCGACAGGGCGTGTGTCATGGCTTCAGGGGTTGGCGACGACGGCGGGAAGAGGTCTGGGGCCCGAAACCCGGAGGGCGGCCGAGTTGGTGGTCTGGATCGTGGGCATGAGCTTCAGGACGTTGGCGACCTCCAGAGCGATCTGGCGGAACACCGGCGCAGCAGCCTTGCCGCCGTAGTACGATTTTCCCTCCGACTTCGGTTCGTCGACCGTGACGATGATGGCGGCCTCGGGATGGTCCATGGGGAAGAAGCCGACGAAGGAGCCGAAGTAGTGCGAGGCATCGTAGCCGCCGTTGAAGAACTTCTTCGCCGTGCCGGTCTTGCCCGCGACCTCGAACTCCGCCAAAGCCGCCTGTCCCCCGGTCCCCTTCTCGACCGCGGCCCGCATCACGCCGACCATCTTGCGCGCCGTCTCGGAACTCACCACCCGACGCCCCTGCGGCACGGGAAATTCCCGGACGAGCTGCCCGTCCGCCGTGCGCAGCTCACGGACCAGTCGGGGTGGGAGCAACACTCCGTCGTTTGCAATGGCGGCAGCCGCCATCACCGAATGCAGCGGCGTCACCCGGAGTCCGTAGCCGAAAGGAAGCGAGCTGGGAGTCCACCCATCCCAGGACGGGATCGTGCCGCCCTTTTCACCGTAGGCGATGAACTGGTTGGTCACGTAGTTGGTCACCCCGGGTGCCACCCGCACCGGAACCCGTCGGTAGCCCACCGACTGCTCGCCACACTCGATGCCAGTCCGCGACAGGAATCCGAAATCGCGGATATACTGGACGAACCGATTCGTCCGCACGCGGAGCCCGAGCATCACCGCACCGACGTTACTGGACTGGGCAAACGCCTTCTCGACGGTCGCCTCGCCGATATGATGACCCTGGTCGTCCCGGATCACACGCCGCGTCCCGGGCACGGTCCAGCGCCCGCCGTGGCAGTTGATAACCTCCTCGACCGAGGCCAGTCCCTCGTTGAGCACCGCGGCATAGGTCAGGATCTTGAAGGTGGAACCGGGCTCAAAAGGCTCGTTGATCGCCCTGTTCTTGAATGCCGAGAGCGGATCCATCCCGGATCGGATCAGGCGGATGCTCCGGTCGTTCGGGTTGAAGGTGGGGCGGTTCGCCAGGGCGAGGATGTCGCCCGTGCGGGGACGGACAACGACCGCCGAGATGGCCAGCGGGTTGAGCCTCGCCACGGCTTCATCAAGAGCCCGTTCGACAGCCTCTTGGATCTGGACATCGAGCGTGAGGTGGACGTTCAGGCCGTCCACGGCGGCGATGTCGCGCTCCCGCAGCGGGACATATTCGCGCCCCCCCACGGTCTGGCCCAGCACCACACCATGCTTTCCAACGAGGGCCTCGTCGAAGCGCTGTTCGATCCCCTGCGCCCCGCCGAGCTCGACCGGCACGTGACGCTGTGACCTCGAGGCGACCGATTTGTTGGTCGTGAACCCCAGGACATGGGCCGCCATGTGTTCGAACGGATACCGGCGCTTCTCGAAATACTCGGGATACAGCCCGTTGGCCTTGCACTCGGTGACGTTGGTCTCGACCAGTTTCGACGTCTTCTTGAGTGCCTTGAGGGCACCAGCCTTCTCACGGCTGATGGACCATCGGGCCGGCAGGTTCCAGACCGGCGTGGACGCCACCTGCTCCCGTGCCCGTTCCAGCACGGCCCGACGCCGCGCTGCCAGCTCGGTCTCCGCATGGAACTTGTTGGTGCGCAGGTCGGCGAACAGGCGATCCCACACCTCGGGCGGAACATTCGTCGCCACCAGATTGTTTCGGTACGGTCGCGGCACGACCTGCAGGTTGGTGGTGACGATCCCCCGGTTGGTCAGGACCACCTGCTGGGTGGACTGGAAGTAGACCGGCTTGAAACGGGCGACGAGCTCCTCCTCGGGAAGCTTCAGATGCACCGCGGCGATCCGGGCGACATCGGTCGCAAAGGCACCCAGGCGGACGGGGTCGGCCCGGATCTCAACCGTGGTCTGGGACTGCACGAGGACCGTGCCATTGGCATCCCGGATCTCACCCCGGCGCGCGGGACGGATCCGCTTGACGTCTGGATCGTTGGCACTGAAAGGCGTGGGTTCCTGCGGACGCATCACCTGGACGTCGAACAGCCTCACCCCCACGACCATCAGCCCGGCCACGAGGAGCCAGGTGAGCAGCCAGAGGTTGCGATGGGAAGCGGGGCGGATCATCGGTTCAATGCCGGGACGGGACGACCGGGAGATCGGACGGGGAGAGGTCGGACGAGGCGACCATGGTGACCGGAGGGACGACGCCAGGACCGGCCGGAGGATTCGGGCGGAAGGGCGCCACGGGTTCCTGGATCAGCGGGATGACCAGACGCTGGCTCGCGGTCACATCCTGGAGCCCGAGGGCCATGGAGTGGACCCGGCCGACCAGCACCTCCTTGCGCCGGGACCGTTCCATCTGGTCGCGGGCCTCGCGGACCCGCTCTGACACCCAGCCGATCTCGCGCTCGATGGACTCGATCTGCTGCCCGAGGGCGTCGTGGGCGCGGCGCTGGGCGACGTACCCGACCGTGAGCGTGCCGATGAGGCCCACGAGGCCCACGACCACCACCAGCCGATGCCATCGCAACTCCACCGCTGCCCGTTTCTGGTTCTTTGCCATGTCTGATGTCTCCCTAGAGCGTCTCCAGCACACGGAGCTGCGCGCTCCGGGCCCGGGGGTTTTTCCGGATCTCCGACTCCGACGGCAGGATGGCCTTCCGTGTGACCAGAGAGGCCCGCGCGGGCCTTGGGATCCGATAGTGCGGCAGATCGGCATCCGCCCCCTCCACGAGGTCGTAGTCCCGGCACTCCGCCCTCATGAACTCCCGGACCATCCGGTCCTCCAGCGAATGGAAGGTGATGATGACAAGCCGGCCTCCCGGGGCCAGGATGTCGGTGGCGGACCGGAGCCCGCGCTGCAGGGCTCCCAGCTCGTCGTTGGTCCGCATCCGGAGCGCCTGGAACACCCGGCTGGCCGGATGGATCCGGCGCCCGTTCCGGGGACAGACCCTCTCGACGGCGTCGGCCAGCTGGCGGGTGGATTCGATCGGCCTCATGTCGCGTTCCCGGACCACGGCGCGGGCGATCCGCCTCGAGTCACGCTCCTCACCCAACTCCCAGAAAAGCGCGGCGAGCTCCCGCTCCGAGAGTCCGTTGACGAGATCGGCTGCGGTGAGTCCCTGTCGACGGTCCATCCGCATGTCGAGCGGTCCGTCGACCTGGAAGCTGAACCCACGCGGCCCCACTTCGAGCTGGTGGGAGCTGACCCCAAGGTCGAGGAGCGCGCCATCGCAGCTGGCCGAGGGGATCCAGTCCGCCAGTTCGGAGAAGTTCCTCCGCTGGATCTCGAACCGCCCTGCAAAGGGTGCCAGACGTTCATTGGCTGTGGCCACGGCGTCCCCATCCTGGTCGCACGCATACAGGAAACCCATCGGTGCACTCGCCTCCAATATCGCCGCGCTGTGCCCAGCCCCACCGCAGCATCCGTCGAAATAGCGTCCCCCGTCCCGGGGCCGGAGCGCCTCGATGACCTCCGGGAGGAGGACCGATTGGTGGACGAATTCCGTCACGTTGCATACCTCAGTCACCGGAGACCACGAGCGTCGATTGGCGACGGTTCCGAAGCCGGTTCCAGGCGTGGTCCTGGTCGTCAGCCCGTACCGGCACCCGGGCGGACTCGTGCAGGAGCCGGGAGGAGCGCACCGCCTTGGACACCGACACCTCCTCGAGATCATTGCGGATCGGGCGGACCTGCCGCAGCAGCACATCGCGGGGCACAAGGCTCCGGGTGGACTCCCGCTTGCGGTTCCTCCCACCCAGCCAGCCGATCAACGCCGACACCGTTCGTCGCAGCACACCCGATCGGACCGCAGTCGCAGGGGCCGGCCCGGACGAGGCGAGAAAGATGGCCCCAGGGCGGATCATCGCCGCCTGCATCGGGGATTCCAACCTTCGGGACGATCGCCCCAGGAATGAGAACATGGGTTTCATCTTTGAATCAGGTTCGGACAGGGTTCAGGGGGGGCTTTGGCAGGGTTCAGACCAGCTGGGTGTAGGCATCCGCCGCCAGATCGGACTCGGCCCGGGTGCAGATCTCGTGGAGCGACGGATCCCAGATCTCGAAATCCGCACCCGTGCCGACGAACAGGACCTCCCTCTGCAGCCCGATCGCGTCGGCCATCCGGACCGGAAGGACCAGTCGGCCCGAGGCATCGAGCGCCATCGTGGTCGAGTTCCCAAAGATGGCCCTCCGCAGGGCCCCCGCCCGGGCATCCCCCATGCCGGCCTTTTCCAGCTTCAAGAGGAGATCCTGGAACCGCCTCTGGGAGAGTCCGTAGACGTACGCATGATTGCGCCCCGCCGCCCGGTGCGGCCAGAGTACCAGCGTGAACAGGGTTCGAGGATCCGCGGGACGCCATTCGTTGGGGAACGCCACCCGCTTCTGGGCATCCAGCTTGTACGTGTACTGCCAGGTGAACGCCGGGAGCACGCCGTCGCTGCCTCGATCCAGGCTCCCCGCCCCGATCGATCCGGCATTGCTGTTGGACGCGTCTTCCGACATGACAAACCCAAATCTCCCCCTAAATTTAACTAGGCGCCCCTAGAAAACCCTAGATGCCACTGAATCGTCAACGGTTTTCAGCATTCTACAACCTGTTATCCTGCAACAATTTAAGATCGAATATTGAAAAAAACTTCACCCCGATGGAGCTCGTTAACGTTATTTATTACAGCTGGATTCGGGATTTTTCCCCTGTCGAGCCTCGGGATCGGTCGACGAACCGTGGGAGCCATCCTCGCCGCCAGAGGCACCGAGAGCGTTCCACCGTCCCAGGCCACCCGACTCGTTCCTCCGATGCGACGGTTGAGCATCATCGAACCTTATGCTGACCCGGGAATTCGACTATGACCTGCCGGAGGACCGGATTGCCCAGTCTCCCATGGAGCCTCGGGACGGATCCCGCCTCATGGTCATCCACCGGCAGACCGGCACCCGGGAGCATCGGGTCTTCCGGGAGCTGCCGAACCTGCTCCGACCGGGCGACCTGCTGATCCTGAACGATTCGCGGGTCATCCCCGCCCGCCTCCACGGGGCCAAGGAGGACACCGGAGGCGGGATCGAGGTCCTGCTGCTCGAGGAATCCCAACCCCTCCACTGGTGGACCCTCCTGCGCCCCGGCAAGCGGGTCCGGCCCGGGACCGTGATCCGCTTCCGATCCCTCGACGGCCAGCCCAGCCCCGTGGAAGGCACCGTGCTGGAGAAGAACGACGAGGGGTGGTGCCACCTCCGATTCTCCGGCGTGTCCGACCTCCTCCAGTCCCTCGACCAGCTCGGCGAGCTCCCGTTGCCGCCCTACATCCAGCCACCCAGCCCGGCCGACCGTGGACTCACCGAGCAGCGCTACCAGACCGTCTATGCCCGAGAGGCCGGATCGGTCGCCGCACCCACCGCCGGACTCCATTTCTCGACGCGCGTGCTCGAGGACCTGCGCCTTCGGGGCATCGAGACCGCCTCGGTCACCCTGCACGTCGGCCATGGCACCTTCGCACCGGTCAAGGCGGAACAGGTTCACGACCACGTCATGCACGAGGAGGTGTTCCAGGTTCCCGAGTCCACCGCCACCGCCGTCCAGAAGGCCCGTGCCGAGGGACGACGGGTCATCGCCATTGGCACCACGACGGTCCGGGTCCTGGAGAGCGTCGCCCGGGACCACGACGGCATCGTGATCCCCGGCCCCGGACGCACTGCGATCTTCATCCATCCGCCGGCGACCTTCCGGGCGGTGGACGGACTCCTCACCAACTTCCACCTCCCGCAGAGCACGCTGCTCATGCTCGTCAGCGCGTTCGCCGCCCCAGGACGCCATCCCGAGGGACGCGATCTCATACTCGCCGCGTACCGCGAGGCGGTCGCCGAGCGCTACCGGTTCTTCAGCTACGGCGACGCCATGCTGCTGCTCTGAACCCGCGTTACTCCCGCACCCGATGTCCTCCCACACGAAACGTCCGTTCGTCCTCCTCAACGTCGCCATCACCGCCGACGGAAAAATCGCGTCGGAGGACCACGATGTGACGACGTTTGGGAGCCCGTCGGACAGCCACCACCTCTACGAGCTGCGGGCCACCGCCGACGCGATCCTGTGCGGGGCCCGCACCCTGGAGGCGACCGGGGCGACGCTCGGGAACGGCGCCGAGGCCTTCCGACGGCGGCGCTTGCGACAGGGGCTCCGGGAACACCCGCTGCGCCTCGTCGTCAGCGGCAGCGGCTCGATCTCCTCCACCGCCGCCATCTGGTCCCAGCGCTTCTCCCCGATCCTGGTGCTGACCACCGAGCGGAGCCGCAGTCAGTGGAAGCGTCTCCGGGGCCTGGCCGACGACATCTGGTGCCTCGGACGCTCCACGATCGATTTCCGGAAGGCCCTCGAACGTCTCCATCGGGAACACGGTGTCCGACGCCTCCTCTGCGAGGGCGGCGGGGAACTGAACGAGGCGCTGATCCGGGAGGGAATTGTCGACGAACTGCACATCACGTTCTGCCCGCTGCTCCTTGGTGGTCGACGTGCACCCACCCTCGCCGATGGGGACGGTGTGCCCGTCCTCGCGGATGCCGCTCAGTTTCGTCTCACAAGCCGAAAGGTCGTTGGCCGAGAACTGTTCACCGTCTACTCCGCCGTCCGAACCAGAGACTGATCGGCATCACGGGGTGCAGATGACGGGAGGGGAGGATTCCGTCCCAAACTGGAGCCATTCCGAGACGATCTGCTCCCCCTCGGGGGATCCCAGCGAGACCCAGTCCGCATCGCCCGGACGCCTCACCAGCCGGAGCCCCTGTGCAGCGGTCCTTCCGATCTCCGGCGGCCGGCCAGCGGCCTTCGCCGCCTCGAGCTGTTCCTTGAGCTCCGGAGCGTTCGTCTCGAGATAGGCCACCACCCAGGTCGACCGCACCTCGGGATGCCCGTTCGTCGAGACCACCACCGCCCGGACCCCGTCGGTCACCGCATCGTTCACCCCGGCGATGGGAGGGATCAGGCCCCGATCCGCGACGAAGATCCGCTTCTCGCTCAGATCGTAGAAGAACGCCTTCTCCGAAACCCCAGCGTCGGAACCCATCCAGTTCCAGACCCGCCATCCCGCCATGCCGAACAGGACGACGACGCCGACCCACTTGAACGCGATGAGACGGGACTGGGGCATGGGTGCGGTCTCGCGGATCAGTGGGGATCGACCTTCGCCGACCAGGCACACTCGTTGGTGTTGCACGGGATGCGTCCGGCGTTGAGGAGCTGACCCGAGCCGTCGGCGAACGCGTAGTTCGACTTACGGTCATGTCGGACCGCTCCCTTGTCCCCTTGGGCCACCCGGTTGAATCCGGGGGCCTTCGCGTCCCCGATCTCCTTCCAGATCCACCAGCGGTCCTTCGGCCAGGTCCCGTTCACGTCGCTGTGCCCGTCGCCGAACAGGATCAGCCGCGACGGCGACTCGATCTGGTTCCAGCGGCAGACGTTGTCCTCGTACCCCCTCGGACGTCCGAACGGCGGCTGCGCACCGCCCTGGGTCCAGTGGACATTCACAGCGCCGAGCCCGCTTGGGACATCGATCTCCGTCGGCACGAATGCCCCGAGCACCGCCAGATTGCCCGTGCCCTTCTTCATCGCCGCGGTGCGGGCCGAGGCGTAGACCTCGACGCGCTCCGAGGGACAGTCATAGACACGCGGGTTCTTGCCGGCCGCCACGAACAGATAGGGTCGCCAGGTGACCTCGCCTCCGGGGATCTGGGCCTGGATCGGCGGCAGCCAGTCGTTGCTGTCACCCGAATACAGGTGCGTGGCCAGAGCCAGCTGTCGGGCGTTGTTGAGGCAGGCGATTCCCAGGGCTCGGCTCTTCGCCTTGCTCAGCGACGGCAGGAGCATCGAGGCAAGGATCGCGATGATGGCGATCACCACCAGGAGCTCGATGAGGGTGAAGGCCGGCGGGATCCGTCGGAGATTGCCAGGCTGGACACTGGACTCAATTTGGGGGGATCGACTTTTCATGACCCGCTCGGGAGCGTGCTCAGGACCATCCAGAAAGGAGACCCAACGCTCAACCTCCAAACCCTGATGTCTTCAAGGTGTCACATTGATCTACGGAGCTCCCACGGCCTGTCGCACCGGTGCCCGGCGCCACTCATCACGCACCGCCCACAGGTTCTCCGGCGTGGTCGACCGGCCGAACTTGAGGAACCGCGCACTGCCATCGGCAAAGGCGAAGTTGGAACCGCCCGCCTTGTTGGCACCACTGGCGTGCCGGGCCTGGTCGATCTCCTCGACGTCGTTCCCCGCCTGGCCCTGGGAGAAGTCCATGTGGACGTGATAGGACCCCTTTCGCTTCTCGCCGAAGACGATGGTCTCGGTCGGGTTCGGGATCGCAGCAGCCTTCATCCCCTGGGGCCACTGCCACGCCAGGAAGGCCTGATAGTTCGAGGCCGTCAGCTCCGACTGGAACCAGTCGTTGAACCCATTGATCACAAAGCTCCTCCTCAGGACCAGCTTCATGTCCGGGGCGATCATCGGCAGGAGCCAGGAGAAGCTGTCCGAGGGACACTCCAACATCTTGGCATCGCGGTAGTAGGGCTGGAGACGATAGGGCCAGGTGTTCGTCGACTGGCGACGGGGGGGATACTGTCCCTCGTAGTCATCGGCATACAGCATGAGCGACATCCCCAGCTGTCGGACGCGGTTGAGGCAGCTGATGCTGCTGGCCTTGGCCTTGGCGCTCGACAGCGCGGGCATCATCAGAGCCGCGAGGATCCCCAGGATGGCCACCACGACGAGGAGTTCGACCAGGGTGAAGGCACACCAACGGCAGATTCCCAGCGTCTTCGACCCATCAACCGTCCCTTGGCATGTCCGATCCACGCTCATCGGCGTCATTCTCAACCCTTAACCCTCAACTCTCAACTTTTCCCCCCTCCCCAATTCGACCACCGTCTCCCTCCAATGGCCGCCCAGCGCATCCTTTCGCTCCTGCCTGCCGGCACCGAGATGGTCTTCCTCCTGGGGGCCGGACACCGTCTTGTGGGTCGCAGCCACGAGTGCGACTTCCCGGATGCCGCCCGGACGATTCCGGTCGTCAGCCAGACGCGCATCGACTCCTCCGCAGACTCCGCCCGCATTGACGCAAAGGTGAAGGCCTCCCTCTCCGAAGGAAAGCCCCTGTTCACCCTAGACTCCGCCCGGATCCGGGAGCTGAAGCCCGACCTCATCCTGACCCAGGGCCAGTGCGCCGTGTGCGCGATCGACACCTCCGAGCTCGACCGTCTCCTCGAAACCTCGCCCAGTCCGCGACCCGAGGTCGTATCGCTGTCACCTGCCCGAATCCGGGATCTTTGGACGGACCTGCGCCGCGTGGCACAGGCCCTCGGAGTGCCAGACGAAGGACGTTCGGTGATCGGCGCGCTGAAGGGACGGATGGTCGACGTCATCCAGCGGGTGGGTTCCTTCGAGCACCGTCCGACCGTGGCGTGTCTCGAATGGCTGGATCCGCTCATGGGCGCGGGGAACTGGATTCCGGAACTGGTGGAGCTTGCGGGCGGCATCCCGGTGCTGGGCCGGGCCGGGGTGCACTCGGACTGGATCTCGTGGGAGGATCTGGTCGCCGCCGACCCGGAGATCATGGTGGCGCTGCCGTGTGGATTTGACCTTCCGCGGACCGTGCAGGAGCTGGCACTGCTGCGGACCCGTACGGGGTGGTCCAGACTCCGGGCAGTCCGCGAGGGCCGCGTGTTCGCCTGCGATGGCAACGCCTACTTCAATCGTCCGGGACCGCGGCTCATCGATTCGCTCGAACTCCTCGCCGAGATCCTCCACGCGCCCCCCGAACCCGGACCCCGGTTCCGCGGCAGCGGATGGACCCCGGCGGCATGACCGTATTCCGCGCAGCATCCAGGGGGCTGTGATCCCAGGGAACCGGGAGGCGCGGCGCCCCACTCGAGCCACAGCGCCCTGCAAAACTGCTCCGAGGCATTGACTCCGTCGCGCTGCGATCGAATTCTCTCCCAGTGCTTCCCCTGACACATCCCGTCCCGGCCAACCGTTGTTTGGCCTTCTGGAAGCTCTTCTCCACGAAGGACCTACCGGAGTTGGGGGCAGGCCCTCGGTCCGATGCGATGGCCCTCGGTCCGCTGGAGAACGCGCTCGACCGGTTCCGGAGGGAGGCACAGCTCGAGCCCGACCAGTCCCTCCGACTCCGGGCGGCCACCCTGCTCTACCACGATCACCACGACGCCGCGCACGACATCGTCCAGGACCTCCAGGACACCGAGGCCGCGATGATCCATGCCATCCTGCACCGTCGGGAGCCGGACTACTGGAACGCCAAGTACTGGTTCCGTCGGTTCGATGCCCATCCGGTGTATCGCAGCCTGGGCCGGCGTCTGCCATCCCTCGCCGGATCACCCGCCGAGGCCGAGATGACGCGGCGTCTGACCCTGCCAGGACCGTTTGATCCGTTCGCGTTCGTCGACCTCTGCGAGAGCCATGAGAAGTGTCCCGCGCATGATGCGGGCGTGATGTGGTTGCGACGGGTCCAGCATGCCGAGTTCGAGGAACTCGCCGCCCATCTTCTCGCCTAGGGGCCGGGAACCTCTAGGAGCCACCCAGTTCCTTCAACGCCTGGAGGCAGTACCATCGGATCGCCCCGGAGAGAGCCGGATCCAGACGGTCAAGTCCCGCGGCATCCACCCACCGGATGTCATGATGCTCCTCGGGGGCAAGCCGCAGGGTGCCCTCGCGGACGCGGGCGAGGTAGATCATGCCGATGTGCTCGTGCTCGGGATTGATCCGGTGGATGTCGAGGAACCGAGGGGCGATGAGGGCACGGGTGCCGGGTTCCGTCGTGGGCGGCCGTTCCCCAACCAGTTCCACATGGAGTCCACTCTCTTCCAGGGTCTCCCGGAGCGCCGCAGCCTCGGGGTCCTCATCCAGCTCAATGTGCCCCCCGATCGGCAGCCAGCGCCCCAGTCGACGGTGATGCACCAGCAGGACCTTCTCCTGGTCGACCACGAAGATAGCCACGGTGAAGTCGATCTTCTCATGGAGGTGTGGCATCGCCGTGAGCAGAATCCGCGGAGCGCCGCGAGGGAAGTCCCAACTCGGGTGGACGCTGGATTCGGATTGGACCCTTCACGACAGGGCTGGAAGGATCCGGATTCATGCCGCTGGCGTATTCATCCCAGTACTACGAGGGCTTGAAGGAGGATTCCGCCGCCTCAGCCCGGGAGGTGGTGCCCCTGATCCTGGGGCTGATCCCCGCCCGGCAGGTGATCGACGTTGGCTGTGGGTCCGGGACCTGGACAAAGGTCTATCTGGAATCGGGATGCGACGTGCGCGGGGTCGACGGATCCTTCGTCCGGCCCGACCAGCTGGTCTTTTCCGCGGACCGCTTCCAGGCCCACGACCTCGAGAAGCCTCTGCGACTGGATCGTCGATTCGACCTCGTGAACTGCCTGGAGGTCGCGGAACACCTCTCCGAGACGCGGGCCGACGGGTTCGTGGCGGATCTCTGCCAGATGGCGGATGTGGTCGTCTTCTCGGCCGCCGTGCCCGGACAGGGTGGCACCCATCACATTAACGAGCAGTGGCCCAGCTATTGGCAGCCGAAGTTCCGTTCGAACGGGTTCGCGCCCCTCGACTGCATCCGTCCGGCGATCTGGAACAATCCGAAGGTGGCCTGGTGGTACGTCCAGAACCTCTTCGTGTATGTCCGGGAATCGGTCCGCGACCGTCATCCCGCCGCCGTGTCGGCCTCCCAGCCGTGGCCGGTCGACGTGGTCCATCCCCGGGCGTACATGCGGGCGACGGTCCCCAGCGAGATGTCCCCGCGGATGCTGAAGGAGGTCGCCCGCGCGCTTCCCCACTTCCCAGGGAAGATTATCAAGGCGTTGGGATCCTGAGGCGACGACGGCGACGACCCGCCAAAGACGGGAGTCTCAGTCGGGAACGCTGGGACGCGTGAGTTCCCTATCCTTCCCCGCGCGACCTCGACCCAACCAGGGCCGTCTCGCGCTCGAGCAGCGTCGGATGGGAATAGTGCCACGCGCTGTACCAGGGATGCGGGGTCAGGTTGGACAGGTTCTTCTCGCTCAGCTTGCGAAGCGCACCGATCAGGGGTGCCGGCCCGCCCATCGTCCGCAACGCGTAGGCGTCGGCCTCGAATTCATGCACGCGGGACCATCGATTCGACAGCGGAGAGAACCAGAACCCGACCGTTCCCGAAAGGAACCCGAACAACAGCAGCGCCGGTGCGAGGCCGGATCCCGGAGGGAATCCGAACGCCCCCACGAACTCGGGACGTTCCGCCAGCCACGCGATGACGAAGAGCGACCCCAGCAGCACCAGTCCCGACCAGACGATCCGCTTCGGGATATGGTGGCACTTCGAGTGCCCCACCTCATGGGCCAGCACCGCCTCCAGTTCCTCGCCCGTGAGCTGCGAGATCAGGGTGTCGAAGAGCACGATCTTCCGGAACCGACCGAATCCGGTGAAGAAGGCGTTCGAGTGCCGGGACCGCTTGCTGCCATCCATCACCAGGATCGTCCGGGCACTGAACCCCGTGCGCTCCCCAAGGGTCAGGAGCCGATCCCTCAGCTCACCCTCCGGCAGCGGGGTGAGCCTGTTGAACAGCGGCAGGATCAGGATCGGGGCCAGCACCAGCATCACCAGCTGGAACCCAAGGATGACCGCCCACGCCCACAGCCACCACGCCGTCCCCATCCAGCCCACCAGCTTCAGGACCAGCAGCAGGATCGGCAGTCCCAGGGCAATCCCGAGAAGCAGCCCCTTCAGCCGGTCCACCCACCACAGCCCCTGCGTGCTCGTGTTGAATCCGAACCGCTCCTCGAGCCGGAACTGCGCCCACCAGTCGAACGGCAGCGACGCCGTCGAAAAGCCCAGCCCGACGAGAACCACCCATAGGCCGTCGACCCACGCCGAGGTCCCGAGGACCCGATGGATCCCGGCAAAGGAGACCGGCAGAAGCCCCGCAGCCAGAACCCCCAGCAGGACCGCCACCTCCCAGACCGACCGCACCTGTCCGAACCGCGACTTGGCGAGGGTGTACTCCGCCGACCGCGCATAGGTCGCCTCATCCATCACCCCACGAAAGACGGCCGGCATCATCCCGGCATGCGCCCGCACCGACCCCCGGTTGAGCCACCCCAGGAACGCCTCCATGGCCGTCTGGGCCAGAATCAACCCCACCACCACAGGAAACAGCATTGACCAGTCCACAGGCCGACGGTGTCAGGAGCCTCGATCCGGGTCACGCACGGGGTTCGTCGATCGGCCTCCAACCCCTCCAAAAAATCGCAACTCCTTGAAATTAGGTGAAATAGCAAATTGAACGTATGCGTATAATCTCTAGCATGACCGGACACTTCGCATGAAGATCCTGATCACGCTCCTGTTGGCCGCTGTCCTGGGTGGAGGTGGATGGTACGCCTGGAAGCAGCGGCAGGCCGCCGCCGAGGCCGCCGCCGCCGCAACCGCCCGGCCGTCCACGGCCCCGGTCGAGACCCGCGACATCCGTTTCGCGGTCAGCGCCGCCGGCGAGATCACCCCGTCCGAACAGGTCAGCGTGCGCCCCGAGGTCAACGGCAAGATCCTCACACTGGCGGTCGACCTCGGCGACCAGATCAAGAAGGACGACCTGCTCTTCCAGCTCGACGACCGGGATCTCCAGATCGAGAAGCAGCAGCGCGAGACCCAGATCGCCCGGGCGCGCCTGACCCTCGACCAGGCCCGGAGGGACTTCGAACGGGCCGAGGAACTCATCAAGGGGAAGCTGCTTTCGGAACAGGAGTTCGAGACGGCCCGGACCGCCTTCGAGCTGGCCAAGAACAGCATCCAGCAGGGCGAGAAGGAGCTCGAGCTTACCAGCGACCGACTCCGGAAGACTCGCGTCACCGCCCCCTTCGACTGCACCGTGCTCACCCGGCCCATCTCGGTCGGACAGGCCGTCAGCGGCTCCGGCGGCTTCAACGCAGGCACCGAGGTCATGACCATCGCCAACCTGAACGACCTCGTGATCAACGCCCACATCAACCAGGCCGACGTCGGACGTCTCAAGGTCGGACAGGAGGTCGATGTGACCGTGGAGGCCGTCCCGGGCCTGAAGGTGGTCGGCAAGGTCGAGCGCATCGCCCCGCAGGCGGTCATCAAGAACAACATCAAGGGCTTCCCCGCCCGCATCCTCCTCAAGGATGTCGACCGCCGGGTCCGACCCGGCATGACCGCGAACATCTCGATCCCGGTCGCCAGCGCCGCCGGAGTCGTCGCAGCCCCCCTGGCCTCCATCTTCACCGAGTTCAATCCCCAGACCCGACAGGTCGAACGGTTCGCGTGGGTCCGGGACGGTGAGACGTGGGCGCGTCGCCCGATCCAGATCGGCGTCAGCGACTACTTCTTCGCGGAGGTCACCTCGGGACTCCAGCCGGGCGAGACGGTGTCGCTCGAGGACCGCTCCAAGGAGGCCGGCGTCAAGGCCAAGGCCCCCGCGGCCGGAGGGGTCGCCGGCACGGCCACCGGATCGGGCTCCGGCACGACCGGTGGAACTCGTCCCGGTGCGGCTCCCGCCCGTTGATCGCCACCCCAACGTGCCCCCTCCCGTGGCCCTCCTTGAACTCCGCAACGTCAGCAAATCGTTCGGGGACGTTGCCGCCGTCATCAATTCGACGTTCGAGCTCGAAAAGGGCCGGATCATGTCGCTCTTGGGCCCGAGCGGTTGTGGCAAGACCACGACGCTCCGGCTGATCGCCGGGTTCGAAG
>SYEM01000277.1 GCA_005801385.1 Verrucomicrobiales bacterium | reverse complement strand
CTTCGGGATCCTGCCCGAGGTTGTCGATGACAAGGGTAAGGCGGTTCCGCCCAATACCGGCGGCAAGCTGGTGATCCGCAAGCCGTGGCCCTCGATGCTCCGTGGAATCTGGGGTGATCCGGAACGGTTCAAGTCCACCTACTGGAGCGAGGTCAAAGGGTCATACTTCACCGGCGACGGCTGTCGCCAGGACAAGGACGGCTACTTCTGGATCGTGGGCCGCATCGACGACGTTCTCAACGTGGCCGGCCACCGGATCGGCACGGCGGAGATTGAGAGCGCCCTCGTCAGCCATCCGAGCGTCGCCGAAGCGGCGGTCGTGGGACGTCCGGATGAGCTGAAGGGACAGGCTCTGGTGTGCTTCGTGACCCTGAAGACCGGCCAGAAGGCGACCCCGGAACTCAAAGCTGAGCTGCGGAATCATGTCGGCAAGGAGATCGGTCCGGTGGCCAAGCCGGACGACGTCCGCTTCGCCGACGCCCTGCCCAAGACCCGGTCGGGGAAGATCATGCGTCGCCTCCTCAAGCAGGTCGCCAGCGGGATTGAGATCAAGGGCGACACCACGACCCTCGAGGACCTTAGCGTGCTGGCGAAGCTCGTGACGAGCGAGGACTGAGGGGGCAAGTTGAGAGCTGAGAGTTGAGAGCCTCCGTGGAATCCCCGACGTCCTCCGCAAATCCCAGCCGCGTGGTTGAACCCTCAACGCTCAACGCTCAGCTCTCAACTCCCCCTGGGATACAGCAGGTGTTCCTTCCGGCGGGATTCGAACTGGGTGACGGCCTCGTTCCAGAGCGCCCGGATCTGAGCGGGTGAACTTCCAGCCTTGATCGCCTCCAGGACCGCCGGGCTCATCAGCAGCCGTTGCATCCGGTCGAGCTGCAGCTGATCCGGGTATTTCCGCTGCAGGGTCGTTGCCAGCACCACCCCAAGATCGGCCGCCCGGAACTGGGTCCGGTCTGTCAGGAGGATCTGTACCCCGCCGCACTCCTTCCCGGCGAACACGCTCGCGGTGGGGGTGAATCGGATCGGCAGGAAGCGTACGCCAGGGAGACCTGCCCGGTTGAGTTCCGAGGCCAGGGCGAGGTCGTCGATGTAGGGAGCGCCGAAGACCTCGAAGGGCGTTCCGGTGCCGCGTCCCACCGATACCGCGCAGAACTCGAGAAGGCCGACCCCGGGGTACAGCGTCGCCTCTGTGAGGCTCCGCATGTTGGGCGAGGGGTTGATCCAGGGCAGGCCGGTCTGATCCATCCACTGGCTGGGGGTCCAGCCCTCGACCCGGATGACCTCCAGCTGGGCGTTCAGCTTCCTCTCGCTGCTGAAGAGCCGTGCGAGTTCCCCGACAGTCATTCCGTGGCGGAGAGGGATCTCATGCCACGCCACGAAGCTGCGTTCCCCGGACGAGACCGGGCCCTCGACCCGACCGGTGATCGGATTGATCCGGTCGAGCACGATGAGGCGCTTTCCGGCGCGGGCGGTGGCTTCGAGACAATTTCCGAGCGTGGAGATGTAGGTGTAGAACCGGCAGCCGATGTCCTGGATGTCGAACACCACGGCATCGAGTGATGCGAGCTGTTCGGAACTCGGGGCCCGTCGTTCCCCATAGAGACTGTAGACGGGCAGGCCGGTGACGGGGTCGGTGGTGTCGCCGATCTTTTCCTGATCGAGTGCTCCCCGGATGCCGTGCTCGGGACTGAACAGCGCGACGAGCTGGAGGTTCGTGGCGGCGTGCAGGAGGTCGATCGTCGGGCGACGTTGGCGATCCCGGCCCGTCTGGTTGGTGACCAGTCCGACGCGTAGGCCTTGGAGGGGGCGGAAATTGTCCCGCACCAACACATCGATGCCGTTGAGGACCTCGGTCTGGGTTGGCCCTGGGGTTGCGGTGACGCCATTCGTTGGAGTAAGTGCCGGCGGCAGGGCCCCGGGAACCCCTGCGAAGTTGAAGGACTCCACCGCTTCGGCGGCAAGGGTTCCAAGTTCGCGGCGGAGGGCTACGACATTGCCGTCCTCGGAGGGGTGATTCCGGTTCGACAGGAAGATCAGGAAGGTCTGGGAGAAGGGATCGATCCAGAGTGACGTGCCGGTCCAGCCGGTATGGCCATAGCTGCCGAGTGGGAACACGCTGCCTCGGGGACCCGCGTACGGGGAGTCGATGTCCCAGCCAAGTCCGCGACGCGGCAGTCCCGGTGGGGTTTGCACCGTGGTCATCAGGCGGACCGTCTCCGGTTTGAGGATCGTCCGGCTGTCGAGGGTGCCGCCGTTGAGCAGCATCCGGCTGAACCGGGCCAGATCGCTGGCGGTGGTGAAGAGTCCGGCATGTCCGGCCACGCCGCCAAGTCGTCGGGCGGTGGGGTCATGGACGACTCCGCGGAGGACCAGCGGTCCGGTCAATGCCTCAGTCGGAGCGATTCGTTGGACGGCGTTCGTGGGGAGTGTTTCAGGAAGATCATTGGTTCCAGCCGGCGTGAACGGCAGGTAGCCGGAGTGGTCCATCCCAAGAGGGGTGAACAGCGTGTTGGTCGCGAACCGGTCGAGCGGGACTCCAGACGCCTTTTCGATGATGAACCCCAGCAGGATGAAGTTGATATCGCTATACCGGAACCGGGTCCCAGGCGGTTCGGCCAGCGGTTGGGTGCGGGCGAGTGCGAGGGCGTTGCTGGGCCCCTGCCAAGGGCTGGACCTCGGAAGTCCGGATGGCAGGCCGGACACGTGTGTCAGTAGGTGACGAACCGTGATCGCTTCCCGCCCCTCGCCGGAAAATCCCTCCAGATACCGTCCGACCGGCGTCTCGAGGTCCACGCGTCCCTCCTCCACCAGCCTGAGGAGGCAGGGGGTCGTCACCACCACCTTGGTCAGCGATGCCGCGTCGAACACCGTGTCCGGGGTCATCGATTCCCTGGTGGGTCGGACGCTTCGTTTGCCATACGCCCGCACCTGGGCCTCACCCTGTCGCTCCAGCCACAGTACTCCCCCGGGAAGACGGCCTGCGGCGATGGCGTTTGTGACCGCGGCATCGAGAGCCGCGAGCTTGGAAGGACGGAATTCTCCGGCACTGGGACGAATGAGTCCCGTGAGGAGCCCGCCCAGCAGGAGAACGAGTCCGGCCGGTGGAAGACGCAATCCCATGCCGACGGTTCAGAACGGGAGCGAGTAGACCTTGAGGTCAGGCTCGTTCCGGATGCCGTCGCGGATGAAGGTCCGGGGCAGGCTCGCTCCCGGCTTCAGGTTCGGATCCTTGTTGAAGGTGGGCTTGGGTTTTGGCCCGTAGTATTGCGGGGCACGGGGATTGAACAGCTCCACGAAGTTGCGTCGGCTCGGCTGACGGATCAGGAATCCGGCGCTGCCGTATTTCTCGATCCACTCCGAGGGAGGCGGCGTCTCGAGTCGACGCTTCGTGTCCTCACCCGGGGTCGTGGCCTTTGAGGTCGTGGTGCTCAGGACGAGCGGGACTTCGCCATTCTTTGCGTCGGGCTGGGCAGGTGCCTCGGTGATGGAGGGCGCCGTGATCGGGGTCAGCGCCTTGGTTCCTGGGATGCCGTTGGTCGACCGGGCCGGTGCAGGATCCGCGCCGACCGCGTTCGGGGTCATCCAGACCGTCACGAGGACGGACATCAGAACCAGGCGCTGGGCGTTCATGGGAACCAGGGGTTGTGGGCCTTCTCCTCTCCGACGGTCGTGATGGGGCCGTGGCCAGAGCAGATCAGGGTGGGTGCGGGCAGGGACAGGATGACGTCCTGGACCCGGGCCCGGGCCAGCTTCAGCTGATCACGGGCACCGCCCATCGATCCGGCGAAGATGGCATCGCCGACGATGGCCACAGGTGGCGCGCCATTGGCCCAGCCGGTGACGATGAAGGTGACTCCATCGTCCGCGTGACCCGGGGTGGGTTGATGGCGGATCTGCAGGGAGCCGACCGTGAACGTGCTACCCGCCTTGAGCTGCTGGTCCGCGGGGGCCTGGCGGGAACCGGAATGGACGCGGGCGTTCGGGAAGGCCTTCCGGAGATCCCCCAGCGCCGCCACGTGGTCGGCATGGGAATGGGTGATCAGGATGTGTTCGAGATGCAGGGCGTGGTCCTGGATCAGGGCCAGGATCGGGGCAGCCTCGAATCCGGTATCAAACAGTGCCGCTTTCTTGGTGTCGGGATCCCAGACCAGATAGGCGTTCACGGTCATGCCGTCGCCTGCGGTGGTGATCATCTCGAATGCCTGCCAGGCCGTGAGGTCCACCGCGGCGGGGAGCCAGCCGTGGCTCTGGGCCTCGAGACGGGCCCCGCCGATCGTAAGGAGTTCCCCGAGTGGACCGAACCGGGTGCCTGCCGGCGCCTTGCCGGTGGACTCGATCGCCTCGTAGTCCGCCTCGGACAGACCGGCGGCCTTCGCGGCGGCAGCGGCCGAGGTTTCGGTGGAGATGCGGGCCTTGCGGAGGATATCGCCGATGCTGTCTTCCAGACTCATGCGGCCAGCGTAGGACGGGGGCCCGGGGCAGGCAATCGTCCGTCACACCCAAGTTCGGATCAACCCGCACCAAGGGCCTTCGCGGTGGCCTCGAGGCTCGCGACGTCGGCGACGTTCAATACGGTGGCGGTCTTGTCGATCCGCTTGAGGAACCCGGTCAGCGCGGTGCCGGGTCCGAGCTCGATGAACCGGGTGAAGCCCTGGGTGAGGAGGCATCGGATGGACTCCTCCCAGCGGACCGGGTGGGTGACCTGGTCGACCAGCAGTCGGGCGATCTCGGTCGGGTTCCCGTGCGGCTGGGCGGTGACGTTGGCGATGACCGGGACGCGAGGCGACTGGAGGGGGATCGACTGCAGCTCGGCCGCGAGCCGGGGCTGCGCCGACTGCATCAGCGGGGAGTGGTAGGCGCCGGCGACGGTGAGTGGGATGGCGCGCTTGGCCCCCTTGGCCTTGGCGGCCTCGACAGCGGCCGGGATGCGATCGAGCTCCCCGGAGATGACGATCTGGCCCGGACAGTTGAGGTTGGCGAGGGTGACCCCGGTGGCCTCGCAGACCTCACGGGTCGGGGCCTCGTCAAGCCCGATGATGGCGGCCATGCCACCGCGCGTCGCCTCGCAGGCCTCATGCATGAAGCGTCCCCGGGCCCGGACGACCCGGAGTCCGTCCTCGAAGGTCATGAATCCGGCTGCCGCGAGGGCGGTGAACTCCCCGAGGGAGAGTCCGGCGGTGGCGTCGGCCTTCAGTCCGGGGACACGTTCCAGGAGGAGCTCCATGGCGATCCAGCTGACGAGGTAGATGGCGGGTTGGGCATTCTCCGTCCGGGTCAGTTGATCCTCGGGTCCCTCGAAGGCGATCTGACTGAGCGGGTATCCCAGGATCTGGTCGGCCTGGCTGAAGCGGGTTTGAGCGGCTGGAAAGGCTGCGGCGAGGTCCTTGCCCATGCCGATCACCTGGGAACCCTGTCCGGCGAAGAGAAACGCGGTCTTCATGTCGCGGGAAAGGGTATCGGAGGCGGGGACGACGGGAAGGCCGAAGCCGAGGTGGGGTGGGTACGTGCGCTCGATCGATTGGTCAAAACGCTTGCGTGGTCGGGGTGTCCCGGTACTTTGCGCAGCCTCTTGCGCGGAGCGCGGGTTGGTAGCTCAGTGGTAGAGCAGCGGCCTTTTAAGCCGTTGGTCGTGGGTTCGAGTCCCACCCGACCCACCAGCGCCGTCGCCGGAGACAGAAGACGACCCCATCGTCTAGTGGTTAGGACACCGCCCTTTCACGGCAGTAACCGGGGTTCGAGTCCCCGTGGGGTCGCCAGCTTTCCTTGGCGGAGGAAGGAGAGAGGCTCACGCGGCGACGCGGAGGAAGGCAGGAGAGACGGTTGTTTCGAGGACCGTCGCGATAGCGGTAGAAGATCAGGAAGTTGGGGTTTCAGCTTCCATGTTCTATCTGACCGCAAAACGTCACTGAGGTTTGTCAGTAGGTCTCGTGAGCTCTGCCCCCAATAGCCCGCCAGGGATGTTATTGATGGGGGCTGGATTGGGTAAGGATGGTGGCAGTGAAATCCTTTTTGACACTGACGGTGGCATTGATGTGGACCCTTTCCCTGTGGGCTGGTGGAAACACCCGGAGGGGTCCTGTTCCCAATCAGGCCTCCAAGCCTGTGGTGTCGGGGCCGGTCACCCCGAAAGCTCCGCCTGTTGGTCCGTGAAAGTCCGGTTACAGGGATCGTCCCTTCTGCCCGGGTGTGCTGCCGCTGGGTTGGTCCGCGACCGCGACGGAGGAAAAGGATTTCTTCAACTCCCAGAGCGTTCTTCTCAAGTGGATTGACCCTGGGACCCTCCAGATGGGAGGCATCCAGGGTAGCCTTGCGGACTTGGTAAACGGGGGCGGGTCGGACGGAATCCCGCTGGGGTTCGAACTCGGGCGGTTTCAGCGGAGCTTGCATTCTCCGGGGTGTCATACCAAATAACCTTAAGTATCGGTATATTTTACTGGTTCTGGGTGTTGGGACTCTGTAATCTTGCCCATGCCTCGAACACGAAAGCCCCTGGATGCCCTTGGCCAAGCTCCTCTGGTCGCCAAGCTGCTCCGCTCCGAACCTTCCGGGCCGCGTCGCG
>SYEM01000276.1 GCA_005801385.1 Verrucomicrobiales bacterium | reverse complement strand
TCTGGCGGGCGGGGTGGACTTCGTGTTCCCGTCCGGATTCCGTCTCGAGGCGGGCGCCCTCGTGGTGGTGGCCGCTGATCCAGCACGGTATGCGGGGCGGACGGGGTCGACCCCGGTGTTCGGACCCTGGAAGGGGTCCCTTGACAACGCCGGGGACACGGTGGAGCTGCGGGACGCCAACGGGGCGATCAAGCTCCAGCTGCGGTATGAACCTGATTCTCCATGGCCGGTGGCGGCTGATGGCACCGGTCACTCCCTCGTGCTGGTCTCGCCGAGTTATGGTGAGGACGACCCAAGGGCCTGGGCGGCAAGCTGGGCCCGGGGCGGGTCGCCGGGACGCCGCGACCCGGTCTCGGCAGCCCCGATGGAGCCGGTGGTCCTCAATGAACTCCTCGCCCACACCGATCCACCCCTGCTGGATTTCGTCGAGCTCTACAACCGGACGACCCAGGCGGTGGATCTTTCCGGGTGGATCCTGACCGATTCCATCGCAACCAACCGGTTCCGGATCCCGTCCGGCACCCGCATCGATCCGGGTGGCCACCTTGTGTTCGACGAGACGGTTCTGGGGTTCCGCCTCCGTGCAGCGGGTGAGACGGTGATGTTGGTGTCCCCCGATTCCTCACGGATCGCCGACATCCTCCGGTTTGGCGGACAGGAGAACGGAGTGTCGATCGGACGCGCTCCGGACGGGTCCACCGCGCTCCGACGCCTGGCGTTTCCGACCCCGGGCCGCCCCAACACCGCGGTCCGTCAGGAGCCGGTCGTCATCAATGAGATCTTCTACAATCCTCCGGGTGGGGATGCGGACGAGTTCGTCGAACTGGTCCATCGGGGACAGGGAAAGCTCGACCTCACGGGCTGGCGGATCCGGGGTGGCATCGACTTCGACTTTGCGCCCGGCACGGTGCTACAGCCCGGGCAGTTCCTGGTCATCGCCAAGGATCTCGAGCGTCTCCGTTCCAACCACGCTCTCCAATCCGGGGTCATTGGAAACTACTCCGGCACCCTCGGAGACGGTGGGGATGTCGTCCGCCTCACGCGGCCGGACGAGGTCCTGTCGACCAACCAGCTGGGTGAGATCACCTCGGAGACGATCCACATCACGGTGGGCGAGGTCCGCTACGCCGATGGCGGTGCCTGGGGGAAGTGGTCCGATGGTGGGGGATCGAGCCTCGAGCTGATTGATCCGGATGCCGATCCGACACTGCCGGCGAACTGGGCGGATTCCGACGAATCGTCCAAGGCCTCGTGGTCCGTGGTGGAGTGGACCGGTCGGCTCGACAACGGCTTCGGCGGCAATGGCATCAACCGCGTCCACCTGGGTCTGCTCAACAACGGCGAATGCCTGGTCGACGACGTCGAGGTGATCAAGGGCGGCAGCACGAACCTCCTGCAGAACCCCGGGTTCGAGAATGGGCGGACGGGCTGGTCGATCACGGGCAACCACATCGAGTCGACGGTCGACGCCTCGGGGGCACGGACCGGTTCGCAAGGGCTCCATCTCCGCGCCCAGGGCGGGCTCGACACCGGCATCAATTCCATCCGGGGCACCTTGGCGACTGGGTTTGCGGACGGGAACACCGTCACCTTCCGCGCCTCGGTGCGGTGGATCGCCGGATGGCCCGAGCTGTTGTTCCGGCTGCGGGGCGGCTATGCCGATTTCGGCGCGCCCCTGCCGGTACCCCAAAACCTGGGGAGCCCCGGGCGTCCGAACAGCCGTGCCGTGCCCAATGCCGGGCCGGCCATCGACGGGGTTGCCCACAGTCCCGCGTTGCCGCGGGTCGGGGAACCGGTTCGGGTCACGGCCCGGGTGTCCGATCCCGATGTCGTGACGTCGCTGGTCCTCCGGTTCCGTATCGATCCGGAGACAGGCCTGAGCGAGGTGCCGATGCGCGATGATGGTCTGGCGGGGGATGTGCTGGCGGGAGACGGTCTCTTCACGGCGCTGTTGCAGGGTCGGTCGGCTGGTCTGATGGCCTTCCACATCGCCGCTACCGACGGCTCCGGGGCGACCTCCATCTGGCCTCGGGAGCATCCGGTGGACGAGGGGTTGATCCGCTGGGGCGACACGATCCCGCTGGGCACCTTCCCGCATGTGCATCTCTGGTGCACGACGAAGAACCGCAACGCGTCGGGCAATGCTCTGAACAACGCCTATCGCCGGGGGATCCTTGTGTACGGCAACACGCGCGTGATCCATGGGGTTCTGTTCCGGGACAAGGGCAGTCCGTTCCACAACGGGAGCGGCGACATCGTGGCCCGGACGCCGGACGACGAGAAGCTGCACGGCGTGAGCGAGCGGCTGTTCTCCAAGACCGGCAACGGTGGTGTCGAGGAGACCGGACTCCGGGGCCGGGTCTCGGCTTGGATCGCCTCGCAGATGGGCATCCCGTCCCTGAGCGGGAAATACCAGTTCTTCTACATCAACGGGACGCCGTTCGCGAACCTCGTCGAGGACCAGGAGGAGCCCGACCACCGCTACGCCGAGCATCACCAGCCCGACGACGGGGAGGGGGACCTCTACAAGATCTCGATCCTGTTCGACTTCAACGACGGCAACACCCAGTTCAATGCGACGTATGCCACCATGCAGCGGTTCCTTTCGGAGGGTCGCCTCAAGCTGGCCCGGTACCGGTGGAACTGGGAGCGGCGCGCACAGCGGTTCCCGGAGAGCGACTACCGGACGATCTTCGATCTTGTGGAGGCGCTCAACAGCACCACGGACGCGGGGTTCGTCGGGAGGGTCCAGCGGCATGCCGACATCGAGCAGTGGATGGACGTGTTCGCCTTCCACCGGGTGACGGGCAACTGGGACTCCTGGACCTATAACATCGGCCAGAACATGTACCTCTATCGGCAGCCCGGCCGGCCGGCCATCCTGCTGCCCTGGGACATCGACTTCGTCCTGGGCCTCGGGGAGGCCGCGGGCGCCGCACTCTGGGGCGGTCACGATCAGATCATGAACGCACGGGTCTACGACAACCCGACGTTCCGGCGGATGCTGTGGCGCTCCCTTCTGCGCGCGGCCGAGGGGCCGATGCAGGTCGAGAACTACGGGCCGATCGTGAATGCCTACCGGACCGTCCAGCTGCAGAACAAGGTCACCGCCACCACGTCCCCGGGTGCGGTGACGAACTACCTCAACAGCCGTCGCAGCACGATCCTCTCGCGGTACAAGGCGGCCGACACCCCGGCCCTGGTCATCACCTCGAACGGCGGCGCCGACGTCGTCAGCGCCACCCCGACGGTCACCCTCAGCGGCAACGCCCCGCTGCGTGTCGCCGACATTGCCGTCAACGGCGTTCGATTCCCGGTCACCTGGACGGGGTTCACCACGTTCTCCCTGAGCGTCCCGCTGACCGCGGCGACGAACACCCTGCAGCTGGTGGGACTGGACCGCTTTGGCAACGCCCTGTCCGACACCACATCGGTGGTGGTGACCTATCCGGGGGCGATCCCCAAGGCTCGGGACTGGGTCGTAATCAATGAGATCCACTACAACCCCGTACTCCAGGGCTCCGGGTTCCTGGAGCTCCACAACCGCCATCCCTCGGTCGCCTTCAATCTCGCCGGCTACCGGGTCGACGGCGTGGGCTACACGTTCCCGACGAACAACGCCGTGATCCCAGCGGGGGGCTTCCTGGTCCTGGCGGCGGATCGGGCGGCGTTCGCGACAGCCTTTGGCGCGGGCATCGCGGTGTTCGATGAATTCCCGGGCACGCTCGACAATGAGGGGGAACGGCTGCGTCTGGTGGAGGCCGATGGCCTCGGGACGTTTGACGAGGTCCACTACCGGAATGCGGCGCCCTGGCCCTCCGTCGCCGATGGGCTCGGATCCTCCCTCCAGCGAATCGATCCGTCGCTCGATGGACGGCGGGTGGCGAACTGGGCATCCAGCCCGTCCGACGCGTCATCCCGGGTGACTCCTGGCGCTCCCAATCCGCTCCGCTCCAGCCTCCCGGCCTTTCCGACCGTCTGGATCAACGAAGTGGTGCCGAACCCACCTCCGGCGGTGGTCGACAACCGTGGCGAGCGGGCTCCGTTTGTCGAGCTGGTGAACACCAGCGAGGCCGAGGCCGATCTTTCGGGTCTGTCCCTCAGCGACTCGATCCTGGGGCTCCGGTCCTGGACCTTCCCCCAGGGGACGCGCCTCGCCTCAAAGGGATACCTCCGGGTGTGGTTGGACGGTCAGGCCGACCAGACCGTCGAGGGCCATCTCCACGCCTCCTGGGCCGCCGAGGGGTCCATCGGATCGGTTTTCCTCAAGCGGATCCAGGGCACTCCCGCGACGCCGGTCGTCCTCGACTGGATCGGCTATGACCGCCTGTCGCCGGAGCGTGGCTTTGGATCCATCCCCGACGGCGATCCAGAGACGCGTCGACTTCTCTACGTGCCCACGCCCGGGGCGCCGAACGATCCCTCGGTCCCGCTGCTGGCGGTGACGGTCAACGAGTTCATGGCGCAGAACCTGTCCGGGCTGGTGGATCCGGCCGACGGTGAACGCGAGGACTGGATCGAACTGCACAACGGTGGATCCCAGCCGGCGGACTTGTCGGGCTACTTCATCACCGACGCCCTGGCGGACCGGACCGCCTTCCAGCTTCCTGCGGGGACGGTGATCCCTGCAGGTGGTTTCCTGCTGCTGTGGGCCGATGGGCAACCGTCGCAGAGCGCCCCCGACAAGGGGGTCCTCCATGTCGGGTTCAGCCTCGCCCGTGGGGGCGAGGAGATCGGACTGTTCGCGCCGGATCTCTCGCTGGTCGACAGCGTCACCTTCGGACCCCAGACCGCCGACGTCTCGATGGGGCGATATCCTGATGGCAATGCGAGCGACCTCATCCCGCAGGAGATCCCGACTCCCGGTGCGGCGAACTTCGTGCCAGGCGGCAACACACCGCCCGTTTTTGCTTCCGTACCAATCCTTCAGGTCGTGGAACAGTCGACCCTTCGCTATCGACTCGTGGCGACCGATTCCGATCCCGAACAGGTGGTTCGATTCCATCTTGCTGCGGACGCGCCGCCCGGACTCGAGGTCTCCGAGACCACCGGCGACCTGGTCTGGAGCCCGACCGAGGATCAGGGGCCCGGCGACTATCGGTTCACGGTCCGGGCCACCGACTCCGGTTCGCCGGCCAGGACCTCCACGCTGCGGGTGCGGGTCCAGGTCATCGAGGGCAACCAGCCGCCCGTGGTGGAGAAGGTCGTGGATCCTGTCGTCGACGAGGGATCCGAGCTCAGTCTGGAGGTGGTGGCCACCGATCCGGACCGTCCGCGGCAGTCCCTCCGGTTCGAGCTGGTGGCTCCGCCGGAAGGGGCGGTCCTCGATCCGGAGACCGGCCGGCTCAACTGGATGACATCGGAGTCCCAAGGCGGGCAGGTGGTCCTACTGAAGGTCCGTGTCACCGACAACGGGGTGCCACCGTTGTCGACGGAGCAGACCCTCCGGATCACGGTCCGGGAGGTCGACAATCCGCCCTATTTCATCCAGCCCAGCGCCCAGATCGTGGATGAGGGCGCCGAGCTTCGCTTCAAGGTCCAGGCTGTGGATCCGGATGGTCCGGGCGTGATCTACCAACTCATCCAGGGTCCTCCGGGTCTGGTGCTCGACAGCACCCGGGGCGAGATCCGGTGGAATCCTTCGGAGGCGGAGGGACCGGGGTCCTACCCCGTGATTCTCGAAGCCGCCGAGCTCACCGGACTTGCCCAGACCGTGAGGGTGACGTTCTCCATTGTCGTGAACGAGGTGAACCAGCCCCCCGTCCTGCAGGGCTGGGTTCCATCCACCCGGCGCGAGGGAGAGACCGTGGACCTGCCGCTCGTGGCTTCGGATTCCGACCTGCCTGATCAGGAGCTGACGTTCTCTGTCGTGGGCGAGGTGGTGGGCACGGCGGTGGTCGAGTCCGGACAGCGACGGGTCCGCTGGACGCTGCCGCGCGATGTCGGGGCCCGCACGCTGTCCCTGACCGTCGAGGCCCGGGATTCCGGGGCGACGCCCGGGTCCACCCGTCAGACGGCGCAGGTGACGGTCGAGCCGGTGTTCCGTGTGCTGCTGTCGGAGATCCTCCATCGTCCGACCGAGGCCGGGGCCGCCTATGTGGAGCTCCAGAATCCCTCGGCCGTGACCGCCTGGGACCTGTCGGGGTGCCGACTCCTGGGCAATGCGCTCGAGTGCACCTTCCCGGACGGCACGGTGCTGGGACCCGGAGCGCTCGCCTGTGTCGGGGCCGACGCCGCCGTGTTCCGTCGGGTCCACGGCACCGCGCCGCGGCTTCTGGGGTCCTGGTCGGGCACCCTGGGAGGCCTGGGTGACGACCTGCGGCTGGTCTCTCCCCGGGGAGAGGTGCTCGACCGCGTTGTTTTCACGGCCTCGGCGCCCTGGCCGGTGGTGCCCGCCCCGGGCATCGCGCTGCAGGTGATCGATCCCTGGGCCGACAACGCCCTTCCGGGCAACTGGGTCGCCTCCGAGGGCTACACCGGGTCGCGGCAGCTCGTACCGATGGCCGGCGCCTGGCGGTATTCCGACACCGGGACGCCGGTCGGCGCCTGGCAGGCCCCGGAGTTCGATGACCGGGCCTGGAAGCTGGGCGAGGCGCTCTTCTTCAAGGAGGAGTCGAACCTGCCTGGGCCGAAGACCACTCCGGTGGCGCTGGGTGAATTGACCTTCTACTTCCGGACCACGTTCGTGATGCCGAGCGTGCCGAAGGGGATCGAGGTCGATCTCACCCACATCATCGACGACGGCGCCGTGTTCCATCTGAACGGAAAGGAATGGACCCGGTTCAACCTGCCGGCAGATGCCGTGATCACACCGACCACCCTCGCCACCCCCTCGGTTGGCGATGCCGTCCGGGTGGGTCCTATCCCGCTGCCGGGGACCCTGCTCCGGCAGGGCACCAACACGCTCACCGTCGAGGTGCACCAGTCGAGCGCGGGCAGTTCCGACATCGTCTTCGGGGCGCAGCTCGATCTGAAGGGAGGCCTCGTCGCGGGGCTCAGTCCGGGCTACGAAAATCCCGTGTCCGCGACGCTGCCGGAATTTCCGGCGGTCCATCTGAATGAGCTGGCGCCGCTGGGCACCTTGGATCGGGATGCGTCCGGCTCGACCGAGCCCTGGGTTGAGATCCTCAACGCCGGGAGCGACGATCTCCCGCTTGGCGGGTGGCAGATTCAGGGTTCGGCCAACTTCCTTCCGTGGACGTTCCCCACGGATGCAGTGCTGAAGGCGGGCGAGCGTCGTGTGGTGTTCCTCGACGGCGATGTCGGCGCACACGGTCCATCCGAATGGCATGCCTCCATCACCCCCGATCCCGCAGGTGGCTGGATCAGCCTCGTGCGTCCCTCCACGGTGGGATCCGGCGTGGTGGACTGGATTACCTACGGCGCACCGGTCCCGGGTCAATCCCTGCGGTCGGAACCGGACGGCCAGTCGTTCGACCGGGTCTGGGGCCCGCCCTCCTTCGGCCGTCCGAATGGTGGAACCGTCCCGGTGGCCCCCTCGGTCTCAGTGGGGATCGGTCCCGCGGGGATCACGCTGCGGTGGACGGGAGAGGTCGGGGCGGTCTATCGGGTCGAGGCCTCGGACCGGCTCGACACCGTCTGGCAGGTGCTGAAGCGGATGTCCGGCGTCGCAGGGGAGATGTCGGTGACCGACCCGGGTGCGAACCCGGAGACCCGGTTCTATCGGGTGCGGGTGGAGTAGCCCATCCCGGTGGTCCCGCCTTCGTGGGGCGGAATCAGTTCGCCGGCAGGCGGGCCGCATCAGAACACGAAAAAGGCCGCGGCGATCCGCCGCGGCCTTCTTGTTCTCGGCTGCTGTCCCGGCCTCCTCAGTAGGCGGCCTGGGCGCCCTTGATGGAGCGTTTCTGCATCCAGGGCATGAGGGAGCGGAGCTTGGCGCCGGTCTTCTCGATCGGGTGCTTCTCGCCGGCCTTGAGCAGTGCGTTGTAGCGCTTGTAGCCGCCCTGATATTCCTTGACCCAGTCCCTGGCGAACTTGCCCGACTGGATGTCCTTGAGGGCGGCCTTCATGCGCTTCTTCACCGAGGCGTCGATGATCTTGGGGCCGACGGTGACGTCGCCCCACTTGGCGGTCTCGGAGATCGAGAAGCGCATGCCGGCGATGCCGGCCTCGTTCATCAGGTCGACGATGAGCTTCAGCTCATGGAGGCACTCGAAGT
>SYEM01000275.1 GCA_005801385.1 Verrucomicrobiales bacterium | reverse complement strand
CACCAGTCCTGGATCCCGTTGAGCCAGTGGTCATAGACCTTGGCCCAGCGGTCCGGGAAGAACCGGAGGTTCCCTTCCGCCACGCAGGCCTTGGCCTCCTGGACGCTGGGATACTTCAGGAACCACTGTTCGCTCAGGCGGGGTTCGATGGGTACGTCCGCCCGCTCGCTGAAACCGACATTGTTGGAATAGGGCTCCACCGCCGCGAGGGCCCCGGCAGCCTCGAGGATCTCTGCCGCCTTCTTGCGCCCGACGAAACGGTCCAGACCCGAGAGCTCCGGCCCGGCCTCGGCCGTCAGCCTGCCGTCCGGCGTGAGGAGGTCGATGACGGGCAACCCATGGCGCAGGCCGATTTCGTAATCGGCCTTGTCGTGGGCCGGGGTGACCTTCAGGACTCCAGTGCCGAACTCGAAGTCGACATGTTCGTCGGCAATGATCGGGATCCGGCGCAGCTCCTTGGGAGTTTCGACTGGCAAGGCCCGATAGACATGGCAGCCGATCAGATGCTGAAAGCGGGGATCCTTGGGATTCACCGCGACAGCCGTGTCGGCAGGGATGGTCTCGGGGCGGGTGGTTGCAATCGTCAGGAAAGTCCCAGGCCTCTCGGCGACCTCGACCCGGAAGTGGTACATGGAGCCCTTCTGCTCCTTCATGATCACCTCCTCATCCGAGAGGGCGGTCAGGGAGGCCGGACACCAGTTGACCATGCGCTTGCCCCGGTAGATCAGGCCTTTCCGGTGCAGGTCGACGAACACCTTCTGGACACACCGGGAATATTCCGGATCCATCGTGAACCGGGTGCGGCTCCAGTCGCACGAGGCCCCCAGGGCCCGGAGTTGCTGGAGGATGATGCCGCCGTACTTCTCCTTCCACTGCCAGATCCGCTCCACAAGAGCCTCGCGCCCAAGATCGTCCCGGTGGCGGATTTCACCGGCCTTCTTGAGGGTCTTCTCGACAACGTTCTGGGTGGCAATGCCAGCGTGGTCCGTCCCCGGCAGCCAGAGGACTTCCTTGCCGTCCATGCGCGCCTTGCGGGCCAGGATGTCCTGGATCGTGTTGTTGAGCACATGGCCCAGAGTCAGCACCCCTGTGACGTTCGGAGGCGGAATGACGATCGAGTAGGCGGGACGCCGTTCCGAGACACGCCCGGGATCGGCTGTAAAACAGCCCTGGTCCAACCAGAACTGGTACCACTTTGCCTCAACGGACTGCGGCTCATAGGCCTTGGGGATCTCGATCATGGCGCGAAGCACGACCCTAGCCGGCTCCGGCCCGGCGGGGCAACTGGGAGCCTGCCTGTGATATGTCCTTCTCATCCCACGTTCTGCCTGAAACGATTTCTCCGTTACGTTCCCATGAACTCCCCTTCACTTCGCCTCACCCTGTCCGCGGCATGCCTCCTCGCCTGCGCCCCATCCACCCTCAGGGCCCATGACGTCCAACCGCCCAACTCCAAGGGCGGCCATGCTCAGCCCGCGGAGGTCAAGCCGGTCGCCCTTCCCTACCACATCGAGCGCACCGGCCCGGTGACCGCACCGAAGCCCGGGTCCCTGAAACCCGGTACCAAGGTGACGGGACAAGGCTTCTGGACCTTCGCGGATGCCCCCGGACTCGTCCCCATCCCTACCGCAGCGGCTCCCCACGTCGCCGGTGCCCATGGCACGGTGATGTTCGACCCCGCGAAGGATACCGTGTACTGGGGCCTTCGGGGCGTCGGCTTTGTCGCCTTCAGCAACGGACTGACCAAATCCTGGGTCGTTCAAGGCCATCCCGCCCTTGCCAAAGGAAACATCCACGGGGCCGACCTTCTCCAACGCTCCGGCAAGACACCGTTGGTCGTGGCTGCCGACAATGAGGAGGGACAGGTCCACATCACAGACGGCACGTTCCAGAAGGTCGACAGCCTCGGCATCCCGCCCTTCCCCCAGTACGCCGACCGGAAGGGTTTCGCACCGACGGACGCCACCTTCCTCAACAAGAACGACCTCTGGGTCACCGATGGCTATGGCAAAGCGTACTTCATGCCAGCGACGCTTGCCCCGCTCGCCTACGGCAAGGACATCTACGGAGGCAAGTCGATGTCAGAGACCCCCCATGGGATCACGTACGACCGGGCTCATGGAACCCTCCTCATCTCCGCGCGCGCCGAGGGACGTATCATCACCTGGGATCTCAAGAAGAAGATCTTCCAGGCCATCGATGGCCTACCCTCCGGAAGCACCGTGTGTGACGTCGACATCTGGGGTGACTACGTCGTGGCTCCCTGTCTGCATGATCATGACAAGACCAAGGCCGGTCCGATCTTCATCGTGAACCTGAAGAAGAAGGCCATCGTCGCCACGCTCCGCCCGAAGGATGACCTCGGCATCGCTGGCGCCCAGAGCATCCACGGCGCCTGCTGGTACTTCACCGGCAAGGGCAAATCCCGGGAGGTCTATATCGTGCACACCCCGTGGAATCCCGGTGGCATCGGCGCTCTCAAGCTCGTCGGACCGACCGAGTAAGTGCCAGCAACCTCATCCGTCCATCAGCGGTCCTTGCTGGGAGCCTCCTTCGGACGACGGTCTCGGAGATAGGTGTGGCATCCGACACAGCTCCGGGTCAGCTCCTGATAGGACCGGAGGACAGCCTCGGTGTCTTTCGCCAAGGCCGCCTCACCCAGGGATTCGGAGGCGATTCGGAACCGTGTCGTGAACACCTCGGAGTCCGGGGTCTGGAGGGCTGCCCACCCCCGTTGGGCACTCAGGGTGGTCAACGCCGCTGCATGGGTGTGGATCGATCCGAAAT
>SYEM01000274.1 GCA_005801385.1 Verrucomicrobiales bacterium | reverse complement strand
TTCGTGCTTCATCCATACGGCAGGTACTGCAACGGATCGCGATTCGCCGGTGAGACCGATTTCTGGGAAGGGCTGGGCCAGGTGCGAGCGAACTATCCCATCGACTCGAACCGGATCGTGGTCCGCGGCTTCTCCCTGGGCGGGGCCTCGTGCTGGCACATCGCCACCCATTTCGCGTCCGACTGGGCGGCCGCCGCCCCCGGGGCTGGGTTCAGCGAGACGGAGGAGTTCCTTCGGGTGTTCCAGAACGAGTCCCTCAGCCCCGCGCCCTGGGAGCGGAAGCTCTGGGGGTTGTACGACGCGACGGCAGTCCCTCTGAACGTGTCGATGGTACCGCTCGTGGCCTACAGCGGAGCGGACGACCGACAGATCCAGGCCGCGCAGGCGATGGAGAAGGCCATGGCCGCCCAGGGGCTGGTCCTGACCCATCTGGTCGGCCCGGGGACAGGTCATCGGTACGAGCCGAAGACCAAGGCAGAGTTGAACCGGCGTATCGACGCGATCGCGGCTGCGGGACGGGATCCGGTGCCCCGGGTGGTCCGATTCGAAACGGTGACCCTCCGGTACAACCGCATGGCCTGGGTGAGGGTGGATGCCCTTGGCCAGCATTGGGATCCGGCCCGGGTGGAGGCACGGCTGGATCCGAACAGTGGTTCCGTCCGACTGGAGACCCGGAATGTGACCGCCCTGACCCTGACTCTCGAGGCGGGCCAATCCCCGTTCGACCCCCTCCGCAACGTGGTGATCGAGGTCGGAGGTGAGACCCTCGATGCGGGTCGGCCCCAGTCCGACCGGTCCTGGACCGCCTCGGTCAGACGCGAGGGAGGACGTTGGGTCCTGGGTACAGCGCCGTCGGGTGGTCTCCGTAAACGTCATGGCCTTCAGGGGCCCGTGGACGACGCGTTCATGGAGTCGTTCCTCTTCGTACGTCCAACGGGCCAGGTCCTCAATCCAGTCGTGGGAGCCTGGGTGGACCGCGAGCTCAACCGGGCCATCGAACAGTGGCGTCGGCAGTACCGCGGCGAGGTGCGGATCAAGGATGACACGGCGGTGACAGAGGCCGACATGGCCCAGCATCACCTGGTGCTCTGGGGGGATCCGCAGAGCAACAAGGTCCTCGGCCAAGTGGCCACGAAGCTGGGTGGCATCCGCTGGGATGCCACCGGCGTCCACACACCGGCTGCAGGATATCCGGTCGACAGGTTCGCCCCGATCCTCATCCAACCGAATCCGCTCCGTCCGGACCGCTATGTGGTGGTGAACAGCGGCTTCACCTTCCGCGAGTACGATCTGCTCAACAATGCGCGTCAGACCCCGAAGCTGCCGGACTGGGCGATCATCGACCTTGGACAGGCCCCCAATGCCCGGACGCCCGGCGGCATCGCTGCCGCAGGGTTTTTCGATGAGTCCTGGGCGTGGAAACCGTGAGCGTCCCCGTGGCTGTGGTGCCGTTCCGAGGCCGCAGTCGGATCAGTGTTTCCGGGTATAGGTTCTGGGTCCGACCCAGCGGGTGTTGAACCGCTGGTGCAGGGCATCGCTCGGAAACTCGGGCCGAACCTCGGACCCGTGGCGTTGGTCATCCATCCCGCGCCAAGGGAGCGGTTCGATTGTGGTCCCTGCTGCCACGTGATAGTCGGCATCCTTGTCCCAGCCCACGGTGAACAGGAAGTAGTCCCGCTGCATTCCAGCGGCAGGATCCTTCAGGGAATTTGTGAACTCGAGGCGGAGCGCATCCCCTCCGGCGATGATCGCCAGTCCCTGGTCCACGGGACCGACCAGTTCGTTGACCGCGCCATAGCGCGTGGCCCATCCGGACGGAGTGATGTGCCAAGGCGGGGCCGACTGCACCTCATTGAAGACCGGGGTGAGGGGTTCGGACCACGGCAGGTTGGCGAACCGGCTATAGCCGCGCCACGCGAGGTCTGCTGAGGTTATGGGCAGCTCCTGGGGTATCACCGGGGTGGACTCGGTGAAGAGAGCGATGCGATCCCAGTGGATCTCGAAGGCCTGTGTGAGCCGGAGTCGACGTGCGCCCTCGGGAAGGTGTCCGGTGAGGTCCACCACGATCGTCTTGGTCTTGCCTGCGGGGGCTCCCACGGTGACCCCGACAGGAGACCAGCCCGAGGCGGTCTCCACCTCGAGGGTCGGGAACGGGAAGGGAAACTCCGGATTGTGGGAGCCGGCGATGTTGGCCATGCCGCCGCCGAAGCGGAGCCAGCCATTCAGGGCCAGCACCAGGGGACCCTTCGACGGCAGAGGTCCGAACTCGAGTACTACGGAATAGGGTTCGGCGAGGCCACGGTAGTGGGTGCCGCGGAGGCGCACCGGGGACACCTTGGCGCCGTCGACCGTCTGCAGCGCGGCGGTCACGTCCCGTCGTTCGCCGGAACCTTCGAGGTCCGCCTTCAGCAAGGGGAGCGGTCGACCCAGTTGGATCAGACCGTGCCGGGGGAAGGGACGACCGGGAACGAGCTTGCTCGTGGAGTGCACCTCGGTGCCGACGGGGTGATCGACCGCCACGAGCCGGGCCTGGTCGAGATAGAGGATCTCGCGGAGTTCCTCGGTGATCTGGAGCTGGAACCGTCCGTCGACCGGTTGAAGGCGGGAACTGTCGCCGACCCAGACCCATTCCTCGGGATCGGCCTCGATGTAGCGTCGGAACGCCACCGGCAGTCCCACTGGCGACGCTCCGAGGAGGTCGGTGACGAAGCGGAATCCGGTGCCATCCCAGGCATACAGGTAGGGACAGGAACCGGTGGGCAGGACGAGTTCGAAGATGGTGAGCGGTTCCTGTCGGTTGGGCGTGACCTCGGTGGTGTCGAGCTTGGTGTCGAACCACCGGGTGCTGACGAGGTCGAGCTGCTTGCGCTTGCCGACCCCGATCTCGACTGGCAGCTGCTGGACGGTCCGGATCGTGTGCCAACCGCCTGAGGCGAGTTCGATCTTCACCCCGAGCGCGCTGGCGTTTGAGCGGTTGCCGAGCAGACGCAGTTTCAGGAGTTCGTTGGCGTTCCCGCCCTCGTTGCGCAGGAACCGCAGGCCGCCGGCTTCGAGCGCCACGATCAGATCGATGTCTCCGTCCTGGTCGAAGTCGGCCGCGGCGAGATCGGAGACCGACCCGAGCTGGAGCCGGTCGAACCCGACATCCGCGTTGGCCTGATGGAATCCGGCGCTGCCGCGGTTCCGCCACAGGGTGAGTCCGTCACCACCCCAGCCTATGAGGTCGAGCCAGCCGTCGTTGTCATAGTCGATCGCCCGGAGGTGGTTGAGACGGTTGCCCCGGGCGGGGAGGCGTCGGGGATCCCGGAGCGTGCTGAACTGGATGTCCACCGTGGAGGCGGTGGCCAGGGCGACGTCGATCCGGAGGTCGTTGTTGAAATCCCCGGTGGCCACAGCCTTGGCGACGCCCCATCCGGCGGGCTGGTTGGTGGTACTGAGACCGCCGCCCCGTTGATTGAGCAGAACCCAGGGTGGCTGGTTGCTCCGGGTCAGGATCACGTCGGGCAGGTCGTCGTGGTTGAGATCATCGACGGTGATCTGAACGACGCCGCTGACGGCGACGGGATCCACTGCGCCAGCGGGAGCCTTGGACGCGCGGAAGAGTCCTGAGCCGAGGTTGGTGTAGCTGAGGAGGTTTCCGGAGGGGGAGGCCAGCAGGAGCCCGAGCTTGCCGGTGAAGTCGAGGTCGGCGAGGGCCCCGGCGATCCCCTCGGCCCGCGGTTGGGCCAGTCCGGAGAACGGCGTCGCATCCGTGAAATTCCCGTTCGTCGCAAAGCGCAGGACGGTCAGGCCGGCTGGCGAGATCAGCAGCGCATCCTCGAACCGGTCATTCTGGAGGTCGCCGACGAGGATCTGGTCGACGCGGTTGGAGTCGCCAACGGGCAGGGCCAACCCCGAGGCGGTGAAGACCCCGTTTGAATTCCAGTACAGCTGCGCCCCTTCGACGCCGACCAGCAGGAGGTCATTCCAGCCGCGACGATCGATATCGAGCACCCCGATCGGTCCCTTCAACTGGGGCGCCGCAGTCCCGAAGGCGGTGGCCGTGGCATCGGCGAAGGTGATCGGGATCCCCTTGGAATCGGGCTGTTCGAGGGAGAAGGGCACCCGCATGGCGGTATATTTGCTCTTCTCGAAGAGGGAGGCGTCATCGGCTCCTCCGACCTTGCCGGCGTTGATGCGCTGGTGTTCCTGGAGGGCCTGCTGCGCGGCGTCGCGTTGTCCCATCCGAAGGAGGGCCTGGCTGAGGAGGTAGTTGGCGGACGGGTGGTTGGTCTCGAACTGGAGCACCTCCTGGAACTGGCCGACGGCATCCTCGAATTTCCCCCAGCCCAAGAAGGCGCGTCCGAGCTGGAAGCTGACAGGGTTCTCGGTTGGGTCGGCGCTCTTGGCCTCGGTGAGGGACTGGACGGCGTTCGAGTACTGGTTCTGACGGAGCTGGGCGCACCCCAGCACATAGGCGGCCGCGCCGTTGCCGGGTTCGTACCGCAGGACGTCGCGGGCGTGGCCTTCGGCCTGGATGGGCTGGTTGGCCCGGAGATAGGCGTTGGCGAGGTTGAGGTGGACGTCCGGGTTGGCGGGGTTGAGAACCAGGGCGCGCTGGAAGGCGTCGATGGACTTGGCGGCGTCACCGCTGTTGAACAGGGTGCCGCCGGTCGCCATGGCGTCGGCAAAGGCCGCGTTGGCGTCGTCACCCCGCCCCTGGGATCCGGACCACCACCAGGCGGCGGCGGCCATGAGGGCGACCAGCAGGACGACCGCAAGGACGGCGAGGATTCCCGTGGAACCGCGACGCGACGGGGACTGGCTCATAGGATGGGCGGATCATAGTCCGGGACTTGGGTTCAGGCCCGGGAAATCTGAGCTTTGGGCTGGAAGGTATGAAGTGGGGTTCGGAGACTGGCTTGACCTGGCCGCGCTCAGTGACCGGGGACGCGACCTGTGACGGAACCCCTTCCATTGATCCTGCTGACCGGTTTCCTCGGGGCCGGCAAGACCACCCTGCTGCTCCGATGGCTCTCGGAGGCCCCCTCCACGGGCCGACGTCTGGGTGTGGTCATGAACGAATTCGGAGCCGAGAGTGTGGATTCCCAGCTGATCCTCCGCCCCGGACTCCCTCTCCAGCAGGTCTCGGGAGGGTGTCTCTGCTGCGCCTCGGACAATGAGCTGGCCCATGCGGTCCAGCGCCTGGTCCAGGAGGGACGCTGCGACTACCTCGTGGTCGAGACCAGCGGGTTGGCGGATCCCGACAACGTGATCGACCAGCTGACCGACGAGGACCTGCTGCCGGAGGTGCGGCTTCAGTCGGTCGTGACCGTGTTGGATGCGGACTGGTATGCCCATGCGACTGGGGGACAGGCGGAGCGGGTGCTGTGCCGGAAGCAGCTGCAGTACGCCGACGTGATCTGCCTTTCGAAGTGCGACCGCCTGGAGGAGTCGACCCGGGAGTTCGTGTCGGGCGAAGTCTCGAAGGTCAACGCCCGGGCGCGTCAGATTCGACTACCCTTTGGGTTGCCCGAGCCGGGGGAGATCCTGTCGGGAACCCCGGTCCACCTGTCACTCGATCCAGCCTCTTCCGGTGGCGGGTCCCATCTGCATGCGACCTACCACAGCCTCACCTGGCGGTTTCCGGTTCCGGTCGACCGGAGCCGGTTCGAGGCCTTCCTGAGCGGTCTTGAGCCCCGGGAAGTGGTTCGGGCGAAGGGGTTTGTTCGATTCACGTCCTCACCGGGGACGCTGCATCTGTTCCAGACCCTCTGGGGGCATCATCTCATCGAGCCGTTCCCGAACGAGCCAGCGCCGGAACCGGTGGCGGTGCTGATCGGCCCCCATCTGGATGCGGAGGCCTACCGGGAACGGTTCCGTCGGCTGGCCTTTGGCAACGCCGCCGTGCTCAAGCCGCAGGCGGAACAGTGACCGTCCGAACATCTTGGGCGTTCGGAGAGGTCAGATCCCGATCGCAGCCCGGACCGCTTCGAAGGTGGCGGGACTGTGGATCGGGTGGAACCCGGACTCGCGGATGGCGGTATCGGGATCCTTGAGGCCATGGCCGGTCATGGTCGCGGTGACCAGAGAGCCCTCGGGGATTTCCTGGGCGGCGACGGACTTGATCAGACCGGCCAGCGGGGCGGCGCAGGCGGGTTCGACCATGATGCCTTCGGTCCGGGCGAGGAGCTTGTAGGCGTGGAGGATCTCCTCGTCGGTCACGCTCCGGATGGCCCCGTCGGATTCCTTGGCGGCATTGACCGCGCCCTGCCAGCTGGCGGGGTTGCCGATGCGGATGGCGGTGGCGACGGTCTCGGGGTGTGCGACCGGATGGCCGAGCACGAGCGGGGCGGCTCCCGCGGCCTGCCAGCCCATCATGCGGGGCAGGGTGTCGGAGAGTCCGGCCTCCTGATATTCGCGGAATCCCTTCCAGTAGGCGGTGATGTTGCCGGCATTGCCGACGGGCAGGAAATGGAAGTCCGGGGCGTCGCCGAGGGCGTCGCAGATCTCGAAGGCCGCGGTCTTCTGACCCTCGATGCGGACCGGGTTCACGGAGTTGACGACCTCGACGAGACCCGTCTCACCGAGTTCCCGGACGATCCGCAGGGCGTCGTCGAAGTTGCCTTGGATGCTGACGGTCATGGCGCCGTACAAGAGGGCCTGGGAGAGCTTGCCCAGCGAGATCTTGCCCTCGGGGATGAGGACGACGCACTTGAGTCCGGCCCGGGCGGCGTAGGCGGCGGCGCTGGCGCTGGTGTTGCCGGTGCTGGCGCAGACGACGACTCGTGCGCCACGTTCCTTGGCCTTGGTGATGGCGAGGGTCATGCCCCGGTCCTTGAACGAGCAGGTGGGGTTCATCGCCTCGTACTTCAGGCGGAGATCAAAATTGCCGCCAATGGCCGCGACGAAGTTGGGAACCGGGATGAGAGGAGTGTTGCCCTCCTGGAGCGTCACCACGGGGGTTTCGGCGGTGACGGGCAGGAACGAGGCGTATCGGCGGATGATTCCAGGCCAGGCGGCAGGAGAGGCACTCATGGACGAATGGAGCGCTGGTTGTAGCCGGACTGGCTTCGAAAGCACGCTGGAAAATGGGCGGAGAGGGGACTCACGCAGAGACGCGGCGGCGCGGAGGAAGAGAAAGAAAACGGGAAAAGAGCTCCGGGAATCCCCGGGGCTACATCCTCGGTGGAGTTCCACCGATATTAAACCCTCATCGCCGCTTCTGGGACCCGGTTCTGGAATTCCCTCCGGATTCCCCTGTTTCTCTGGTGTATTCTTTGCGTCCCAGCGTCTCCGCGTGGGTCCCCGCTCCCCCTCAGTCCGCGAGGAGGAAGCGGAGGTCGTCGAGGGTGAGGCTCTGGGCGAACTTCTCCTCGCCGAGGATGTCGTTCGCGAGCTGTGACTTCTGACGCTGCAGCGCCCGGATCTTCTCCTCGACCGAGTCCTTGATGAGCAACCGGTAGGCGATGACCTTCTGGGTCTGTCCGATGCGGTGGCTGCGGTCGATCGCCTGGGCCTCGACGGC
>SYEM01000273.1 GCA_005801385.1 Verrucomicrobiales bacterium | reverse complement strand
CCGTGGCGGTCCACGATCCGGCGCGCGAGGGCCAGTCCGACCCCGTTGCCCGGAAAATCCCCCGCCTTGTGGAGCCGCTGGAAGAGACCGAAAAGCCTCTGGGCATACTGCGTGTCGAAGCCCACCCCGTTGTCCCGGATCCGATACACGGTCCGTGGGCCGGTTCCCTCGGCATCGATCTTCACCGCAGGCATGGGCTGGCGCGCCGAGAACTTCAGGGCGTTCGAGATCAGATGTCTCCAGAGCTGATGGACCAGTGCCGGGTCGGCCTGTGCGGGGGGAAGCGATCCGATTCGGACTCCTCCGACCGGTTGGGTGGACGAAAGCTCGGCGAGGACCTGTCCCGCCACCGCGGCCATGTCGACCGTCGTGGGCTGACAGGGTGCGCGGAGGAGTCGCGAATAGGCCAGGAGGTCGTCGATCAGGCATCCCATGCGGGCGGCCTCCTCCCGGACGATGGCCAGGTGTCGACGGGATTCCTCCGGGAGCTGGGCCCCAACATCCTCCTCGATCGCCTGGGCAAACCCATCGATGGCGCGCAGCGGGGATCTCAGGTCATGCGAGATGGAATAGCTGAGCGATTCCAGCTCGCGGTTGGCCTCTTCGAGCCGTGCGGCATGCCGGGCTTCCGGGGAAGGCTTCACCGTGGGTTCGGGGCGGGTGGGCTGTCCGGGGTCCATGGGCCGTGGTACGCTGAGCCCGGAAAGCCCGCCACGCGGTGCGGTCTCCCGGAACGGATCGGAGGCTATGGGGGGCGGTTGGGCAGGCAAGGCTGCTTTCGCGGATGGAACGGCCCGCAGGGAGAAGGACGCCTCCGGGCCCGACGATCCGGTGGGTCGACCCGATCCCGAGAAGCGGAGGTTCCCGGCGCGGACTGTTTGGACTAGGGTATCCCCGTGTTTTCGAAAGGACAGAAGGTCGTCTGCATCAACGATGAGTTCCCGCCGATGGCGAAGCTCCTGTTCACCCATCTCCCGAAGAAGGATTCCGTCTATACGGTCCGGGGCGTCTACATCGGGCGCGGCAACTACACCCGGGCGGGCAGCGGAAAGAAGGACGGGGAGATCGGCGTGCTGCTGGAGGAGATCGTCAATCCGCGGGACCCAGCCTTGAAGCAGGGACTGGACGGTGAACTCGGCTTCAACTCCGAGCGGTTTGCGCCCGTGGAGTCGGACCAGGACACTGAGGTCTCGGAATACGAGGAGAAGGCCGAGGATTTCGTGCTACTGCCGTCCTGAAGCCGGACCGTGTGTGTCGGGCCTGACCGTGAACACCCCGCCCCATCCATCCCGTCCGCTCCATCTCCGACTCTCCCCGGCCGGAGAATCGGCGGTGCGTCGGGGACACCCCTGGGTCTACGAGAGCTCGGTGCGCGACCAGAGCGGTCCTGGTGCCGCCGGGGATCTGGCCGTGGTCTATGATCGCCAGGACCGGTTCCTCGCTCTCGGGCTCTGGGATCCCGACTCGCCGCTGCGTCTCCGGGTGCTCCATGTCGGACGGCCGGTCCGGTGTGACGTTGACTGGTGGCGGGGCCGTCTACGGTTGGCGCTCGATCGGAGGCGTCCATGGTTCGACGACGCGACGACCGGGTTCCGGTGGATCCATGGGGAAAGTGACGGATGGCCGGGGCTGGTCCTCGACCGGTACGGCTCGACGCTCGTGCTGAAGATCTATTCGCCGGTCTGGCTCCCCCGGGTTGCGGACCTTGTGGTGTGGCTCCGGGAGGAACTGGGTCCGGATCGGATCGTCCTCCGGCTGAGTCGGAACTCCCAGTCCGCGGCGGCCGCGGCGGGTTATCGGGATGGACAGAACCTGCACGGTGAGGACACCGCGGAGCGGGTGACCTTCCTCGAATCCGGGTTGCGGTTCGAATCCGAGGTAGTGAAGGGGCAGAAGACCGGGTTTTTCCTCGATCAGCGCGAGAACCGCCGCCGGGTCGAGACACTGTCGTCGGGGCAGGAGGTCCTGAACGTCTTCAGCTTCTCCGGTGGGTTCAGCCTGTACGCGGCCCGCGGGGGTGCCGTGCGCGTGGTCGATGTCGACATCTCATCCCATGCGCTGGCCCAGGCCCGACGGAACTTCGCCCTCAACACGGAGGTCGCTTCCGTGAAGCGGGCCGTCCACGAGCAGGTCCAGACCGATGCGTTCGACTGGTTGTCGGCCCGCCCCTCCCGTCGGTTTGGATTGGTCATCCTGGATCCCCCGTCCCTGGCGAAGTCGGAGGCGGAGCGGGCCGGGGCCATCGAGGCCTATCGGAGGCTGGTGCGTTGCGGGCTCGACTGGGTGCAGCCCGGCGGCGTGTTGCTGGCCGCCTCCTGCAGCGCCCATGTGTCCTCGGAGGAGTTCTATGGAACCGTCCGGGAGGTCCTCGTTGGGGCGGGTCGTCCGGCGGAGGAATTCCTGACCGAGGGGCATCCGCAGGACCACGCGGCGACGTTCCGGGAGGCGGAATACCTCAAGGCGATCTACTGGCGCCTGCGGGGTTGAGCCGGCGAGGGGATCCGGTTCAGGCGAGGCGTTCCACCGGATGTCCGGCCAGGAAATCCCGGATGGCCATCCGGCGTCCGCCCTCGGGCTGGACCTCGGTGAGGACGAGCGCGTCGGTGCCACAGGCCACGACAAGACCGTTGGGCTCCCGGGTGATCACGGTCCCAGGCTCGGGCCGGGTTGCCGTCTGGACAAGGTGGGCCGAGTGGATCTTGAGCAGCTTCGGCCTGGGCTCGGTGGGGATCGAGCAATGGGCTCCGGGCCATGGGGTGAAGGCCCGCAGGTGGCGTGCAAGCTCCGCGGCCGACCGGGTCCAGTCCAGCCGCCCATCCTCCCGCGTGATCTTCGGCGCGAGGGTGACTCCGTCCACCGGCTGAGGGACCGGAGTCCGCAGGCCGGCCGCGTAGGGCGGAATCTCTTCCCGGACGAGGTCGACCCCCAGCAGGGCAAGGCGATCATGCAGTCCGGCCGATGTCTCGGTTTCGCCGATCGGGGTGCGGCGCGCCGCGATCACGGGGCCGGTGTCGAGTCCCTCGTCCATCCTCATGAGGCTCACCCCGGTCTCGGCGTCTCCCGAGGCGATGGCCCACTGGATGGGGGCCGCACCCCGCCATCGGGGCAGAAGCGAGGTGTGGACGTTCAGGCACCCGAGGCGCGGGATCTCGAGGAGGGCCCGCGGCAGAAGCTGGCCATAGGCCGCGACCAGGATGACGTCCGGCTTCAGCTCCTGGATCCGGCCGACGAACCCCGGGTCGCGTGCCCTGTCGGGACGCAGCAGTGGCAGACCCCGTGCGAGGGCTGCTGCGGAGACGGCCGACGGGGTTGGGTGGAGATGGCGTCCCGACGGTCGATCCGGCTGGGAGACGACCGCCTCGAGCTGGACCCACGGTTCCGACACGATGCCGTCGAGAATCACCCGGGCGAGGTCGGGTGTTCCCATGAACACAAGTCGGAGTCTGGAGGACATCGGGGTGGAACGGGTTTGGTCGACGCGGTCGACGACGTAGGCTCGGTCAATCGAAGCGGTGATGAAGACAGTTCCACGAGAGCGTTGACAATCGGGAAACGTCTCCGCAGTTTTTGCGGCCCACGGAGCGGGCCTCGGTAGCTCAATGGCAGAGCAGCTGACT
>SYEM01000272.1 GCA_005801385.1 Verrucomicrobiales bacterium | reverse complement strand
CGGGCCATCTGGGTGATGCGGGCGATGGCCATCTCGACGTCGGCCGGTGCGACCAGCATCAGGTCAGCCAGCTCATCGATGATGACGACGATGTACGACAGCTTCTCCGGGATGACGATGTCTTCGTCACGCGGGACCACGATCTGCTCGTCCACCTCGACGGCAAATCCATCGGCGCCGGCCTCGATCTTCTCCTTCTTCTGGAGGAGCGGCAGTTCCGGTTGTTCCTGGGGAATGATCTTGTCCTTGGGGCGGTCGTTGAAGGCGCGGATGTTGCGGACGCCGACCTTGGCGAAGATCTGGTAGCGCTTCTCCATCTCGTTCACCACCCAGCGGAGGGCGAGGATGACCTTCTTGGGGTCGGTGACGACGGGCACCACGAGGTGGGGCAGGGCGTTGTACTGCTGGAGCTCGACCACCTTGGGGTCGATCATGACGAACCGGAGCTGATCGGGACTGAAGCGGTAGAGTAGGGACGCGACGATGGTGTTGATGCAGACGGACTTCCCGGATCCGGTGCTGCCAGCGATGAGCACATGGGGCATCTCGGCGAGATCGGCGATCACGGGGTTGCCGTAGACGTCCTTGCCTAGGGCCAGCGGGATCCGCGCCTTGGAGTTCTTCCATTCCGGAGACTCCAGGAGGTCCCGCATGATGACCTTGGTCTTGACCTTGTTGGGGACCTCGACGCCGACGGAGGACTTGCCTGGGATGGGGGCGAGAATGTGGATGCGCTCGGCCTTGAGGGCGGCGGCGATGTTGTTGTTGAGGCCGTTGATCTTCTCTAGTTTCACCCCGGGGGCCGGATGGAGCTCGTACTGGGTGATGGTGGGACCTCGGGTGATGTCACCGGGGGCGACCTCGATCCCGAACTGGGCCAGGGTCTGGACCATCAGCCGCGAATTCCCCATCAGCTCCTCCTTGGTCTCGGTGGGCCGGACGGACAGGTCGGGCATCTGCAGCAGCTCGATCGACGGAAGCTGGTAGTTCCCGATGATCGGGGCGACGGCGACGGTGATGGGCTTGTTCTTCCGGACCGCCATGCGACCGCGGGGCGGCGGGGCCACGGGCAATGCGACCTCCTCGTCCTCGTCCTTCTCCTGCTGGGTTGATGATTCCTCGATGGAATCTGGGGATACTGCCTCCTCCGGTGGTAATGCCTGTTCCTCAGCGGTGGTCTCTGATGCCGTCTCCGGATCGGTCTTGGCGATTTCCTCTGCGGTGATGTGTGTTCCCTCGCTGACCGGCTCGGCCCCGAGCTTGGATACGCTGTTGTCCTGGAATCTTGGCTCGGGAACGGGTTTGAGATCGGCTCCGAGGCCACTGGGAACCTCCTCGGGCGGGTCGTCTGAAGCCGGAGCAGCCTCCAAAGCAGCTTTCGGAGAGGCCTCTTCGGTTGATTCCGACGCGGCCTTCTCCTCCAGCTTCTTCGCCTGCTTGGCCAACTTCCTTGCCTCCTTCTCGAGCCGAGCCTGGGTGGCCGCAAGCTGCTCCTCCTCCGTCCTCGGCTCCCGGACGAAGAGTGACTTCACCAGGTTCCACACCAGGAAGTCGGTCAGGAAAACAAGGCTGGCGAGGTAGAGGAGGCCGTAGACGAGAGCCGCCCCGGACCGGTTGAGGAAATAGACGACCAGCACGGCGTTGAGCTGGTGGCCCATGAGACCTCCGGCACTGATGGCGTTTCCCCGGGTACCCATGGACGGCAGGCTTCCTGAGAAGAGGTCGAGCAGGCCCATGGCCGAGATCATCAGGGCGACTGCGGCGGCCGTCGGGCGCCAGCCCTGTCGAAGAAAGGCGAGTCCAGGGACGAAGTTTGCCAGGCCAAAGGCCCCGAGAAGGACCGGCAGCAGGTAGGCCGAGGCGCCGACGATGAACAGCAGCGAATACGCCGCCGCGGCGCCCACACGGCCCAGTAGGTTGTGGATGGGATGATTCGGAGGGGAGGCATTTGCCGCCAGGTCCGCCCGGTCGTAGGAGAACAGAGCCAGCATCAGGACAACGGACGCGGCCACGAGGGCCAGTCCGAGGAGGTCGCCCTTCCGCACCGGGGGATCGTCTGTGGCGGCGGTCTTGAGTCGCGGCACACCTCCATGTTCTGCGGCGCGAGGCCTCCGAGGCAAGGGGTTTGGGGTCTGGTGTCGATCCCGATGCCCCGTTTTCGAGGCTCCCCCCAGCCCCATCCAGCGGCTCAGGATCACGCCTGGAGGCGGTCAAACCACTTGCCAAAAACGGGATGACCTGACACCAGAATCCAGGTCCCAACCCCCTGACATGAACACCCAGACCTCATTGCCGTCCGAATCCCGGCGTGGTTTCACCCTCATCGAGCTCCTCGTCGTCATCGCCATCATCGCCATCCTTGCCGGAATGCTCCTGCCCGCGCTGGGCAAGGCGAAGACCAAGGCCCAGGGCATCGGCTGCCTCAGCAACAACAAGCAGCTGCTGACGGCGTGGCACCTCTATGCGGTCGACTACAATGACTGGTGCGCCAACAACTTCACGATCCCGGACACCGAAAGCGCCATCCAGACCAAGAGGTTCAACAACTGGGTCAACAACATCATGACATGGGGCACCTCCGGCATCCATGGGCAGAGCGTCACCAATGTGGAGTGGGTGATCAGCGGCGTCCTGGGGAAGTACACCGGCGGCGCTCTCGGGGTGTACAAGTGTCCGGCCGACATCTATGTCGCCCCCGCCCAGAAGCGGGCCGGGTTCAAGTCCCGTCTCCGGAGCAACTCCATGAATGCGTTCTTCGGGCGTTCGGACAACAACCCCTCCTCGGCGACCGGGCGCAGCTGGGCGTTTAGCGGTGCCTATCGTCAATTCCTTCGCACGGCCGATGTGCCGAATCCGACGATGACCTACCTGACGCTCGACGAGCATCCCGACTCGATCAATGACGCGTTCTTCGTCACGGATCCTGCCGCCGCCAATTGGCAGGATCGTCCGGCCTCGTACCACAACGGAGCCTGCGGCTTCTCGTTTTCCGACGGTCATGCGGAGGTGAAGAAGTGGATCAGTGCTTCCTCCAAGTACCCCGTGAAATATGACTACGGCGCGGCCAAGCCCTTCGACGCCGCGGGCAAGCAGGACATCGCCTGGTATCGGGACCGCATCCAGATGATCCCGCTTTCGGGACGCTGAGTCGTCCCTGCGGGCTCGGGGAGACTCCTGTTCACTCCCGCGCCGGAGCGTTTTTGTGTCGGACCTCGTGGTAGATCCCCGCCGTCGGACGTTCGAGCCTCGTCACCCGCCCGTCCGACCAGGACACCTCGATGCGGTCCGGCTCGGCGTTCCCTTGGCCCAGTCCGAAATGGACCGTGGTCGGATGCTGGGAACGGTGTGAATCCCCGGAGATCACGGTCCGTCGGGATCTACCCTGCGGGGTCTCCAGCAGCACCGTGGAACCCATGACGGCGGACTCGATTCCCCTGAGATGGAGGCCAATCCAGTTTCCGGTCTGCGGCAGTTCGTTCCGGAAGACGCGCAGGGTCTGTCGTGGACTCGGCCAGCGGTCGAAGCTCACCACCGCGAGATCCGCCCGCCCATCGGCATCGAAATCGGCCCCCACGATGTTGCGGGTGTCCTCCTCGAGGGCCACGCCCATCAGATGGCCCACCTCGAGGAACTCCTTGCCGGATCGGTTGAGGTAGAGCCGATTCTTCTCGTAGCCCCCGTACGACTGGCCCCGCCCCTGGGTTCGCTCGATCTTCGATCGGAAATACAGGTGGGCGACAGGGTTGTCCTTTGAGTCGGCGACATAGATGTCGTGGAGCCAGAATTCCGGCTCGATGTCCCGCACCGAGGCACGGCTTTCCATCCCGTTGACGATCGCGACATCCGGCCATCCATCGTTGTCGACATCCGTGGCCGTGCAGCCCCACGACCATCCGGAAGCAGCCAGGCCATCGCCGAGGGGAGAGGTCTGGAACCCCGGTTCGCCCCCACGCGAAAGCCACAGCCGGTTCCCGCGGGTCAGTGCGCGTCGGCCCTCGCGCGTGACTCGGGGATGGGGTCGCCACAACCCGAGGTGCTCCAGCCGGTCCACCGTGGGCGAGTTCATCCCGATCATCAGCAGGTCAAGATGGCCGTCGGCGTCGAAGTCGCTGACCGCGTGTCCCATCCCCAGTCCCCGTGATTCCGGAAGCCAGTCCGTCGTCCGGTCTTCGAATCGGCCATCACCCCGGTTGCGGAAGACGTCCACCCCCGCGAAGTCGTTCGCCAGCACGAGGTCCAGCCATCCATCGGCGTCGAGGTCGCAGAAGGAGCCGCTGTAGGCCCGACGTCGGAGCTTGGATCCAAGTCCGGACCGCTCCGATGCATCGGTGAGCGTTCCCTTGCCGTCGTTCAGCAGGAGATGCCCGGTGTGGCCATCCCGGGCGTCGTCGCACGGTGTGGGCATCGATCCGTCGACATAGGGTGCCTTGTACTGGCCAAGGAACAGGTCCACATCGCCATCCCGATCGATGTCCCCGGCCGTGATGACCATAGCGTGTTCAAAAGGCATTCGGGGCCGCCACATGACCCGTCCGGGCGAGTTGAAGAGTCCTTCCGGGGAACGCTCCGTTAGAGTGACGCCTTCATGCTGGATCCCGACAAGATCGGTGGAGCCATCCCCGTTGAGGTCGGTGAGAACCGCCGTGTAGGGCAGCCCGTGTTGCGATGCCAGGATCCTTCGGGAAACGAAGGCCCCGTCCGTGCCTAAACTCAGGAGATCCCGAACCCCTGGGAGGATGATCTCAGGACGCCCGTCCTCGTCGAGGTCCCGCACCAGCAAAGGGTCTGCTGCGATGGCATTCCGGGGTGGGGTGAGGGGGTGTTCGATCCATCGGGTGAACGGGGGTGGCCCCGGTCGGATCAGGAGGCGTAGCCGATGGGCATCCACCCGCCCGACGCCTGCGGGTTCCGACGTCGACTCTTCACGGAGCCACTGGACATCGATTTCTCCCTCCAGGCTGGCGCGGTGGATCGGTGTGGTCTGGACCAGATGGACCGAGAGCCGAAAGGTGCTGTGGCCGGGAGCGCCGTCGGCGCCCGGAGTGTAGGCCACGTGGCGGGCCTCAAGGGTTTCGATCCCCCATCCCAAGGCGTGAAGGGAGTGGATCCGCTCCGCCCATGCACCCGGGTCGAGGTCGACCCCTGTTGAGGTCGGAGAGAGGAGTCGGATGTCGTGGGGCAGTGGAACCACCGTGTCCCAGACCGGGACCCTTAAGGTGCCCAAAGGAAGCTGGGCGACATAGGCCATCCGATTGGACGCCGCACGGAGGCCATCCCACCACCCTTCAATGGTCCGGCCGAGGCGCTGGGCGGTCTGTTCGGGACCCCAGAATCGTGATGTCGCATCGGCCTCCCTGGCCTCGAGTCGGGAGACCTCCGCCAGTGTTCCGGGCTCGACCCGGTAGAGCGGGCTCCCCGGGGTGTGCATTTCAGGGCGGCCCGGTGTATCGGTTTCCAGAAGTGGGCCGGTTGCACGCATCCAGAGCCCAAACGCCACGACGGTTGTGGCGATACCGAGGGTGATGATCCATCGTTTCCAGGGTTGGCTCATGGATCCGGGACTTGGTTCTTGGTAGCTCGGATGAGCGGGGGGGACGACTCTAAAAACCGGTGCTTACCGGGTCATGGTACCCCGACCCACGGAGTTCCATCGTCGGGACAAAGCCTCTGAAACCCGGATCACAATGCGCTTGCTTGGCCTCGTCACCTTCCGGGGAATCATGCCATGTCGTGGTCTATTCGACGGGCGTCTCTCCTCTGGCTCATGACGGCTCTCGTCGTCGCATCGGGATGTCGGCGGGACGTCCAGCACACGCACGCTGCGTCCACTGCAGAGTCGGCAACGGCATTCCGCCCAACCGTGATCTCCACCAACCCGGCCCCCGGCTCCCCACCGGAGGGGATGGTCTGGATCCCAGGAGGAGAGTTCTCGATGGGATCAGAGGATCCCCGAGGCGCGGTGTGTGGTGGCCCCGATGCCATGCAGGATGCCCGACCGGTCCATCGGGTTTATGTCGATGGGTTCTTCATGGATGCCACCGAGGTGACGAATCGGGAGTTCGGCCGTTTCGTGCGCGCGACGGGGTATGTCACCGTGGCCGAACGGGTCCCGAGGGCCGAGGATTTCCCGGGGGCTTCACCGGAGGCCCTTGTCCCTGGCTCCGCCGTGTTCACCCCGACGGACGTTCCGGTTCCGCTGGACTCCCACTTCCGCTGGTGGCGGTACCAGAAGGGCGCGGACTGGCGGCATCCGGAGGGCCCGGGAACCTCGGTTGAGGGCCGCGATTCGGATCCGGTCGTCCATGTCGCCTACGAGGATGCGGAGGCGTATGCGCGCTGGGCCGGGAAGAGGCTGCCCACCGAGGCCGAATGGGAATTCGCTGCGCGCGGTGGACGATCGGGCCATCTCTATCCCTGGGGGGATG
>SYEM01000030.1 GCA_005801385.1 Verrucomicrobiales bacterium | reverse complement strand
GCTTGATGATGCGATCCACCGGGGCACCGGAGTCCGCACCCTGTGCCAGTGAGGCGCCGGCGGAGGCCAGGACGAGCGGTGTGGAGGCCGCGGAGGCGGAGAGGAAGTGGCGTCGGGAAAGAGGAGAGGTGGAGTCCTTCATGGGGATTGAGATGTGATGGAGAAATCTTCTCCACAGGGACTGCAACTGGCAACGACGGCCCTCAGGAATTCACGGGGACACATCGCCACGAACACCTCGACGCACCCCGTGCACAGTACGGCTCCTGTCAGGCAAGGATCGACCGGACCACCTCTCCCTTCACGTCGGTGAGGCGGATGTCCCGTCCCCCGAAACGATAGGTCAGCCGCTCATGGTCGATGCCCAGCAGATGCAGGATCGTGGCGTGCAGGTCATGCATCTCGAGCTTGTTCACGACCGACTTGTAGCCCCAGTCATCGGTCTCTCCGTAGGCAAGCCCGCCCTTCACCCCGCCGCCCGCCATCCAGGCGGAGAATCCGTACTCGTTGTGATCCCGACCGTCGCCGCCCTGGGCGAACGGAGTCCGGCCAAACTCTCCCGACCACACCACCAGGGTTTCATCGAGAAGGCCCCGGAGCTTGAGATCCTGCAACAGCCCCGCGATCGGCCGATCGATCGCCCGCGCGTTGTCGCCGTGGTTCCGGACCAGTCCGCCATGGGCGTCCCAGCGCGAGTAGCCATCGACCATCGGGATGGTGAGCTCGATGAACCGGACCCCGCGTTCGACCATCCGGCGGGCCAGCAGGCACTCGCGGGCATAGGTCCGGGTGTGTTCGTACGGATCGTCGAGACCGTAGAGCCGTCGGGTGGCCTCCGACTCCCCAGTCAGGTCCATCAGGTCCGGGATCTCGACCTGCATCCGGGCGGCCAGTTCGTGGTTGGCGATCGCCGCCTCGAGCGCGTCGGCGGCCCCCGCACCCTCCATGTGATGCCGGTTGAGGCTCCGGACCAGCCGGCGCTTGGTCTCCTGGAGACGATCCACCTTCTCCTGGGGAACGACATTCGCGAGCGGCGTGCCCTTGGCATGGAGCAGCGACCCCTGGAACGCCGCGGGCAGGAACCCGCTGCCGAAGTTGTCGAGTCCGCCCGACGGGATCTGTCCGCCGTTGAGCACGACGTATCCGGGCAGGTTGTTGTTCAGGCTGCCCAGGCCGTAGGTGACCCAGGCCCCCATGCTGGGGCGGCCCTGGAGGCCGAGTCCGCTGTGGAGGAAATAGTTGGCGCTCGTGTGCTCCGGAAAATTGGAGGTCATCGACCGGAGGATGCACAGGTCATCCGCCTGCGCCCCGATGTGCGGAAAGAGGTCGCTGACCCAGAGCCCGGACTGCCCGTACTGACGGAAGGCCCAGGGGGACTTCATCACGGAGCCGATGCTCTCGAACTGGGTCTTCTCGATCCTGCCGATGGCCTTCCGCGGATCCTGTCCGTGGTACTTCTCCAGCATCGGCTTGTAGTCGAAGGTGTCGACCTGCGAGACCGCCCCCTCCATGAACAGGAAGATCACCGACCGCGCCCTCGGTCGGAACTGCGGCGGCCGCGGATCCATGGGGGAACCCTGGCCTCCGCCCGGGACCGAAGCGCGGGCACCCGCCCCGCCGAGCAGCGCCCCCAGAGCGAGGGCCCCGAACCCGTTCGAGGCCCGCCGAAGCAGGGTGCGGCGGTTGATCCGCGCATCGAGGAACAGACCGGAGTGGGAACGGAAGGACATCAGAGGAGGTAGATGAAGTCGTTGGCGCCGAACAGGGCGTGGGCGAGATCCGCCCAGATCACCGCCTCGGCCGCATCGGACCCATGGAGCCGTCGCAGGTCGGCCAGCGAGGCCTGGCAGGCCTCGATCTCGGCCGGGGTGGGCCGCCGGGAGAAGGCGGTCTCGTACATCCAGCGGATCCGCTCCGAGGCCTCGGCCGCGGGCAGCTCGCGCAGCAGACGCCGGGCCCACAATTCCGCCTGCTCGTGGAAGAACGGGTCGTTCATCAGGGCGAGGGCCTGCGCCGGCACATTGGTGACGTTCCGCCGACCCACCGTGCTGAAGGGCGTCGGGGTGTCAAAGGTCAGAAGGGTCGGCGACAGGAAGTTGCGCCGGACCCCTTGGTAGACGCTGCGACGCCCGGCACCGTCGAGAGGACCGCTCTGGTCCGGACGCCCGCGACCGATGACGAATTCGTTGAGGTGCACCGGCACGGGAGGACCTCCCACGGCGGGATCCAGTCGACCCGAGATCTCGAGTGTTGCATCCCGAATCGCCTCGGCCTCCAGACGTCGGACCGGCATCCGATGCCAGAGGTGGTTGGCGGGATCAATCTGCCCGGCACGGGGATCCGCTGCCTGGTGTCCCATTGCGTAGGTCTGCGTGAGGACCATGCGCTGGATGAGACGCTTGATGGACCCGCCATCCTCATGGAGGAACTGCCAAGCCAGATGGTCCAGCAGCTCGGGATGGGTCGGCGCCTCACCCAGGGTCCCGAAGTTGTCGACCGTCGGCACGATTCCACGTCCGAACAGGTGGTGCCAGACACGGTTGACAAGCGTCCTGGCCACGAGGGGATTTTCGGGATCCACGAGCTGTTCGGCCAACTCCAGGCGGCCGCTGCTGAAGGGATCCGTGATGGGATGTGCCTTGGGGAAGGCAGAGGGCAGGCTGCGGGGGGCAACCGGTCCCGGCTTGAAGGGCTTGCCGCGCACCAGCACGAACTCGTCGACCCCCGTGCCGTCCATCCAGGCCACCGCCGTGCGGGACACCCATTGGACCCGGTCCGCGAGGGTGGACTCCTGGCGTCGGCACTCGTCTTGCACGGCGGCCCAGGAGGCTTCTGGAGGACCCAGAAGAGCGGGTTGGCGCACCAACAGATCCGCCAGCGGAAGCAGAGTCTCGGGAACGGGCTCCCCGTTCTCTAAGGCTGCGCCAATGTCCCCAACCGCCCGACCGAGGGTTTTCGCAGCGTCGGCCAAGGTGGAGGGTTCAGATCCGACCCAGGTCGACCCCGCCCCCGCAGGGAGCCAACCAGGCACCTCAGGCGACTCGACCACCATCAGGACCTCGAGCGGGCGATCCCCCACAGGAGCAAACTCAATGTGGGTGCGGTGCCCACTGTAGGCGCCGAGTTCGTGGGTCACCCACCGGGGTGCCGAGGTCGGACCGGACTCGAATTGCCCGATCAACTGGCCGTGAAGGGGACCGGCGACCATGAGATGGGAATCGACTGCCGCGTAGACCCGAGTCGCTCCGCGGAGGAGATAATGAAGGCGCCCTCCATTCAAAGTAACCGTCGGAGTCCGAAGCATCTGCCCCGATCGTCCGGTGGCTCCCAGTTCGCCCGAGTCGTTCTCGTTCCCCGGAGCCGTTGCGAGGCGTTTCCAGAACGGATCACGCCGGGCCGCCCCAAAGCGCATCAACCCGCCCAGACCGAATCCATCCACCGCTGAGATCGCCTCCCCAGCCGCCATCGGCCGGGACCCGAACGCCTCCCCATCCACCTTCCACGGCCGGAGGTCGGCCCGGGTGAAGTCGGCGACCACCCGAACCTCCTGCGACAACCGCGGAGTCTCAGCCGGTTGCAGGAATGGAATCGCGGAAACCTCGCCCCTCAGCTCCAGCGAACGGGCCAGCCAGGGGTGCAAGGCATGTGACGGATCTGAGGCCGCCGCCCGCATCGCCGATTGCCACTCAACCTGGGGTTCAAGGTCCTGCGGCTCCGACGGCATGGCCTCACCCAGCGCCGCCAACCAGCGGGCGGGAACTGACCCGGATTGCGACCTCATCCTTCGGCCCAGTCCCTTCAGCAGTCCCGGCCAGCGTCCCGTCCTCACCGCCGAGAGCTCCGACGCCATGCGCCGGTTGTTCTCCATCGCCTCGAAGCGGACCTGTCGGAAACTGGCTCCCATCAGGAACCCGGTCAGCGCGTAGTAGTCCTGGGTTGAGATGGGATCGAACTTGTGGTCGTGACACCGGGCGCAGGCCACGGTCAGTCCGAGGAAGGACTTCGTGAAAACGTCGACCTTGTTGTCGAGGCGATCGCACTCGTCCTGACGGATGTCGACCGGCGAGTGCACCTCCTCGCCAAGGAACGCCCAGCCAGTGCCAAGCACGGACTCGTTGCTGTCGGTGCCCGGACGCAGGCGCGGGGTGGGCAGGAGATCGCCCGCCAGATGCTCCTTCAGGAACTGAGGATAGGGGACATCCGCATTGAAGGCGCGGACGAGGTAGTCCCGGTAATGCCAGGCATTCGCGATCAGGTAGTCGCTCTCATGGCCCCGGCTCTCCGCGTACCGCATCAGGTCCATCCAGTGCCGGGCCCAGCGTTCCCCGAAGTGCGGCGAGGCGAGGAGACGCTCCACCACGCGTTCCCGCACCTTGGGACCGGGATCCGCGAGGAATTCAATCAGGTCCTCGCGACGGGGCGGGAGGCCGGTCAGGCCGAAATGGACCCGTCGCAACCAGACCTCGGGAGCCGCCGGGGCGGCAGGCTTCAATCCCTCCGATTCCAACCGGGCGAGGATGAACCGATCGATCGGACTGCCGGACCACGCGACCTCGTTGACCTTCGGAACGGTCTGGGGCTTTGGGGACTGCCAGAGCCAGGCCTGCGACCGCTTCCGGGCCTCAAGATCGAACTTCTTCGCAGCCCCCCCCCCAGCACCCTCCGGCCAGACCGCACCATCAGCGATCCAACGGGCAAAGTCCTGTCGAACAGACTCTGGAAGTTTGGCTTTCTTCGGCGGCATCGCGAGATCGGCCTGGGTGTGCGCGATCGCCTTGAGGAGGAGGCTGTTCTCCGGCTTGCCCGGCACCACGGCGGGACCGCTGTCCCCGCCCACCAGCACCGCAGCACGATGATCCAGACGCAACCCACCCTTCACTGACTTGGCGTCGGCCGAGTGGCACTCGAAGCAATGCTCCGCCAACACGGGGCGGATCCTCTGCTCAAAGAACTCCACCCGAGTCGACTCGGCGCGGAGACCCACCAGAAACCATGCGGCAGCCAAGGGGACCAGAGTCCGTCTGAAGGGCATCGAAATCATGTTCGGGGTCCGGGAAGAATAGGCGTGAGGTGGACGCCATGGGAACGGTTTCCCTTCAAGAAGGATGGGGAAACCATCGCCAAAGGAACGAAATCAAACCCATCGGGTGCCGAAGTTGTCGCCGCGGCAAACCCGAACAGGATCAGGCACCGATCGGCAGGAGACGTGCCCTCATCCGTGATTCATCGATGATGACCAGCGCTCCCCGCTCCAAATGTTCCCGAAACTGATTCACGGCCCGAACCACCAGATCCCCTGCTGCTGTTGGTGTCACATCCCGAGCCCTGATTTGGAGAACACTGGGGCCCAGGAATTGGTTGGTGACCAACAACGCACCAAAGTCGAGATCATGGGTGAAAACCACCCGTCCGTTCGACCGGGCCCACGCCATGATTTCCCGATCTGTGGCCTTGGGATCCCCAATCCGGGACCAATGCTCCGCCTGAAAGCCTTCCCGACAAAGAACCTCAACCCATAAGGGCGAAAGATTCATGTCGATCAGAAGGGTCATGCCGCTTGGAGAGGAAGGTCCAGCTCCTCGACCCGCCAGGCGCCATAGGCGAGCGCCTGATTGATATCCTCCTCCTCCAGATAGGGATAGAGACGCAGGATCTCAGCCCGGGAATGACCAGAAGCAACCAGCCCGATCAGGAGACCCACAGTGATCCGCATTCCACGGATGCAGGGTTTGCCACCCATGACATCGGAATTCCTGGTGATTCGTTCTAGCTTCTCCATGGATAGAAGCTAGGCAGTGCTTGGGGTGAAGCCAATTCCCGAAACAGGTCTCGTTCAAGTGGGTTTGCATCGGGTGCCTCCCCACAAAAGAATCGCCTTGGGCCTCGGCCTCCAAGCGTGAACCCTCTTCGAGTCCCATGAAGCCGCATACATCCCTCCTCCTCGTCGCCATCACCCTCTCATTGGGCCTGCCCGCCGCCAGCCTGGGAGCAGAGTCGGCCAATAAACCCTCCGTCAAACACTCCTACCTCGTCATGGGCGCGCGCACCGCGATCATTGGCGAGGACGGACAGGTCGCCTGGGAATACAAGGGAGGCACGCGGGACGGGTTTGTCCTCCCGAATGGAAACCTTCTCGCCGCCTGGAGCGACCGCGTGGAGGAGGTCACACCCGACAAAAAGGTCGTGGGCACCTACGTCCGCAGCCCGGAGAACAGCGAGATCGGCACCGTCCAGCGCCTCTACAGCGGCAACACCCTCGTCACCGAACTGGGCAAGCGCCCCCGCCTGCTCGAGCTGAACCCCGAGGGCAAGATCGTCCTGGACGTCCCACTCCAGCCCGAGACCGACAACGCCCACATGCAGACCCGCATGGCCCGACAGCTCCGCAACGGCAACTACCTCGTGCCGCACCTGCTGGCGTTCGCGGTCAAGGAATACACCCCGGAAGGCAAGATCGTGGCCACGATCCGCACCGATCTCCCCGAACTGGGCGGGCGGCCCCAGGAGAACTGGCCCTTCACGGCCATCCGTCTCGACAACGGCAATACCCTCGTTTCCCTCACCCACGGCAACAAGGTCGCCGAGTTCAACACGTCGGGTCAGGTGGTCTGGAAGGTCACCAACGACCAGGTCGGCGGTCTCTTCAAGGATCCCTGCGGTTCCCAGCGCCTCGCCAACGGCAACACCGTCGTGGGCAGCCATGCCGCCAACCAGGGGATCTCGATGGTCGAGGTCACCCCAGACCACAGGATTGTCTGGACCTCCGACCACCCCGCCGCGGCCGGGGTCCATCATTTCCAGATCCTCACCACGAACGGGAAACGGGAGCCGGGACAACCCCAGAAGTAGTTGAGAGTCGGGCGTTGAGAGTTGAGAGACTGAAAAGGAAGACCATGAAACGACTGATAATGCTGGGTATAGGAGTCCTGCCGCTGGCGCTCCTGGGACAGAGCAGTCTCCTAGCACCGGGGGCGAAGGTGGAGAAGCTGCAGGGCGGGTATTCGTTCACGGAGGGTCCCGCTGCGGACACGGCGGGGAACGTATACTTCACCGACCAGCCCAACGACCGGATCGTCCGATGGGACGCCAAGACCGGGACGTTCTCCGATTGGATGAAGCCCGCAGGGCGATCGAACGGCACCTATTTCGACTCCAAGGGCAACCTGATCGCCTGCGCCGACGAGAAGAACGAACTCTGGAAAATCGCCCCTGACAAGACCGTGACCGTCCTGGTGAAGGACCTCGTCGGCAAACTGCTGAACGGCCCCAACGACCTGTGGATCCGTCGCGACGGCGGACTCTACTTCACCGACCCGCTGTACGTGCGCCCCTACTGGAAACGTCCCCCGACCTCCGAGCAGCCGGGCCAGTTCGTCTATTTCATCCCAGCTGGCGGTGGGACACCGCGTCCGGTGGCAACCGATCTGAAACAGCCGAACGGCATTATTGGAACTCCAGACGGGAAGACCCTCTACGTGGCCGACATTGGCGCTGGAAAGACATACGCGTACGCAATCGGCGGCGACGGATCGCTCACCGACAAGCGTCTGTTCTGCGGGATGGGCTCGGACGGCATGACCCTCGATGCCGAAGGCAACGTGTATCTCACGGGCAAGGGCGTGACAGTGTTCGACAAGATGGGTCGGAAGGTCGAGCACCTGGACGTCCCCGAGGGATGGACAGCAAACGTGACCTTTGGTGGCGAGAAGCGGGACTTCCTGTTCATCACAGCGGGCACCTCAATCTATGGCGCCCGGATGCGGGTACGCGGTGCCGAATGAAATCCCTGTTCCGAGCCCTGCTGTGGATCGGCATCGCCCTGCTGGGAGCCTGGGCCTACGGGGTCCTCGCCTTCCGACGCGGCGAGCCCGTCAGCTCCGCCTACCTCGTCGTCGCCGCCGTGTGCACGTACACGATCGGCTACCGCTTCTACTCAAAGTGGCTCGCCGCCCACGCGCTGATGCTCGACGACAGACGCGCCACGCCCTGCGAGATCCATGAGGACGGCAAGGACTTCGTCCGGACCCACCGCTGGATCGTGTTTGGACACCACTTCGCCGCGATTTCGGGTCCCGGCCCGCTGGTCGGTCCGGTCCTGGCAGCCCAGTTCGGCTATCTCCCCAGCGCCCTCTGGATCCTCATCGGTGTGGTCCTCGGCGGTGCCGTCCAGGACTTCGTCATCCTGGTCAGTTCGATGCGACGCAACGGTCGTTCCCTCGGCCAGATGGTGCGGGACGAACTCAACCCACTGACGGGTGCCATCGCCCTCGTGGCCATCCTCGCCATTATGATCATCCTGCTGGCGGTGCTGGC
>SYEM01000271.1 GCA_005801385.1 Verrucomicrobiales bacterium | reverse complement strand
GTCCGTGGCGGTGTAGCCCTCGGGATGGCCGACGTGCAGGCCGGCCCCGGAGGGGTAGGGGAACATGTCGAGGATGTAGCACTTCGGGGGCAGGGCCTCCTTGGAGGGCGTCCGACCGCCGAGGCCATGACGCTGGCCAAAGGGATGGGTCTCCGGGATGGGTTCGCCGGGGTTCCAGGCCCGGAAGGTCGACTGCGACCTCCAGAACTGCTGCCACTTGGGTTCGATCACGTGGAACGGGTATTGCCGACGAGCCATAGATGAGCCGTCAGCATGCGGACGAGGCGCCCGGGTCTGCAAGTGTCGGTCGGCGGATGTCGCGGCGGACTGTCGCGGACCGGCAATCAAGGACCGGCAATCAAGGACCGGTCTGCATCCGACGAGGACCCAACCTTGCCGGACCGGAGATCGGTGGCGGTCGGGGTGGGGCTGCCAGACCGATCGGACCCGCCGCCCCCTCCCAGGTCCGCCCAGTGGGTCGGATCGGGGACCCCGGGCCGGGATTCCAGCCTCACTCCAGGGTGATCCCCGAGACGAGGAGCGAGGGCAGTGCCATCGAGGACTGGATCTCGAGCGTCTCCACCGGCCGGTCGGGGTGCGGGTTCACGAACGTGGCGTGGTAGAGCTGCACCCAGCGACGGTTCAGCTCGGCGCTGGAATCCATGCCGCGCCATGCGACCCGGGGCCGGGGCTCGATCGTGTCCGTATCCTGGGACCAGACGTCCTCGACCTCGATGCCGAGCCGGATCGGGAACTCGACCGGAGGTCCATCCTTGTACCGGAGGCGGAGGCGTGCGAGCTCGACGGGACGTCGCACGGAGGTCGGTGCCAAATTGACGTTGGCGAGCACGTGGACCTGGCGGACCGCCGTTCCGTCCAGCTGGTGCTTGATCAGGGGAATCGCCGGCTCGAACGTGAGACGGGACCCCCTCGACTCGAGATGCACCGCCCAGCGTGCATCGAAGGGCGTTCCGTCATGGATCACGAACCCGTGCGGGTCCACGCGACTCCCTGCCGAATCCAGGACGCGCGAAGGAAGGATCCCGTCCCGGAGTGGCCCGAGATCGAGCTGGGCCGGCGTGCAGAGGGGGGCCCGTCCGGGCACGACCACCGGTGTGAGACCGAGCCGGGTTCCGGTCTGGGCCCATCGTCTCCCGCCAGGCCTGCCTCCCGTCTCCTGAACGGCCGAGGCCGATTTGGTTTCATCGTCGACCAAACCTGCGAGGGAGTGGAGTTCGGTCTGGAGGCGGTGGAGGTTCCAGAGATGGAGGCTTCCGTTCTCGAGTCCGATGGCGATCCATCGGTTTCCTGGGCTGAACGCCAGGGCGGTGACGTGGATTTCGAAGGAATGGGTCAGTTGGGCGATCCGGGTTCCGTCGCTCGCCCGGAAGATACCGATCCGGTCGGGACCGGTCACCAGTGCGACATGTTTCGAATCAGGGCTCCACGCGATCACCCGCTCGCCCTCGCCGATGATCTTTCCCTTGGTCTGCGACCACTGGGTCGCCCCGCTGTCCGTCGGGATCCGACGGATTTGGGATCTGCTGCTGAGCAGAAGCGACGTTCCATCCGGCGAGAAGCGGAACCCAGCGATCCGTTCCTCCGGACGGTGGCCTAACCGGTCGAGGAGACCGTTCAAGGAATAGATGGTGCTCCTGTTGCGGGAGTCGAACAGGATCTCATCACCGTAGTGGTCGACGGTCCGTGCCCCCTTCAGGCGGGCATCCTCGATGACCCGCAGAGACCGCCGCTCGCCCAGGTGGATCTCCTCAAGCCGCGAGTCGGGTCGGATCACCATCAGACTGGGCGTGGAGGGACAGAGGCACCCCGGGTCCATCCATCCGTCGCCGGGACAGTCCCAGACATGAATGGGCTCTGGCAGGGGCTGGAGCGTTCCGGGCTTCAGGCCGTGCCACCGGATGGATCCCCGGGTCTGGACGGCGATCTCGTCCGTCTCCCCGACCCATGAGGCCTCGACGGCTCCCATGGCGGGCAGGAATCCGGGATCACGATCCTCCCCCAGGGGAACCAGGTGGACCCCCGCCTGCTTGGTGACGAGGAGGGTGTCCCCGCGCGGGGAGAATCCCAGGTCGCGGATCGAGTCCTGGCCGGTGTCGGCCGGGAACAGCGACACCAGCACCTCCGACGAGTGGCACGGCACGATGGCCCAGGAGTCCTGGATGGCCATCATTACCGTGTTGCCATCGGCGTTGAACTGGAGTGGTTCCATGTTCTGGAAACCGAGGATCCGGGTCCGCAGGTCGAGGTCGAAGAGGCCGGACTCTCCCGAGGTGGTCGTCGCCGTGATCTGGTGGCGTCGGGGGACAGGGCGCAGGGTCATCACCGGACTGGTGAACTGTCCGATGATGTATTCCCGGCCGGACTGGAGGTTGTGGCCCACGATCCGGGAGCCATCGACGAGGTGGACCAGCCAGTCCCCGACCCAGCGGACGATCCCATTCGCCAGCCCATTGGTGCGGCTGGTGACCAGTGTCCCGTTGGACCAGTCGATGATCCGGATCTGTCCACCCCCGGTGATGGCGATCAGTGGCCTGGAGGAATCCGGACAGATGGCAATGTTGCCGGCGTTCACGGAGCCTTCGGGGAGACGGCCGAGATGGCGTCCCGTGCGGGTCTCATAGCGGTCCAGATGGCGCTCCGTATCGATTGCGAGGAACCAGTCTCCGGCGGGGCTGAATCCGACGAGATCCATGAGCGGAATCTCGGCGATGGCGGTCGGCGTGGACCATTCCAGAAGGGTGGCCCGCCCCTTCCGGATCGCGATGAGGTGCCCTCCATCAGGAGACGGGTGCAGCTCGAGGAAGGGTGTGGACTTACCATCCGACCACTCCCACAAGCGGGTTCCAGTACGATGGTCCGTGGCGATGAGATGTCCCTGGGTGTCGGCCTCGAGGCGGGTCTTGAAATCCGGGGTGAGGGCCACGGGTGCCTCGGGATGGAGCCGGGCGTGCAGTTGCTGCGGTGTCGGTATCTCGACGCGGGCCAGCTGGGCGATCGCCTCGTCGAGGATCCGGGGGTTTGGCTGTCCGGCATGGAGCTGACGGAGCCCCTCCAGGATGGAGGCACGGTCGCCATGGAATCCCGAAAGACGCTCGGCCTGGAGCCGGGCGATCACCGATTCCTCCAGATCGCTCCTGAGCTTCTGGCTCACGAGTTCGGACCGCTTTCGATCCATTTCGCGCCGTTCAGCGACGACCCATGACACGATCGTCATCAAAATCAGGGTCAACACCGCCAGGGAGGCACCCGTGACGGTCCATGGATGGTTCACAACCCAGTGCCGGCCCAGCCGCAACCAGCCCGGATGGCGGGCGCGGACCACCTCGCCTCGCGCAAAGCAGTCGAGTTCGTCGGCGAGATCCCCGGCGGTCGCGTAGCGCCTGGAGGGGGAGTGGTCCAGACACCGGAGGAGGATCGCCTCCAGGTCCGGGTCCAGCGAAGGCTCAAGGTCCCTCGGGGGCGTGAGATGGCCATTCCGGATCTGAAGCAGGGTCTCCAGCGGGTTGCCTGCCTCGAACGGAGGCTCGCCGGTCACGAGCTCATAGCCAATGGCCCCAACGGCATACACATCGGAGGCCACGCTGGACCGTCCGGGGTCCCGGGTGAGTTCGGGTGCAATGTAGTTGGGGGTCCCATGGATCCTGCCGGAGTCCCCGCTGCCCTCCTGCGACCCTGCGACCCAGACGAGGCCAAAATCGGTGATCATCGGCCGATCCCCTTCGGCGATGAGGATGTTGCCCGGCTTGAGATCCCGGTGAAGGACCCCGTGCTGGTGCGCGTGATGTATGGCGCGTGCGGTCTCTGACAGAAAGCGCGCGATTTCATGCTGCCGTTTCCGGAGCCTCCGCCCTTCCTCGATCCCTTGGTCGAGGCATCGTTGACGGGTCCCCGGGAGGCAGAAGCGGTCGAGGACCCGCTCGAGGGTGGGGCCCTCGATGAGCGCCATGCTGTAGAAGACCCGCCCGTCCGCCTCCCCGATCTCGTGGACCGGGACGATGGAGGGATGTTCGAGGAGGGCCGCCGCCCTGGCCTTGAGTCGGAACCGCTCAACCTGCTTAGGATCGGCGAAGGGGCCTTCGATGAGAAGTTTGACCGCCACGGCGCGGTCCAGACTGACCTGGCGCGCCCGGTAGACGATCCCGGAACCTCCCCGCCCGATCTCCTCACCCAGCTCATAGCCTTGGATCCTCGCCCCTGACTTGCCATCCCAGACCCAGATCGAGTCCTGGAGATCCCCCGGGAGTTGGGGACTCCGGGTCCACCGCACCAGACAGGTCGGACAGAGTCCCCGCAGGACCATGGGCTCCCTGGGGCCCCCGCATTCAGGGCAGCGGTCCGATGGGTTCATCGCGGCGGGAAGAGTTCGAGGAGCTCGATCTCCAGGATCCGGGGATCGGTGATCGTCGTGTTGACGGCTTCCCGCAGGCCCGACCAGAACCTCCACATCAGACCCAGGATCTGTGGGCTTCGGATCCAGCCCGCGAAGTCGTCGGTGGGTCCCGATGGCAGAGGGTGATCGAGGTAGACCAGAAGCTCGTCACGCTCCAGTCTTGCGACCGGATCGTCGTCGGACTCCATGAGCTGCGTCAGCGTGGTCTCGAGCAGCACCAGCGCCCACCTTTGTTGGAAGGCGGAGCGTGGCTCCTCACGGGAGGGCTGCGTCACGAGCCGCAGGGGCTCACGCGACTGGGCCTCTTCGAAGGTAGCTGGAAGCGGGTCGTGTTCGGAAGGGGCGTACCCGAGGTCGAACGGGGGTCCTTGCAGGGCCTTGTGGATCTCGTTCTCCATCCAGCACCTCAGCCGCCCGCGGGAGTGGGGATGTCGGAGACCCTGGACAATCCGGTCGGAGTCTGAGCCGACCAACGCGAGGCAGTGGTGGAGGCTGGTCTCCGGCGGATGCCCCCCGTCCCGGAACCCGGCGTATACGGGCCACCAGAACCGGCGGATTACCGCTGTGATTCTGGTGTCGGGGGGAGGTGGAGTGTTCCGCACCGGTGACACCCGGTGAATCTGAACAGGGCGATGGAAAAGTCCACACCCCAGCCCTGCCGGCCGGGGTGTGGACCTTGCCTCAGACGAGTGGACGGGAGCCGCAACGGCAGCCTGCGAGGCCACGTCCGTGCAGTCGTGACTGGCCCAGCTCCTGGCGGAACGCCTCCATGTCGGGATCGAGGATCATGTCGCGCCGCTCCATCATCCGACGCAGCTTTGCGAGGGCGGTTCCCTGGATCTGGCGGATCCGTTCCCGGGTGACTCCGAACCGGTTTCCGACCTCCTCGAGCGTGCGCTCCGGTCCGCCATCCAGTCCGTACCGGTACCGGATGATGGTGAGTTCCCGCTCGTCGAGTTCGGCGACCAGCTCGCGCAGCAGCTCCAGCCGCGTCTGGGCCTCGTAGTCCTCGTAGGCGGTCTGGACGTTTTCGTCGGGGACGATGTCCTGGAGCTGGGTCTCGGCATCGTCACCCATGGGTGCGTCGAGCGAGGCCGGCCTGTAGCTGGCGGTGACCAGCTCGGTGACGCGTTCCCGGGTCATGCCGAGGGCCTCCGCGATCTCGGCATCGGTCGCCTCGCGTCCGAGTTCCTCGTGGAGGCGGTTGGCGGTCCGACGGATCTTCGCGACGCGGTCGACGAGATGGACGGGGAGCCGGATGGTCTTCCCCTGATTGGCAAGGGCCCGCTTTATGGACTGCTTGATCCACCAGGCCGCATAGGTCGAGAGCTTGGCTCCCTTGCGCGGGTCGAACCGCTCCACCGCCCGCATGAGGCCGATGTTGCCTTCGTTGATCATGTCGAGCAGAGGAAGGCCCATGCCGTCGAAGTCCTTCGCGATCTTCACGACGAGCCGGAGGTTGGATCGGATCATGCGGTCGCGGGCCTCCGCGTCGCCCTTGCGGATCCGTGCCGCGAGGAGGCCCTCCTGTTCGAGAGTGAGCAGCGGCGTGTCACTGATCTCGCGGAGATACCGGCGGAGGTTCAGCTCGCCGTCGCGGGCGAGGCCCCTCGAGTCCCGGTCCCGGGTGGCGACCGGGGCCGGTTCGACATCGGAGCGGGGCACCGAGATCGAGAGGGGCCGGGTGGGCGTCACGGTCCGGGCCGTGTCCTTGGTGCGGGGATGGCCGGCGGTGCCCGGGAGGGCTGCCGTGGGACGCCGTCCGATCGGACCCGCCATGGGTGCAGGCTTCTGGGTCGGGACGATCGTGCGGCGTGGGGTTGTCGTCGGGAGGGCGATCTTGGAGGCGATGAGTGTCATGGTGATGTCGGTTGATTTCCTGGGTTGGCTTCACGAAGTTCCAGAGGGGCCACCTCGTTCATTGCCCAGTCAGACGCCCTCCCACGCGTCGTGATCGGTTGAAACACCGCCCCTGATTCCAGCTTACAAGATGGTCATCCTCCACAGCCTGGCACGGGGTGGAATCCAGGCTCGGAACGCCGTCCGAACCATGGCTCCCAACGGTCCCCGGACACCGGTGTGGGGATCTGCCGGAAGCGCATCGCGACACCGGGAAGGCCCGTTCCTTCCGTGACGGATCCACCGGCTTCGGGATTCCTGTGGAGGGAAAGACGCCTCGGGCAACCCAGCCCTCCGAGCGGGTTCCGCAGGGGTGGCCCCGGGTTCCCCCCCGGGTTCCTTAGGACGGGGACCGGAGGGTCAGGCCGCCGGGAACAGGAGCACGTGTTCCGGGTCGATCCCGAGCGTGATCGCGTCTCCCGCGCGCACGCGCCGGGGCCCCGTCAGATGATGCCAACGAAGCCGGGCGCCCGACCCTAGCTGGATGACCGATTCGTCATGTTCACCCGCTCCAACGGACTCCAGGACCGTTCCCGAAAGGGTGTTGGGACCCGCCTGGAGCGGATGGAGATCGCGGGGGCGGATGCCGATCCTGACCGGTGTGCCGACTCCGGAAGAGAGGTCGCACGAGGACCTCAGGACACCGAGGGGCGAGTCGACCTGGAGTCCATCGGTCCCCCGGGCCGTGAGGGTCCCGGACCCCCAGTTCATCTCCCCCAGAAAGTCGGCGACAAAAGGGGTCGCGGGGCGCAGGAACAGGTCCGACGGCGGACCCTCCTGGAGGATGGAGCCCTCGTTCAGGAGGGCGATCCGATGGGCGATCGACAGGGCGTCCTGGCGGTCGTGGGAGACGCAGACCATCGGGATCCCGAGCGTCCGCTGGATCCCGACGAGCTCCTCACGGAGTCCCCGACGGAGCGGGGGGTCGAGGTGGGAGAGGGGCTCGTCGAGGAGGAGCATCCCGGGGCGGATGACCACGGCCCGGGCGAGGGCGACCCGCTGCTGTTGTCCGCCGGAGAGTTCCGTCGGCCGACGGCCCTCGAAGCCCTCGAGCCGCACGAGGGACAGGGCGTCGGCGATCCGGCGTTTTCGCTCGGCCCCGGTGATGCCACGGACATCGAGACCGTATCCCAGATTGTCCCCGACGGTGAGGTGGGGCCAGAGCGCTGGCTGTTGGAACACCAGGGCGATGGGCCGCCGATGGGCCGGAACCCCGAGGACGGAACGACCATCGAGCAGGATGTCGCCCGCATCGGGCTCCAGGAAACCGGCGAGGAGCCGGAGCAGGGTGGTCTTGCCGCTGCCGCTGGGGCCCAGGAGGAAGAACCTTTCGGAGTCGCCGACGCGGAACCGGACGTCCTGGAGGACCGTGGCCCCCCCCAGCTGCTTGCGGAGACCGCGGACCTCGAGGTTCATGGCAATCGGAGCCGGATCGGACCGGCTCAGAGCCGGATGAAGACCTTCCGCTGGTATAGGAACCGTGCGAAGGCCAGGAGCAGGGTGACCGAGACAAGGGCCACCACCACATTTCCGAAGGGGCCGAAGAGGGACCGTATCGGTCCACCGGCGATCCGTTGGCCCAGATTCCCGAATCCCAGAAAGCGCGCGGCGAGATAGATCGTGAGGGCGTTGGAGCCGATCCAGATGAAGGGTTCGCACCACCGACGCCAGCCCCAGACATCGATCATCTGATGGAAGAGCGCGAGCAGCATCAGGCTGTAGCCTCCGGTGACCAACACAAACGAGGAGGTCCAGATCTTCTTGATGATCGGGAGGTGCATCGACCACGCCATCCCGAGCACCACGAGAAGGAATCCGGTGAGGAGGAGTCCAAAAGTCCGGGAGCCCCCGGTGGAGGAGGCCGATCCTCCCACCAGCCAGACTCCGGCGAAGAGTCCGATGAGACAGGACACGACCGCGGGGAGCGTGCTCAGGATGCCCTCCGGATCCCAGTAGGTGTCGTAGCGCCTTCCCGGCAGGTGCTCGAAGTCGAAGTGGTGGGCGACATTTTGTCCGGGCAGGAACCGGCCCCGTACGTGGTTTGTGGTGGTCTCGTAGAGCCGGACGACATTCGTCTCACCGCGTTTCGCGGAGAGACGGGTGATCGCCCCCTTCTCGAGCGTGATGTCCCGGATCGGAACTAAGGACAGGATCGCCCAGTAGCCGACGAGTCCGGCGACGGCGAGCGGGACCAGGGCCCGGACCGGGAGGAACGTGAACAGAAGTGCGGTGATCGTGTAGCAGATCGCGATACGGTTCAGGACCCCGAGCCATCGGACCTCCTCCCATCCATCCGAGATTCCTCCAGAGTAGACGAGGCCGATGGCGAAAAGGAGGACGCCACGGGTGAGGATGTGCCGCACCGTGGCGGACCTGCCGCGGCATTCGAGGCTCCTGGGGATCGCGAGGGCGACCGAGACCCCCACGAGGAAGACGAAGAGGGGGAAGATGAGGTCGTAGAACCGGAGACCATCCCACGGGACGTGGGTGAGTTGCTGTCGGATCAGCGAGACGACCGGATTGCCGAGCCCCTTGTCGAGGGCTCCGACGACCAGGCTGCCGCCGGCGATCCAGAACATGTCGAACCCCCGCAGTGCATCGACCGAGAGGAGACGCCCTTCGGGCTGTGCTGGGCCGCGGTTGCGGGCGGGAGGGCGTCGGCGGGATGTGCTCACAGGCGGAGGAACAGCTTCTTGAGATACAGGAACCGGGCGAGGGCCAGGCAGAGTCCGATGCCCACGACCGAGACCCCGACGCCCCCGAGCCCGGGAATCCGCGCATCGAGGACGGAGGCCACCGGCCCCCCCACCAGGTTGGACGCAACGTCGTCGAAGCTCATGACATGCACCAGCAGGTAGAGGGTGATGGGATTCATGCCGATCCAGACGAACGGCCGGGCCCACCGCTGCCAGCCCCGGATGTCGATCACCCAGAAGAACAGCCCGAGGAGAAGCAGGCTCCATCCGCCCGCGACGAGGACGTACGTCGGGGTCCAGAGCTTCTTGATGATGGGCGAGAACTGGCCTCCGGCGTAGCCCAACACCAGGAGGGCCACGCCTGCGGCCAGGAGCATCCGAAGCTTCCGGAGATCCGGGACCTCCTGCCGGACCATCCACATCCCGGCGAAGACGCCGATCAGGCACGAGGCCACGGCCGGCAAGGTGCTCAGCAGGCCCTCCGGATCATGGTCGCCATCCCACTTCCGAAAGGGCAGATAGTGGGCGTCGACCCAGTTCACGATGTTCTGCCCCTCGTCGAACGACACCGAGGCGCGTCCCGGAGCGGGGACGAACGTGAGCAGCGCCCAGTAGCCGAGAAGGATCGCGACGGTGACCCCCACGAGGGTCCGCAGGCGGCAGACGAGGAACAGGACCCCTGTGGTCAGATAGCAGAGGGCGAGCCGTTGTAGAACTCCCATCAGTCGGATGTCGTCGACGGTCTTCCACACGAACTCATGGTGGTCGGCATTGTAGACGAGGACCCCGAGGACATAGAGCACGACCCCGCGTTTGAGGATCCGTTGGAACACCTGGTCCTTCCCCTCCTTTGCGATCAGCCGCGTCATGGAGAACACGATCGAGACGCCCACCATGAAGACGAACAGGGGGAAGATCAGATCGTAGAACCGGAACCCTTCCCACGGGACGTGGTCCAGCTGACGGGCGACCCCTGCGGCCACCGGTCCGGCCTTCAGACCCGCCATGGCCCCGCCGATCGAGTCGCCCCCGAGGATCCAGAGCATGTCGAATCCCCGGAGGGCATCGAGGGAGACCAGCCGGCCAGGGAGCCAGACCACGCGGCCTCGGAGGTCAGTGGCGCTGGGTTCTGCGGGCGGGGATCCGGTGGACATGATCGGATTCAAGAAACCACGCGGTTCAAAACCACTTCAATCGCAAAAGCAGGAGCGACGGTTCCGTCCCCATCTCCCGTCCCGATTCTCATCCAGGATTCAGGATCCGGATGACCTCGTCGTGGAGCTCGGGTCGACACGCGACCGCCGACGTCTCTCCCAGTCCCGAGTGGGGTCGGCCCTGCCAGTCGGTGATCCGAACCCCCGCACCGGTCATGCAGGGTACGATCGGCAGGAGATCCCAGGCGTTCATGACGGCATCCATCATCAGGTCCGCCCAGCCGCTCGCCACCAGCAGGTAGCCATAGCCATCGCCGAACGTCCGGTAGAGCCGCACCCGATCACACAGCGCCGCATACCCCTTGGGATCCTGGTGTCGGACGGGAAGGAGGGGGTCGCTGGTCACCAGGGTCGCCTGCGCGAGGTTCGGTGTCGGACGCACCCGGACCGGGGATCCATTCAGGGTGGTCTGGCGTCCGTTGCCGATCATGAGCTGTCGGAGCACGGGCTGGTGGATCGCGCCCAGGAGGGGGCGTCCCTCGTGGAGCAGACCGATCAGCGTCGTGAAGAGGGGCACACCG
>SYEM01000270.1 GCA_005801385.1 Verrucomicrobiales bacterium | reverse complement strand
GCTTCACAAGCACCTCGTTGCGCGTTCCCTTGCTCATCGTTGTGTCCATCCAGATCAGGGTAACTGGACTTCTGGCACATCGATCCTCTAAGCCAACCAGTCCAGTACCCCCGCCGGTAACAAAACTTTTGGCGCAATTCGAGCGTGCCGATGTCCCGAGCTCGGGGTTTCCACCCGACCGGATCGGGATCATGATCCCCGGCGGTGAATGCACCCTCCGCTTCCGAATCGACACCCCGACCCGCCAACCGGCTGGGAGCCGAGGCCTCGCCCTACCTCCGGCAGCATGCGCACAACCCGGTCGACTGGCTTCCCTGGGGCGAGGAGGCCTTCGAACGGGCACGGACCCTCGACCGGCCCATCTTCCTGAGCATCGGATACTCCACGTGCCACTGGTGTCACGTCATGGAGCGGGAGACGTTCGCCAATGACGCCGTCGCCCAGCTGCTCAACGAGCGGTTCGTGAGCATCAAGGTGGATCGTGAGGAACGACCGGACCTCGACAAGATCCACATGCTGTTCGTCCAGTCGACCTCCGGCGGCGGGGGCTGGCCGCTCAATGTGTTCCTCACGCCGGACCAGCAGCCGTTCTTCGGCGGGACCTACTGGCCGCCGGAGAGCCGTCAGGGTCGCCCCGGGTTCCCCGAGGTGCTCGACCGGATCCATGAGCTTTGGACGACCCGGCGTTCCGATCTCCTGGAGTCCGCCCGGCAGCTGACCGACCAGCTCCGGTCCCTCCTCACCCACAGTGCCGACAACGCCTACCCAGCAGGCGAACGCGAACTGCACGGGGCTGGCCAGACGTTCCTCCAGGAATACGATCCGGTGAACGGCGGGTTCGGGACGGCACCCAAGTTCCCGCGTCCCAGCCAGCCGCTGTTCCTGCTGCGATTCGGCCGACGTTTCGCCGATCCCTATGCGATCCAGGCCGTGGAACACACCTGCACGGCCATGGCGGCCGGCGGGATCCAGGACCAATTGGGCGGCGGGTTTGCCCGGTACTCGGTGGACGAGCACTGGGGGATCCCGCATTTCGAGAAGATGCTCTATGACCAGGCCCAGCTGGTTCAGCTCTACCTCGACACCCAACTGGCCAGCGGCCCATCGCGTCATGGCGAGGTCGCCCGTGCGACACTCCGGTATGTGTTGAGGGACATGACCCATCCGGAGGGGGGATTCTTCTCGGCGGAGGATGCGGATTCGGAGGGCAAGGAGGGACGCTTCTACTGCTGGACCGAGGCGGAGATCCGCGCCGCCCTGTCTGTCGAGGAGGCGGCCGTGGTGCTGCGGTATTTCGGAATCACCGAGCAGGGCAACTTCCTCGACCACTCCGACCCGGACCCCCTTCCCGGACAGAATGTGCTGAGACTCGTCGACCCCGCCCTCAGCGAGGCCGAGGCCGTGCTCCTCGCTTCGGCTCGCGAGAAGCTGGTCGGGATCCGGAACCAGCGACCGCGGCCCCATCGGGATGATAAGATCCTGACGTCGTGGAACGGGATGATGATCGGGACGCTGGCACGGGCGTCGGTCCTTCTCGACGAACCCGAGTTCCGGGAGGCCGCCGAGCGGGCGCTACAGTTCCTCCGGATGCATTCCTGGGATGCGGAGACCCGGACGCTCTCGAACTCCTGGTGTGATGGACGTCGGGAATCGACACAGTGGCTGGATGCCTATGCGAACCTGCTCCAGGGGGTGATCGACCTGTACGAGGCCACGTTGATCCCGAGTCACCTCGAGTTCGCCACGGAACTGGCGGAGGCCATGATCGAACGGTTCCAGGACACGGTGGCAGGAGGATTCTGGCAGACGGCGGCGGAGGCCCCGGACCTGATCCTGAGAACCAAGGAGGACTACGACGGGGCGGAACCGTCCGGCAACAGTGTCGCGGCGCTGGCGCTGCTGCGGCTGTCGGCGATCTGCGGTCGGGCGGACTGGCGTCAGACCGCCGAACGGGCCATTCGACTGTTCGCACAGCGCCTGCACCAATATCCCCAGGCGGTGCCCCATCTGTTGCTGGCGCTGGACTTCGCGATGCAGGAACCCAAGCGGGTGGTGCTGGTCGGGGATCCCTCCTGCGGCAGCACAGCGGCCCTGCTCCGGGCGGCGCATGGCGTGTTCGAACCCCACCGGGTGATCCTCGGGAACCTCGGTCTGGTGGAGGCGTCGGCCCGGGCACTGCCGGTGAACGAAGAGTTCACTCTGGCGTGGTGCTGCTCCGGATCCGCCTGTCAGGAGCCGACGCGGGATTGTGAGGCTGTGAAACGGTTTTTGGTGGCTCCGGACCCTGAAACGACGTCTCCAGGAGGGGTGTCATGAGCCCCGCGTCTGAGATTTTTCCGGAAAAACCGTTGACCCTCCCCCCTCTTTTGGTACGAATCCCGTTCCTTTTGCGGGTTGCATGAAGACTTTCCTTCCCAAAGTAGATATCCAGCGCCGTCAGTGGCGGATCATTGATGCCAACGGAGCCGTCCTCGGTCGTCTGGCGTGCCAGGTGGCCGATGCGCTGCGTGGCAAAGACAAGCCCACCTTCACCCCCCATCTCGATGCGGGCGACTTCGTGGTGGTCATCAACGCCGAGAAGGTGGTGCTGACCGGCAAGAAGGAATCCGACAAGCAGTACATGACGTACTCCGGATGGAAGGGTGGCGAGAAGCGCCGCACCGTGAACCAGGTTCGCCAGAAGCATCCTGAGCGCCTCGTCGAGCACGCCGTCCGCGGCATGCTCCCGAAGAACCGACTGGGTGACCTGCTCTACACCAAGCTCAAGGTCTACGCGGGCAGCGTCCATCCGCATGCCGCCCAGCAACCGGCCCAGATGACCTACGCCGGCTGAAATTTGGAATCCTGATCTCCCATGTCCTCCACTCAATTCCTTGGAACAGGCCGCCGCAAGACCGCTGTGGCCCGCGTTCGGATCGCTCCCGGGTCGGGCACCATCACGGTGAATGGCCGCTCCTTCGAGGTCTACTTCCCCGTCGAGTCCCTCCGCCTGCAGGTGACCCAGCCGTTCGCGGCGACGTCCACCACTGGCAAGTTCGATGTCCACATCAGCGTTGCCGGCGGCGGTCCGAATGGCCAGGCCGGTGCCTGCAGCCATGGCATCGCCCGAGCACTGCTCGCCAGCGATGCGGCACTCCGCCCGCTCCTGAAGACCGACAAGCTCCTGACCCGCGACTCCCGGATGCGCGAGCGCAAGAAGTACGGTCAGCCCGGCGCCCGTCGTCGGTTCCAGTTCAGCAAGCGCTGAGCCGGCTCCGCCCACATCAACCCTGCTGGCCCTCCAGCAGGGTTTTTTTGTGGGCCGAACCCGCGCCGTTGCCGTTCCCGCACTGATTGTCATCCTCCCTTCCACAGTCGATCTCCCAACGTCCCATGCGATTCCAGAACACCCGTCCCCGTGTCGCCATCGTCGGCGCCTCCGGCTACTCCGGCGAGGAACTCGTCCGCCTGCTCCTCAACCACCCCGGAGTCGACCTCGTGGCGGTCACGTCCCGGTCCAATGCCGGACAGAGCCTCGCCCAGATCTTTCCCCGCTTCGCCAGCCATCCACGGTCGCGTCAGCTCAAGTTTCGTGATCCAAAGCCGGCGGACCTTGCCAAGGAGGCCGACATCGTCTTTCTCGCCCTGCCACACGGGGTCGCCGCCGAGTACGCCCGTCCGCTCTTTGAGGGTGGGGCCACGGTGATCGACCTCAGTGCTGATTTCCGACTGCGCAGCGCAGCAGTCTACAAGGAGTTCTACGCCCATGACCATCCGGCGCCGGATCTCCTATCCAAGGCGATCTACGGGCTTCCTGAGGTCTATCGCAGCCGACTGCCTGACAGCCGACTGATTGCCTCTCCGGGCTGCTACCCCACGAGCATCCTGCTGCCCACCCTGCCCCTGCTCCGGTCCAAACTTATTAAGCCCACCGGCATCATCGCCGACTCCATGAGCGGGGTCAGTGGTGCGGGTCGGAAGGCTGAGATCGACTACCTGTTCGTGGAATGCAACGAGAGCGTCCGCCCGTACGGCATTCCCAAGCACCGGCACCTTTCCGAGATCGAGCAGGAACTCGCCGTCGCCGCCGGGGAGCCGGTCACGATCCAGTTCACCCCCCACCTGATCCCGGTCAACCGAGGCATCCTGACGACGCTCTATCTCGCCCCGGCCCAGCATTTCGCCACTCCGGAGGAGACCACGCGTCTGGGCGAGGCGATCACCGAGTGCTATCGCACGGCCTACGCCAACGAACCGTTCGTCCGGGTGCTCGAGGGCAAGTCCCTGCCCGACACCAAAAACGTCGTGGGCACCAACGTGCTCGAACTCGCCTGGCGCCTCGATCCGAGGACGGGACGGCTGATCGTCGTGAGCGCGGAGGACAACCTGATCAAGGGTGCCAGCGGCCAGGCCGTGCAGTCCATGAACGTGGTCTGCGGATTCCCGGAAACGACGGGACTGGTCTGACCCCAACAGAACCCGCAGCGATCGTGGGGCCACCCGCGCGCGCGTCGCCGGGGTTGGAACGGAGCGCTGCTCAGAGCCCCACAGGTCCATCCATCCGCTCGCCGTCCATCTGGTAGATGCCCACCAGATAGCCATTCTCGCGGATCGCTCCCACCTTGAGGGTGCCGACGAGGGAGACGGCCTGATCCATGACCGGCTTGATGCCCTTGCCGGTCATCCGGACCGAGACCCACTCGTTGATCTTGGGCACGGTGCCGAAGCAGCACATCGACTGGTCGCGCATGATCAGCAGCTCCGTGACGAGCCCCTGCTCCACCTTGAGGGGCAGCATGAAGCCCTTGAGGGACACCCGCTTGCCGCTGAAGGCCTTGATGGTCTCGGGAATCTGGGTGTCCGGATCCTTGCCCTTGGCGAATGGACTGTCGGGATTTTCGTCCGGCACGTCGTATTTGAAGCTGCTGAGCTTGTCGAAGCCGACGACGAGCTGGCCGTCTGCCTTCGCCTCGGCACCCGGGGCCGGGGTGTTGGTCGAAGGACTCTTCACAGAGGGACCTGCTTCGACCGGCTTGATCGGCTGGCCTTTCGGTGCCAGCGGCTTGATTGGTTCCCCACGCGGGGGCTGCTGGGCCAGGGTGGATGAGAGACCCGCGACGGCGAGAAGTGCGGCGACAGAGAACGGTTTCATCAGGGAAGTGTCGTCCGGATGTCCCGGAACTGCTTGGACCTGAACGGAAGCTCCTTCACAAGGACTTCAATGCGGGTGGCGGACTTCAATCCATCCGACGTGCCTTGGAACTGGGAGGTGTCTCCCGGCTTCTCACCGGTCGCAGAATTCCCCATGGGGCGCAGGACCAAGGTCTGCTCCGCCCCGTTCACCGTGACCTGTGCCGTGATCCCTTCGATCGGCAGGCGCACAAAGTTCTCCGCGTGGGCATCCAGGGCGTAGGCGGTCAGACGCCCTTCGGCTGGAACGAAGACGAACTCAAGATTGGCCTCATGCCGGCCCAATTCCACCAGCTTGCCGCCATACTTGGCGGAATGCCCGTGGCTGCCCTCAGAATGACCGTCAGCATGGGACGAAGAATCGCCGCCACATCCGACTAGGAATAGGCCGGCCGCGAGGCTTGCAGCCATGAGGAGGCTTTGGGAGGAACCGTTCATCGGTCTTAAGGATGTAGCAGCCGGGCCAAGGAATTCAAAGTCGGGATTCACCTGGCATTCGACAGATCCTCAACCGAAGTCATGCGAGGCTGGGGACGCCATCGGAGCGGCCTCCAGACGCTCGATCTTCAGGGCCTTCACGTGGACCGTGGCCCCGCGTCGCTGGACCTCCCCCATCACCGCGAGGAATGGCTCCTGGGTGACCGTCAGACGCTCCGCCTCGAACTGGGTGGAAGAGACGATGACGTTGGTGATGCCGGTCTCGTCCTCCAGGCTGACAAAACAGACCCCCTTCGCCGTTCCAGGACGCTGTCGACAGATGACCTGACCCCCAACCCAGACCCGTTCCCGATCCCGCGCTGCCGACAGGTCCTCGGCCCGCCAGAGATCCGGGAACCGATCCCGGATCAAGGCCATCGGATGGGGCCCGGTCGTGAGCCGCATCCCGGAATAGTCGGCCCCCATGCGTTCCATAGGGGTCATCGGGACCAGCGGTATCGGACGCCCCCCCGCGGAGGACGCACCAGTGGACTCCAGCAGGTCGTCCCCGCGCCGTCGTTCCACCTCCCACAACGCCGCGCGCCGATGTGGGGCCAGGTCATTCAAAGCCCCGAGGGCCGCCAGCTGACGGAGTTCCTCGGCCCGGAGCGGGACCCGACGACGCAGATCGTCCAACGAACGGAACGGTTCGCGAGTCCGTTCCGCCACCAGACGGAGCACCCCCTCGTGACGGAGCCCCTGCACCTGCAGAAATCCCAGCCGAAGCCCCCCGTCCGCCTCGACCCCACAGGCCCAGTCAGAGTCACGGATGCTGACCGGCCGGACCGGGACACCATGCTTCCGGGCGTCCCGGACCAGCGTGGCCGGCGAATAGAAGCCCATCGGCTGGTTATTCAGGAGCGCGCAGTAGAACTCGGGCGCCCGGTGGGTCTTGAGGTAGGCACTGGCGTAGGCGAGATGGGCGAAGCTGATCGCATGGGATTCCGGGAACCCGTAGAGGGCAAAGGATCCGACGGCGTCGACGATCTGCTCGGCCACCCCAGGATCCACCCCGGAACGGTCCATGGCCGCCCGGAGCTTGGCGGTGGCCCGGGACATCTTCTCGTTCGACCGATGAAAGCTGAGGGCACGACGCAGTTCCTCGGCCTCGGATCCGCTGAAATCCGCCATCACCATCGCCATGGCGAGCATCTGCTCCTGGAACAGGGGTACCCCCAGGGTCCGCCCCAGGATCGGCTTCAGCCGTTCATCCCCGCCGAAATAGGTGACCGGCTCCTCCCCGTTGCGTCGGGCCAGATATGGATGGGCCAGCCCTCCCTCGATCGGACCGGGCCGGATGATCGCGATCTCAATGACGAGATCGTAGAACCGCTCCGGCCGCATCCGGGGCAGCGTCGCCATCTGGGCACGGCTCTCGATCTGGAAGACGCCGATGGTATCCGCCCGCCGCATCAGCTCGAACGTCGCCGGATCGTTCTCCGGAAGATGGGCCAGATCGATGGGGTGACCCCTCTGGGCACACAGTGCGACCGTGTCCTGCAGCGCCGCCATCATCCCGAGGCCCAGGAGATCGATCTTGATGATACCGAGGTCCTCACAGTCGTCCTTGTCCCACTGGGCCACGACCCGCCCCGGCATCGAGGCGTTCTCGAGGGGCACCAGCTGGTTCAGCGGATCGCGGGCAATGATCATGCCCCCCGAGTGCTGGCCGAGATGCCGGGGCAGTCCGCTGATCCGGCGGTACAACGCCGCGAAGGCGGGAACCCGTGGATGGGAGGCCGGCAGGCCCGCCTTCTCCAGCTGGGCCTCGAACTCGAGGGTGTGCGGAAAATCCCCTCCCGAGAACAGGGCGTTGAACCGATCCACCACATCCATCGGCAGCCCCAGGACCTTCCCGAGTTCGCGGGCGGTGTTGCGTCCACGGTAGGCGATGATCGTCCCGGTCATGGCCGCGCCATGGGGTCCATAACGCCGATAGACCTCCTGGATGACCTGTTCCCGCTGGTCCCCGCTGGGGAGGTCGATGTCGATGTCGGGCCAGCCCTTTCGGGATTCGCTCAGGAACCGCTCGAACAGCACATCGAACCGCACCGGGTCCACAGCGGTGACGCCGAGGCAGAAGCAGACCGCGCTGTTCGCGGCACTGCCCCGCCCCTGGGCCAGGATGCCATGGTCCCGACAGTACCGGACCAGATCCGCGACGATGAGGAAGTAGCCGTCGAATCCCAGCCGGTGGATGAGATCCAGTTCCTTGACGAGAAGTCGTTCCACCTTGTCCGGGATCCGGCCGCCATAGCGTTGTCGGGCACCCCGATACGCCCAATCCTCGAGCACCCCCTCCATGGTCTCACCCGGGCCGACCGGGAACCGCGGGAATTCGTAGCCAAGGTCCGTGAGCTCGAACCGCAGGCGTGCCGCCAGGTCCACCGTGTGGGCCACCGCCTCGGGAAGATCGGCGAAGAGGGCTCCCATGGCCTCCGCTCCCTTGAGGTGACGCTCGGCATTGGGGGTCAACCGGACACCTGCCGCATCCAGCGTGACGTGATGGCGGAGGCAGGTGAAGACATCGACCACCGGCCGCTCCTCTGGGGTGGCATGGGTCACGGCCTGGGTGGCGAGCAATGGCAGGCGACAGCTGCGGGCCAGCTCGATGAGGACACGGTTCCACCGGGACTCGCCCGGGAGATGGTGTCGCTGGAGCTCGACGAAGACGCCGGAGGAACCAAAGGCCGCGGTCAGTCTGTGGAGGATCTGCCCAGCCTGTTCCCTACCGGAAGCCGCGTCGCGGGCTCCCAGCAGCGCCCGACGAAGCGGCCCTTCCCCGTCACCGGTCAGGGCGACCAAGCCGGTGGCAAATTCCGGAAGCTCGTCCCAACGGACCGTGCCCGCCCCCTTGACCGACCGCAGATGCGCCTGGGTGAGGCATCGACACAGGTTCTGATACCCCGTCCGGTTCTCGACCAACACCGGGAGGACGCTGCCGTCCTCCATCGCGAGTTCCGCGCCGACGATGCCCCGGACCCCAGCCTCTCGGCCGGCCCTGTGGAATCGGGGCACGCCCGGGACACCCATACGGTCCGTCATCGCCACCGCAGGGATTCCAAGACGGGCCGCCTCCATCACCAGCACATCCGGCAGTGAGCCGCCCCGGAGGAAGCTGAACGCGCTGCGTGCATGGAGTTCGACGTAGCTCATGGGAACGGCACACAAAGGAGCCGGTGCCACGGACAGGAACAGGTCCGTTTGCGAAACATGGGGCAAGGGCACATCCAGATCCTTCCCAATCTCAGTCGGCCACGGCATCCACCGTCCAGTGCCCCTCACGACAGACCAGACTGAGGACCTGCCCCCGGTCGGTCTCGACCTGCCACGCCTCCTCCGCCCACGCATGGGCCTCCCACCAGTGTCCCGAGCGCCGCACCGGACCCTGCACGCGACGGATCCGTCCCGAGGCCACCGTACTTGAAACGAAGACAGGCTGGGGAGTCTTGGATCCGGAGGTCCGACGAGGTTTGGGTGTCTTGGAAACCGAGGGACCCGGAGCCGGCATCGGGTCGCCCCCGTCTTTGCAGAATGTGGGCGACAAGAGGGCCGACACACGATCTGGGCTGAGCCTAGACGCAAGGTCGGGGGGGGCGATGGAGGTCGTCGAGGCGCCACCGAGGACATGGATCTCCACTCGCGCCGGGGACGGCGGACGGAGACGTCTCATCGGAGTGGATGCCTGCAGCCATCGTCCGGGACGGGACTCCACGGTCGGGGCATTGTCGAAGTCCGGACTGACCAGCCGGAAGGCATCCGTCCGGTGGGAATCCTCCCTCACGGGACTGCCTACCCGGTCGCCCCCCACCAGGGCGCTCAACCGTGCGAGGGTTTCCTGGAACTGGTGGGGATCCCGAACCGCCGCCTCGAACAGGCTGAACTGACGCTGACGTGGCCGGGTGGGTTCCAGGGAGAGCTCCATTCCCACCACCGGCGCCTCCGTCCTGAGAGTCTCGAGATACGTCTGCAGGCACTGGAAAAGGGCCTCGGAGCGTCGGGCAGGCTCCGGGAGACGGAGGCGTTTCCGGTGGTCCTGACCCGACTCCAGTCGCAGGCGCAGAATCAGATGTTCTGCTGCCAGCCCCAACGCCTCCAGCCGCTGAGCGAAGGAATCGGTGAAGCGACGGCACAGGAACAACAGCGGCTCCAGCGTTTCCACGGCCGGGTCGAACTCCCAGAATTCCTCGAACCGTTCCGGGGGACGGATCTGTCGGACAGGACGGACCGATGTGGTCGAGGCCGACGCGAACAGCGCCAGGGCCTCAAGCCCCAGGCGATCGGCCAGTTCCGCACGGCCCAAGGCCAGGAACTCGCCCACGGTCCGGACGCCCCACTGCCCCAGGATCTCGGCCACATGGGCGGTGGGTTCCAATGCCGCGATGGGCAGCGTCGAGACGAATCCGGTGGCGTCCGCCACCACGAAGACCTCTTCCGACCAAAGCGCCGCCAGCCGGGCCACGTTCGGCGTGGGCCCGACACCGACACGGGATCGGAGTCCCAGCGCGTCGATGGCCCCCTTCAACCGCTCCGCCCAGGCTTGGCGCTGGGACGGCTCCAGAAGGCTGGGAAGGCCCCGCAGATCCAGGGTCAGCAATCCCGGAGTCGTGTCCTCGATGGCCGGCGAGAACCCAAAGGCCACCTGCACGATCGCATCCATCGTGGCCGCTTCCCCCTCGGCGGATCGGGGGCGGATCAGCAGCTCCCGGCAGCGCGCCAGCGCCTGGGGTGTCATCAGGCCCTCGAGCACCCCGGCCGCACGCGCGCCAGGCGTGGCCGCGATCACTCGGGCGACCCGTTGGGCCGGGTCCAGCAGGGCGATGGGCTGGTCCCACAGCTCGGGCTGATGCCGCAGGGCCGACTGGAGCGGGAACTCCGGGAGATGCAGGACGGCAAAAAGGGGCGTCACGGCCATTGTTTCCTTCATCCCGCCATCTGCCGATCCTGCCCCGCCTGCAGGACGCCCGATCGAACCAGGTTGAACCGCAGGGACTCCAGAACGGCCTCCGGATCCGAGTGGAGCTGATCCAGCCGCGGGTCCACCGAGACCTGGACCCGACACGTGGCACCAGAGACCAGGGGTGAAGGGGTCAGCACAACCGCCGTGGTGCCGTGGTGTTCCGTCAGCCGACGGAACCGATGCCAGAGGCTGCCGGAGATCCGCGCCAGGGCCTTGGTCGGACAGGGCTTCAGATCGATTACGACCCGGGAGAAGTTCCGATCCCGCAGCAGGAGATCCGCGGCACGCAGGGCCTCATCCGCACTCCGTGCCCGCACCCAGAGGATGCGTGCGAGCATCTGGGATTCCAGGGCGTCCACATCGAGGCTGTCCCCGGCATCAACCACGGCGAGGAACTGTCCTTCCTGGGCGGTCTGACGGATCCAGGCATGCAGGACCTGGACGACACCCGAGCCGACGCCGTGCCCGACCAGTTCGGAGACCCCGCCCTTCGGCCAACCGCCCTCCAGGAGGGAATCCAGAGCCGGAATGCCCGTGGGGATGGCCTCCGGCGTGGTCGCCCTCCGAAGCCGGACCGCTGCCCCAAAGCGCTCGGCCAGAAGCTTCCGGAGATCCACGATGTTGCTGGCCTCGGGCATGACAGGATTCCAACGGGAGAGTCAGTCTATGCCCCATCGACCCAGAGGGAACCGAAAACTCGGGGGAGCACCCATCCGGTCGACAGCCTGCCAAGGTGGGTCGGACAACGGCGGTCCGTGCAGCACGATACCCCCATGTCAAAGCCTCGATTGACACCCTCTTCCACGGTCGAAACCCTCAAGGCGTTGCGGATCCTGTTCATCAGCGACAGCGCCAGTCCCCACACCGGAGGACTGAATCGGATGGTCGTCGAGACCTGCTCCTGGCTGGGAAAGGCCGGGCACGACGTGGCCCTGGCCTATCATGACGAGCATCCATCCCTGGTGAAGTGTCCCGTGTTCCGGGTTCGCGAGGCCCTGCCCATGCCGGACCGGCAGGCTGCCCTCGAGAAGGCCGTGGCAACATTCCAGCCCGACGTCCTCTACTGCCATTCCATCAAGGTCATGCCCTCTCTCCCGGGCCTGTCGGAGCGGTTCCCCCTAGCGAGCTTCTATCATGACCAGAGCATCTTCTGCTCGGGAGGGGACCGGTGTTCCCGTGACTGGGAACCCTGTCATCGACCCCACGGCTGGTCCTGCCTGCTGTGGCACGCCGTGATCGGCTGTGGCGGCAAACATCCCATCAACAACTGGCGCCGATGGAAGGCCATCGACGCCCGGATGTTGGCCTGGAAACTCCCCAGGTCCCGGGTCCAGGTCGCTTCCCGGTTCATGCAACGGGGTCTGGAGGAGAACGGGTTCCCGGTGGATCGGCTGGATCTCGTTCCACTCTGTGCGGAACCTCCGCCTGCCGACGCCTCGATCGCGACCGAACCCGGCCTACTGCTGGTGCCGGGCCGGATGGTGAAGTCGAAGGGCATCGATCTGGCGATCCGCGCCGTCGCCCAGCTGCAGGATCTGCCCTGTCGACTGGTGGTGGCCGGTGACGGGCCCCAGAGGGCCGCCCTTGAGCAGCTGACCCGGGATCTCGGCGTGACCCCAAGGGTGACCTTCACCGGGGAGATCCTGCCGACCGAGCTGGCCTCCTGGTATGCGCGGGCTTCGGTCATCCTGTTCCCAGTCCTGCGCCCCGAACCGTTCGGTCTGATCGGCGTAGAGGCTCTCGCCTACGGAAAACCCATCGTCGCCTTCGATGGTGGAGCGGTTGACGAATGGCTCTGGCCCGGAGAGACCGGCATCAAGGTCCAGGAACGAACACCAGAAGCCTTCGCCTCGGCCCTCCGGGAGCTCATCCTCGATCCACAGCGATGCGTTGCCATGGGCCAGGCCGCCCGGCGACGCCATGTGTTCTTCCATCCGGATGCATTTGTTCAACGGCTCACACAGGCTCTGGACCGCGCGATCCGCTGGCATCGGGACACAGGATCCACCCCACGACACTGAGTCACCGTGCCAGGATCAGACATCCCCGGGCACTTCACCGCGGGCCGGAATCCCTCGGAGGTTGCCACGGCACCCGCCCCCAACGCCGCACCTGTTCCCGGAGCGCTTCAGAGAGTTCACGGACCCGATCCGCATGCTGGCTGGCTATGTTTCGCGTCTCGCCCGGGTCGGAACGGAGATCATACAACTCGAAGGGATTGTAGGGATCGTTTCTCAACAGCTTCCAATCCCCTCGGATCAGGGCTTCATAGCTGTTGCCGCCATGGGGTCCTCCCTCGCGGCGCACGAAATAGAGATCGCGCCCAGCCGCTGCAAGGGTCCCGCCTCTAAGAATTGGAACGAGGCTGACCGCATCCAGGCCCTGTGGAGGTTTCACTCCCGCCAGCTCAAGGAAGGTCGGGAAAACATCGAAGGTCAGCCCCGGATAGTCGTTCGTGCAGGAGGATGAAACCACCCCAGGCCAACGGACCAGAAACGGCACCCGGAGCCCACCGTCGTAGTGGCTCTGCTTGCCGTCCCGCCACGGCGCATTGCTCTGTCCATGCGGGAGGGAACCCCCGTTGTCGGAGGTGAAGACCACGACCGTATCCCGCCCCAGTCCCAACAGTTCCAAGCGATCGAGGACCCGCCCGATCCCGTGGTCGAGATGTTCAACCAGCGCCACATTGCGAGCCCGGGCCTCGCCGAGGGAGGGATCGCGCTTCCGGACACGGGCCAGCCACTCCTCGGGGGGGTCGATCGGGAAATGCGGTGCCGTGTAGGCGAGCATGAGGAAGAAGGGTTGCTGTCGCCGCTGGGCGCGTTGCTCGAGGTATCCGATCGCCCATTCCGTGAAGAGGTCGGTGGCATGCCCCGGCGCCGTGATCACCCGGTCATTGCGTCGCAGGTAATTGTGCCCCTCACGCCCGTGGGTCGTGTAGCTGTCCATCATGTCGCCCAGGAATCCATGGAAGAACTGGAATCCCCGCTCGTTTGGCGTGTTGGGGGATTCCAGACCCAGATGCCATTTACCCACCAACGCCGTGTGGTAGCCGGATCGACGCAACAGATCCGGCAACGTGACCGCTCGGGGATCGAACCAACCCCAGGAATCCTCGGGACGGGTCCGGATGACCCCCGGGACCCCGACCCGATCGGGATACTTTCCGGTCAGCAAGGCGGCCCTCGATGGGGAACACACGGTGGCGTTCGACCTCATCCGGGTGAACCTCATGCCCTGCACCGCCAACCGGTCGATGTTGGGCGTATGCACATCCGACTTGCGATAGGCGGAGACATCCCCAATGCCGTGATCATCCGTCAGGATCACGAGGAAGTTCGGGCGCACTGGGCCTCCGGCCAACACCGACGGCCACACCCAGCACAAGAGGATCGCCAGCCCAAGGTAGAACTCCCTTAAGACACGACGTCCTGTGTTCCCGATAGCCAGGGTATCTTTGGTGGTGGAACCCATGGCAGGACCAACGGTCACCAGACGCCCAACGCTTCCAACTGACGGGTTGCCGCCTCAGCCCAACCCCGGTTCGCGGCAGGACTCGCGGGGCTGGGGTGCAGGACCTGGCCGATTCGGGGCGCCTCGGCATTGCCGACCACCCTGCGGGCCCTCTCGGCGGCAAACCCACCGATTCCGATCACCCACTCGGGACGCAGCGCCCCGAGGACCGCCCTCAGGTGGAGATCACAGGCTGCCTCGAGAGGTTCACGCTCCACCGCGGAAAGGTGGTCCGGCGTGATGTTGGCGCCGGAGTCGGACAGAAACGCCAGCGGGCAGTAGTTCAGGACGTAGTGGTTCCTGAAAAAGGCCTCCGCCCCGCCAAACCGGGCGGCGAACAAACCCCAGAGCCGCCGCCCACTCACCTCGGATCGACGACACCCGAATCCCTCGACAGGACGTCTGGGGTGCTGGGCCTGGGGAATCCGGACCACGTCCGGAAGCCCCATCCAGTCGCGGACTGCAGCAACTTCTCCAAAGGGAATCCCAGTCTGGACCATCCCAAACGGCCCGGGATTCATTCCGACAAAGACCACCTGTTTGGGACTCTTTCCGAACCGCTCCACATAGGCCTGATGGACCAGCCAGGCGTAGTCCAGCGGCCGATAGACCCAGGCGACAGGGTGCCCGAAGACCCCGGAAGCGGTCTGGTCGCGAAGCACCTCGGAGGCGTTCAACAGGGAGAACATCGATCGGAAGCGGACCCTGCCGGAAGGAATCCAAGATGGAAAGTTCAGGTGTCCCCACCCCCATGCCGGGGACGAAGCTTTTCCCACAAAACCCGCACAAATTGTTGCGCTTTTGACCAGATATCCGTATCTCTCATTTGTCCAAGGTCTGACAACCCTGCGGTTTGAGTGGATTCAGGGTTGCTTCCCCAAGTTCGAAATTCCTGCGGCCAGTAGTGTCTGCCGCATTTCCTGGGTTCAGACATTTCCTGGATCAACAATCGAATCGTCAGCATGAGCAATTACAGTGTGCCTTCCCCGGCACCCGAGCCCAAGAATACGGACTGGTCCCCTGGGGCCATCAGTTCAGCGCCAGCCGGCAGTCCTGCACGTCCAGCCGCAGCAGCACCCGCACCGCGTCCGATCACTGCGGTCCCGGGGTTCCAGAGCAAACCCCCGCAGGGTGCCCCTGCGCCGCGCCCCGCGCCTGCCCCCCGGCCAGCCCCGGCACCAGCAGCGGCTGCCCCGAACTCGTCCCAGGGAAATACCCCGCCCCCCCAACGCCCTCAGTCGCCACAACACGGCCACAGGCCTGGAGGCGGACCAGGACCCCAGCGGCCTGCCGGTCCGCAGCTCGGACCCGACGGACAACCCATCATCCATGAGGGCTATCTGGAGATCTCCGAGAAGGGCTTTGGATTCCTGCGTTCAGCCAAAGGGCACTACGCTCCGAAACCTTCGGATGTCTTCCTGACGCCCGATTCCATCAAGAGGCTGGGACTCCGTGAGGGCTGCCACATCGAGTGCACCGTCAACCCCCCGCACAAGGGCAACAGCCCCCAGCTGCGGGAGGTGCTCAAGGTCAATGGTCGGACCTACCAGGAATTCATCCACGCCATCCGTTTCGAGAACCTCACAACGATCGACCCGATCGAGAAATTCCGTCTCGAGACCGCACCCGACTTGTTGGAACAGCGAATCATCGATCTCGTCACGCCTATTGGTAAGGGAACCCGCGGACTAATCGTGGCCCCTCCCCGCACGGGCAAGACGACGATTCTCAAGCAGATCTGCAACGCCATCACCACCAACCACCCCGAGGTCTGTGTGGTCGTTTTGCTCATCGACGAGCGCCCCGAGGAGGTCACTG
>SYEM01000269.1 GCA_005801385.1 Verrucomicrobiales bacterium | reverse complement strand
GCGGCGGTGATGCTGAAGGGCATCCCACGCACCCACAGCGCCATGATCCCACCGGTCAACGCGAGGGGGATCCCGGTGGCGATCAGGGCGGTCTGACGCAGGCTGCCGAACGCCACGAAGATGAGGGTCAGAATCAGGATCAGCGTGACGGGCACCACGATGGCAAGGCGGGCCCGGGCCTCGCGGAGGTTCTTGAACTGGCCGCCGAACTCGTAGGTATAGCCCTCGGGGAAGGTCACCTTCTCCCGGATGCGGGCGACACACTCGTTGACGAAGCCCTCCATGTCGCGCCCTTGGACTCCGACCAGGAGCGCCACCCGGCGTTGGACCCCCTCATGCCGGATCGGCTCCACGGTCTGCACTGTCTCGATGTCCACCAGTTCGCCGAGAGGAAGTAGACCGGAATCGCCGACCCGGACAGGGAGGCTGCGGATGGTCGCGAGGTCCGCCCGCTGGCTGTCGGGAAGGCGTACGACGATGTCACGGCGTCGGATCCCCTCGACCAAGGTGCCGACGGTGTCGCCGCCGAGCGCGGTGGCCACGGCGCGGTTCACCTCCCCGGACGTCACGTTGCGACGGACGAGTTCCCCACGGCGGATCCGTAGGGTGAGGGTCGAGGTCCGTCCATCCACCTCCAGGGTGGATTCACCACCGGGTACCGACTGGATGATCTCGTTCACCTCGCGCGCGAGGCGTTCGAGCACCTCGAAGTCGGGGCCGTAGACCTTCACGGAGAGCTCCGACTTGCTGCCCTCGAGCATCTCGTTGAAGCGCATCTCGATGGGTTGTCCGAACTCGAACTCCTGACCGGGTGTGGCTGCGTTCACCGCCTTGTCGATTTGTTCACACAGCTCCTGCTTCGTGATCGGACGTCCCGGCGACTTGGGCCATTCGGAGATCGGCTTGTAGACAACATAGAGGTCGGTCTCGTTGGGAGGCATCGGGTCCGTGGCCACCTCGCTGGTGCCGATCCGGGAGAAGACGCGGGTCACCTCGGGGAATTGCCCAAGGATGAGACGCTCGGCTTCCAAGTCCTGGCGTAGGGATTCCTCGAGGCTCATCCCGACCTTCCGGTACACCATCGCGGTGATGGAGCCCTCGTCGAGCTTCGGCACGAACTCCGCCCCGAGCCGGGTGAAGAGCCACAACGATGCGATGAAGGTTACCACCCCGGCCGCGACGGTGAGCGCACGGTGTGCAAGGGCCTTTCGGAGCAGGACGCCATAGAGGGATTTGATCGGGGCGAGCAGTCGGTTGTCCTTGTCCTCGATGTGGCCCCCGAGCAGCAGGGCGCACAGGACCGGCATCAGGGTGAGGGCGAGCACCAGGGCGCCGATGAGGGCGAGAATCACCGTGAAGGCCATCGGGCGGAACATCTTCCCCTCGATGCCCGTGAGGGAAAGGATCGGCACGTAAACGAGGGTGATGATCATCACCCCGAAGACCATCGGCTTGGCGACCTGCCGACTCGCGGTCAGCACGGTCTCGAGGCGCTCCCGGGAATTGAGCCGACGTCCCAGATGAGCCTGACGGTGAGCGAGCTGGCAGACGATGTTCTCCACGATCACGACGGCCCCATCGATGATCAGCCCGAAGTCCACCGCGCCCAGGCTCATGAGGTTGCCCGAGATGCCGAAGCGCACCATGCCCGTGATGGCGAACAGGAAGGACAGGGGGATGGCAAGGGCCACGACCAGGGCGGCCCGCCAGTTGCCGAGGAGGGCGAGCAGGACCACCACGACCAGCACGGCACCCTCGAACAGGTTCTTCTTCACCGTGCCGATCGTGCGGTCGACCAGCTCGGAGCGGTCATAGACCACCGTCAGGTCCATCCCCGCAGGCAGCTGCTCCCGGACGGCGTCGAGGCGGGACAACACCCGCTGGCAGACGACCCGGGCGTTCTGGCCGCTGAGCATCATGACGGTGCCGAGCACGATCTCCTCGCCGTCCATGGTGGCGGCGCCGGTCCGGTAGCGTGCTCCGATCTCGACCCGGGCAAAGTCGCGGACCCGGAGTGGCTGGACGGCGGCACCGAACTTCACGGGCAGGTCGGCGATCTCCTGGGCCGACTCGACGCGTCCGACCGCGCGGATCGTGATCTGTTCCCCCTTCTGGCTGATCACACCGCCCCCAGAGTTCTCGACGTTTCGGCGAACGACATCGGCCAGGTCGGCGACGGTCATACCGGCGGCCTGGAGGGCCTTGAGATCGGGCTCGATGACGAACTGGCGCTCCTGTCCGCCGTTGGAGTTGAGCTCGGCGATGCCCGGCACCGTGCGGAGCGTCGGCTTGACGACGTATTCGTTGGCATCCCGTAGATCCATCAGGGCCGTCTGCGGGTTCGAGGGACGCTGGGTGGCGTTCGTCTTCCAGTGGATGACGTAGTAGAAGATCTCGCCGAGGCCAGTGCTGATCGGCGCCAGACGCGGGGAGACTCCGGCGGGGAGGGTATCCATGACGCCGTTGAGGCGTTCGGTCACCAGTTGGCGCGCCCGGTAGGTGTCGATGCCCTCCTCGAAGTTGAGTGTCACCTGCGACAGACCGAACTTGGTCAGGGAGCGCATCTCGGCCACGCCGGGCAGGCCCTGCATCTCCAGCTCGATGACCCGGGTGACGGCCCTCTCTGATTCCTCCGGGGCCAGTGCGGGCACCTCGGTGTTGATCTGGACCTGGACCCCAGTGAGGTCCGGGACGGCGTCGATGGGCAGCTCGAAGGCGGACCAGAGTCCAACGGCCAGCAGGGCGAAGGAGAGGAGCAGGACGAGGACCCGCTGGCGCAGGGACGACTCCAGGATGCGATCAATCATGGGAGGCGCGGGGTGGCAGGTTTAGGGCTTGGACGGCTCCGTCTCGAACGAGACAAGGTGGAGCGGCGTGCCGGTGGCCAGCTCCAGGCCCAGCGCCGCGTCTAGGGCCTCGCGTCGGGTGTCGAGGAGGGCGTCGAGCGCGTCGAGGGCCTGCTTCTGCATTTCCACGTAGGTCGCGATCGCCACCGCCCCGAGACGATAATGGCGGTCCGCCAGCTCGGCGGTTTCGAGGAACCGTTCCACGGAGTCTGGACGCCAGCGCTCCATCTCCTCCTGTCGGGTGCCATAGGCCACCGACAGTTCCGCCACCCGCCGTTCCACCGTCCTCCTGGCGAGCAGCAGTGACGTCTGGGCCTGGGTCTGACGGGCGTTGGCGATCTCGATGTCCACCTTCCCGCTGTTCCAGAGGGGCAGGGGCACGGCGAAGCCCACCCCGATGAAGCGGTCCTGGCCGAGGGAATTCTCCTGCGTGAAGTAGGGCGTCAACGTCATCCCCGGGAACGGGTCGGTCCTGGCGAGATCGACCTTGAACCCCTGCTGCTCGAGCTCGAGGACCCGCTGGCGCAGCTCGAAGTTGTGGGTCAGGGCGAGGCCCATCAGGACGCCCTCCGACATGACGGGACGGAAGACGATGGGGCCTGCGGTGACTTGGAGATCCGACGCGAGCGGTTTGCCGCGGAGCTGGTTGAGTTCCAGCAGGACCTCACGGGCCTGTTGGCGGGCCTGCCCGGCCCGGCGGCGGTAGGTGATGCTGTTGGCCTCGAGGATCCGGGACTCCAGCAGCGGGGTTGGTCCGGCAGGATCCCGCTGTACCACCACCTGCTGCAGGGCGAGGAACCTATTGGCGATGGCATCGGCGACACCGGCCTTCTGGAGGGCGATCGAGAGGTCGTAGGCCAGGGTCCGGGCCCGCGCGGCCAATGCGGTCTGGAACTGGACCAGTCCATTGTCGGCGAGGGCCACCTGACGGCTGGCGATCGACTTGCGGAGGGCCATCCGACCCGGCCATTCGAACGATTGGCTGACGGCGACCGACCATGCGACCCCCTCACCCGCGAAGTTGCCGAAGGGCTCCGTGGTCCGCTTCTGGGCCACGGCCGGCGTGAACTCCGGGTTCGGTAGCCGACCCGCCAGCTTCTGGTCGGCCCGGGCGGCCGTGAGCTCGGCCTCGTAGAACTTCAGTTCGGGGTTGTTGGCGACCACGTCGGCGACGACCGCGTCGACCGACAGCGACGGCGGGGTTTGGGGGGTCGGGGCCTGGGCCCTTGTGATCGAGGGCGTCGTGGCGGTGAGGACGGCGATGGCACAGAGGAGCAGAGACGGGAGGCGGAGCGACATGGAACGGCAGGGAAAGGATTGGAACGGAAGACCGTGGACCCCGAAACGGGGCCACCCACAGGGATGCGGACGGGGACGGAAAGCGGTTCCCGGGGGGGGCGGGACCGGGCAGCGATCAGATCAGCAGCCGCGTGCAGCGCAGCTGGACGTTCAGCGCCGTCATGGAAGGCGGAGCGCCCAAGGCAAAATGACTCTGCGGCCTCCGTGCGTTCGCGGGTGAGGAAACCACCCTGGATTCGGGCGAGGCATCGGGCGATGACTGCGGGGGCGTGGATGCCATCCGGTTCTCCCGACCCGTCTCAAAAGGCCCACCGTCGGATCCCAGCATCACGACGTGATCCGAATGCGGTCCCTCCTCGTGGGACAGGAGGATCAGCAAACGGGCACCCCACCGGTGGACATGCTGCGCCCCGGAAGTTCCACCCTCGCTGGCGAGGTCGTGGAGGCGGCCATGCCCGAGGATGACCTGGAAGCCCTCCGGACCGAGGCCCACATGCGGCGCATGGGATCCATCCAGCCAGGCGACGGTGTAGACCGCGAAGGTCCGGACCCAGCTCAACGAGCCCATCAGGAGCAGGAGCGCGACGAGCACCATCCCACGGGCGACCGGACCGGTCGGGGTGGGAAGCCTCGTTCTCATGGCCAGATACGACACAACACGCCGTCGTTGATTCAACCTATTTCTCCGGACCCACCGCCGCGGATTCCCGGGTCTGCATTCGCGGTCCCTGCCACCCGAAAGGTCTCACCCCTCCCGACGCAGGATCTCGAGCGGGGGTTGATCGGCGATCCCACGGCTGGTGAGTAGTCCCACCATGGCGGTCAGCATCGGTACGACCCCCAGGGTGATCGCAAGGGGCAGCGGAGAGATGGTGTAGGGGGCTTTGAAGGCGAATCGGGCCAGTGCCCAGCTGCCGGCCACCGCGAGTCCCGAGGCCATCACCGCCGAAAGCAGTCCCAAGGCGGCGTACTCTGCCAGGAGGATCTGGCGGATCTGGACCCGGCTCGCGCCGAGGGTCCGCAGAAGGATGCTCTCCTGCACCCGCTGCCAACGGCCATTGAGAATCGATCCGGCCAGGACGACCAGGCCTGTCAGCACCGTGAAGAAGGCCATGAACCGGAGGACGAACCCAATCCGGGTCAGGACGTCGTCCAGCGTCTGTAGGACCAGGGTCAGGTCGATCGCGCTCACGTTCGGGAATGTTGCCACGAGGCGGCGCTGCAGCGCGGCCGACTGCCCGGCGTCGCGGACCCGGCTGGCCATGACCACCATCGCGGGCGCGGCCTCCAGCGATCCCTCTGGGAAGACCACGAAGAAGTTCGGCCGGACCTGGCGCCAGTTGACCTCGCGGAGGCTGGAGACCCAGGTGGCCAGGGGAACGCCCTGGACATCCCAGACAATTTCGTCCCCGACCCCGATCCTCAGATCCCGGGCGATACCGGCCTCCATCGAGATTGGGATTCGAGGTTCGCCGTCCGGCACCGGTTGGAGTGCACCTGCGTTGGTGGTCGATCCGTGGAAGACCCCGGCCACCAAACGTTCGGACTCGTTGACCCGGGAACGCCAGGTGGACCGGTACTCCCGCTTGAGCGTCCAGTCGGGGATGGCCAGCTCCTTGCGTCGGATCAGTTCGTTCACCGGTACGCCCTTGAGGGACTGGAGACGCATGGTGACGATGGGGGCTTCCTCGATCAGCGGTAAGCCCTCTTCGGCAAGGAGCCGAGCGACGCCGTCCCGTTGGTCCGGCTGGATGTCGAAGAGCACCGTGTTGGGCTGGCTGGAACCACGATCCGGGAACAGCTGCTCGAGCAGTACGTTGCGGGTGAGATGGAGGGTGAGAATCAGGAACGTCCCGAGTCCGATCGCCACCAGCAGTAGCGTGGTCCGGTTATGGGGACGGTGGAGGCTGGCGAGCCCCTGCCGCCACACGAACGGCAGTTGGCCCAGTGGCAGGCGTCTGCAGATATGGATCGTCAGATGTCCTGCCCCCCACAGCAGCACGAAGGCGCCCGCCAGGCCGCCGGCATAGCCCAGTCCCTCCTGCCAGCGACGGGTCTGGGAGACGGCGAAGGCCGCGACGCCCACCAGCAGGAGTCCCAGCACCGATACGATGAGCGGATCCCGTCCGTGCGATGGTTCGTAGGCGGACCGGATCGCGGCGAGGGGTGAGACGCGTCGGATCGGCAGCAGGGGCAGAAGCGTGAAGCCGGTGCAGAGTGAGAATCCCGCGAGCGCGGCCAGCAGGGCGCCGGGTGCATCGAACCGATGCTCGAACCGGAACGGGAGGAATCCCTCGACGAGCCCCGGAAGCTGCCGCGAGACCGCGGCCCCGAGGCCGATGCCAACCGCGGTTCCCATGGCGCCCAAGGTGAGTCCCTGGGCGAGATAGATGGCCACGGTGGTGCCGACCGGTGCCCCGAGACAACGGAGCACCGCGATGTTCGGGAGCTTCTGGCGCAGGTGGACCTGCAGGGCACTGGCGATGCCGATCGCCCCAAGGATCAGGGCGATCAGTGCCACGAGGTTGAGAAACCCTTGGAGGTTCTCCAGCGCACTGCCAAGGTCCCGCTGGCGTTCGCGGATCGTCTCGTCCTGCAGCTTCAACCGCTCCAGGCGCGGCTTTTCGCGGTCGACCCACGCTTCGGCGCTGGTGTCCGGATCCAGGCGGAAGAAGACCCGGTATCGGGCGAGGCTGCCGGGCCGGAGAAGTCCGGTCCGGGGTAGATCCGAGGCATCGAGGTAGACCCGAGGCGCCAAGGTGGCGAAGACGATCGAGTCGCCAGGGACCCTCCGGAGCGTCCCGAGGATCTGGAAACGCGCGTTCCCCAGGGAGACGGTGTCGCCCCGTCGGAGCTGGAACTGCTGGAGAAGGGAGTCCTCGACGAGGACACCGCCTCCTGAGCGCAGTGCCGCCGAGGCACCGGGTGGGTCGGTCTCGATCATCCCGTAGAATGGAAAGTTACCCGTCAGCGCCCGGGCGTTCACGAGTCGGGTGGTGCCGTTGGTGAGGACGATCATCGTCGAGAAGCTGGTCTCCCGGGCGGCTTCGCCCCCGACCTCCCGGATCAGGGCCTCGGCCTCGGTGCCGAGGGGTTGTCGGGATGACAGCACGAGGTCGGCCCCGAGCAGGGCCTTGGACTGCTCCCGTACGGCGGACTGGAGGTTGCGACCGAGCGAACCGATGGCGACGAGCGCGGCGATGCCCAGGGAGATGCTGGTGGAGAAGAGCAGCAGTCTCCGTCGAGAGGCGCGCGAATCCCGCCAGGCCATCCGCCAGGTCCAGGATGAGAGGAGCGCCGTCAGGATCTGCACGCGCTCAGCATATCCCTGCAGCCCTGGGTATGCATCCCAGTCCCAGGCAAAAGTGTTGGGTGCCTCCGACTGGCTGTGGCGTTGCTGGCAAAGGCAGACAGCATTCGCACTGAGGTCAGGGCTAGGCCATCTACCGACAGCCAAGATTTTGGGCTACAGGGCCAGGTCATCTATCGAAATTCTTCGCCCAATTGCTCAATGGGAGGCTTCGTTTTTTGGAATGATCCTTGAAATGTTGTCTCGGACTGCGTCGGGCGCCGTTTCCACAACCTCGCGTCCGCCCCAGCCCTGTTTTGAGGCGCGAGCGTCATGGTTTGACACAAGGCTGCCCAGATCGCCCGTGGTGAGGCAATCCGAGTCGCGGTTTCCTGATTCAGGAATGGCCAGCCCCTGGCCGGTTTCAGTTCACCCGGCAACCCGGACCCGTAGGTCGCGCAGTCAGCTGAGGGCCAAGCCCGACACCCCTCGCACGGGTCGTGCGCCGGAGGTCCGTCGGGCGCCGAACCAGTCCCGATGTCGCTGGAACACCGAGTCCACATACTCCCGGCTCCCCAGGACCGCCCCATCCACCATGTGGCGGATCCTCAGCTTCAGATACTCCGTCTGCGGCAGTTCTCCCCCCTCCGCCACCACCTTCAGCAGACTCTCCCGATCGAACCCCTTCCGAAGCGGACGGCCTTGCTCATCGGTCCCCTCCCGTTCCTCTCCCTGCCGGAACAGCCATTTCCGGTACTCCGCCAGTGCCGCATCGACCCCGACGCCCAAGACCGCTGCGAGTCCCCTCTGGGCCGAG
>SYEM01000268.1 GCA_005801385.1 Verrucomicrobiales bacterium | reverse complement strand
GGATGGCTCCTCCAAATTCGTCCGGGGCGATGCGATCGCCGCGATCCTGATCGCAGTCATCAATGTCGTAGGCGGATTCCTGATCGGCGTATTTCAGCGGGGTGAGTCAGCCACCGAGGTTCTTGGACGCTACACCCTGTTGTCCATCGGCGATGGCCTGGTCTCGCAGGTTCCCTCCCTTATCTTCTCCACGGCCGCCGCACTCCTTGTCACCCGGGCCGCCTCTCGGGAGGACCTCGGGTCCGCGCTCGGAACCCAGCTCATCTTCCAACGGAGGCCCGTGCTCATGACGGCGGGATCGCTTGCCCTCCTCGGGCTGATGCCTGGGTTTCCTACCGTCCTGTTGCTGAGCGCAGGGGGGCTGATGCTTGTGCTTTGGCGACGCCTCCCTGAGCATCCCATCCTCGTTCCTGGCGCTGACGGAGTCATGCCAGGCGCTTCTGGGCCCACCAGTGCCAAGCCTCCGGCTGAGGCGATCGAGCAGCTGCTCGTCGTGGATCCCCTGGAGGTTCAGCTCGGTTTCGGTCTGGTGTCGCTTGCAGATGTCGCCAAGGGCGGAGACCTCCTCGACCGGGTCACCGGAGTCCGCCGGAACTTCGCCCAGAACATGGGTTTCGTGGTTCCATCCGTGCGCCTTCGGGACAACCTGCAGCTCGACTCCCAGGAATATCAGATCCTCCTGCGGGGGCATGTCGTGGGGAAGGGAACACTGCGTCCCGGGCGGTGGCTCGCCATGAACATCAACCAGAGGGACCAACTCGTCCCGGGCGAGAGCACCACCGAGCCGGTCTTCAACCTGCCGGCGGTCTGGATCGAGGAGAACAACCGGAGCGCCGCCGAACTTGCCGGATACACCGTCGTCGACGCCACTTCCGTTCTGGTGACACACTTCCAGGAGTGCATCCGACGCCATGCGCCCCAGCTGCTGAGCCGACAGGATGTCGAGGCGCTCCTCGACAACCTCAAGAAGCTGCAACCCGCACTCGTCAATGAGCTGGTCCCGAGTCTCCTGACCCTCGGCCAGATCCAGAGGATTCTCCAGAACCTGCTCGCCGAAGACATCTCGATCCGGAACCTTGTCACCCTCCTGGAGCGGATCGCCGATGTCGCGTCCACCACCAAGAACATCGACGAGCTCTCCGAGCAGGCCCGCCGGACGATCGGGTCCGAGTTGGTGCAGCCGTTCCTCGATGAGCAGGGGCGGCTGCGGACGATCGCCCTTGAGCCATGGCTTGAGGAGGAGCTCGCCAAGGGATTGAACCAGGGACCGACCGAAACGATCCTCGTGCTGACCCCGATGGCGGCCCAACATCTGAGTGCCCACATCGGCAAGGCAATCCAACCGGCGGTCTCCGAAGGTCGCATCCCGGTCCTGCTGTGTTCGGGCGTGCTCCGGCTTGGACTCCGCAAGTTCTTCAGTCCCACGTTCCCGGACCTTCGATTCCTCTCCTACGAGGAACTGCCGGCTCGCCTTAGGGTCCTTTCGGAATATACGATTCCCAGTCTGCCCTGAGGGCCCTTCGGCCCCGGGGATGTGATGCATGAATCCGTCAGCGATGATCCAGTTTCGAGGCAGGACGGCCGAGGAGGTGTTCCAGAAGGTGCACCAGGCCCTGGGCCCCAACGCCGTCGTGGTCCAGTTGAAACGGGTCACCACTGGGGGCCTCTCGAGGATCTGGGGTGCCACCGAGATAGAAGCCTGGGCCCGCCCCCCCGACCCCGCTCCGCCTCCACCCGCGCCCTCCCCGAGGAGGAGGTCCAGACCTTCCGTCGATGTTGAACTCGGTGTCCGCGAGATCCTTCGAAGCTGGCGGCTGTCGTCCGAAACGATCCATATTGTCCAAGAGCACCTTCCCGGATCCTCCCGAGGTTCGGGTCTGGAGCAGGGGGGGTCCTCGCAGCGGCCGGAATGCTTGCAGCCTGGGATCATCTTGGCGGCGATCGGTTCGCCTCCCCCCGAAGAGTCGCCCTCATTGGCCCACCGGGCTCCGGCAAGAGCGCCTGCATTGCCAAGTGGCTGACGGTCGAGGTGATCCGGAATCGCCGAACCTGCAGGGTTTGGAGACTCGATGGTGCCGTCGTGAATGGCGCGGAATCGTTGTCGCTCCATGCAGAGCTCATTGGTGTACCGGTCGAGTCCGCCTGGAATCCCGCAGTGCCGGCTCATGAGGTGGAGTACCTTGACCTTCCGGGATGGAACGCAGCGGATCGGGAACTGAACGATCGGATGGCGAACCTCCTGGACCGCTTCGACCCGGATTGCGTGGGCCTTGTCCTCAATGCCGCCTACGAGCCGACAGTGCTCCAGATCCAGGCGCAGGACTTTGGGCCGTGCCATCCCTCCTGTCTTGTCCTCACTCATCTCGACGAGTACCCCGATCCTGCGAAGGTCTGGGACCTGACTCTGCAGAACCAGCTTCCCTTGGTCGCAACGTCCACGGGCCCGTGCGTGCCGGGAGGCTTCGACAGGTTGTCAGGGGAACAGTGGGTCGAAAGGCTTTTGGCCTCGGTCTGACACCGGAATCCCGCTTCGGGATCGGTTGCGGAGGCACAGCCACCGGGAAGTGGCTGGGGGGATCAAACGTAATCCAGCAGGCTCATCCGCAGGATCGAACCTGCCGACTGAAGAGCGGCCGAATAGGCGGCTTGGAGCTGATTCAGCTCCACCAGGGTCTGGGCGAGATCCACATCGCTCTCCTGGGAGATCATCTGGTTGAGGGAGATGGCCATCGATGAGTTCTGCCGACCCGCGGCTTCGAGCCGAGTCTGGTTCGCACCAATCTCCGAGAACATCTGGATGTACCCCGTCTCGTCGTTGGAGAGATCCTTTGCCGCATCACCGACTCCAGCCTGGTTGCCGGCAGCAAGGGCATCACGGAGCGCGATGAGGTGGCCAAACACGTCGATCCCCGACCGCTTGTCGTACAGCAGCCCGCGGGGACCCTCGGAATCCGACATGTTGGCACCGAGGATGTCCATGGGGACGGTCACCCCCTCCGCAACCTCCGCCTGTCGGGCCTGCTGGTTCCCGGCATACTCGACCGACGAAACCTTGCCCGATGCACTGCGGGTAGCCTTGAACGCGACCGCTGAGCCCGCCGATCCCGCGAAGAGCGATTCGCCGTGCAGCCTGGAATTGGACAAGCCCAATGCGGATTCGATCAGCTGATTGACCTCTGAGGCGAACGCCGCGAAGTCGTCCGAGTTCCGGATGCTGACCGCTGAGGTTGCGATCTCGGAAGCCCGGTCATTGAGCTTCTTCAGTTGACTGACCGCTTCGTAACCCGAGGTGGACCTTGATTGGAGC
>SYEM01000267.1 GCA_005801385.1 Verrucomicrobiales bacterium | reverse complement strand
GGGAGCGTATCGTGTCCTGGTTGCAGACTTGGTGGTCGGACCCACGCCGCGTCCGTTCCCTCATTCCGGACTGGCTCCTGGTTCAAGCAAACGCTTCCTCTGCAGGCATTATACCGGGAAATTAGGGTAGCCGGTATCAGATCCCCCATCCTGCCATCGCGGCGGACCTGGAGACAGCATGGGCAGTCCGGCCTTTGGGTCTCCGACTGGCTTCCCCATGTGGCGCAATGTGCCGACGAGCTCGCGGTGATCCGGTCCTGCTGGGCAGACGGCATCAACCACTCGACGGGCGTCTGCCAGATGAACACCGGTTCGACTCTCGCAGGCCGACCGTCTCTGGGGAGCTGGGTCACCTACGGGCTGGGCACGGAGAACGCCAACCTCCCGGCGTTCGTGGTCCTCCAGGACAGCCCGGCGCAGGTCATCAATGGGCCCCGCAATTGGGGTTCCGGGTTCATGCCTGCCGTCTACCAGGGGGTCCGCATGCAGGGCGGCTCCGAGCCGATCCCCCATCTGAACACCCCCGAGGGACTGACGCCGGACCAGCAGCAGGGAAAACTCGGGTTCCTGGACCGGCTCAACCGGCGGTTCGCCGCCCGCCATCCTCAACAGACCGAACTGGAGGCCCGCATCGCGAGCTACGAACTCGCCTTCCGCATGCAGGTCGAGGCTCCGGACGCCCTCGACCTGAGTCGCGAGAATGAGTCCACCCGGAGGCTCTACGGTCTGGACGATGCCGACACCGCCACCTTTGGCCGGATGTGTCTCCAGGCCCGTCGGCTCGTCGAGAGGGGCGTCCGATTCATCCAGCTCTACAGCGGTGCCGGAAGCCGGTGGGACGCCCACGAGAACCTCGAGAAGAACCACGGAACGTTGTTCCGTCAGACCGACAAGCCGATCGCGGGCCTCCTCCGGGACCTCCGCGCGCGGGGGCTGCTCGACGAGACGCTGGTCGTCTGGGGTGGTGAGTTCGGGCGCACGCCGATGTCGGAGAAGGGCACCGGACGCGACCACAACCCCACGGGGTTCACCATGTGGATGGCGGGCGGGGGCGTCCAGGGCGGACAGACCATCGGATCCACGGACGAGGTGGGGCTCCGGGCTGTCGAGGACCGACTGCATGTCCACGACCTCCACGCCACCATCCTCTGGCTGATGGGGCTCGACAACATGGAGCTGGTCTACACCCACGGCGGCCGTCCGGAGAGGCCCACCCTGAATGAGGGTGCCGCGTTCCGGAAGATCGTGGGGTTGTCATGAAACGCCGCCAAGGAACCGCCAGGCCGCCCTCGGCCGATTCCGGAGGTTCCATGCCTGAAGGACTCTTGAACCCGATCCGGTGCACCGGGACGCTGCCGCTTCTTCTTGGGTGCCTGATCCTTTTGGCCTGCCCGATCCATGCGGGGAATGCCTTGGGGCGCGGGTCCGCGCGGACCCTCGCGGGCACGGGCGAGAAAGGGCATTCAGGCGACACTGGGCGAGCGTCGGGAGCCCGGCTCGACAATCCCTTTGGCGTCACCCGTGGCCCCGACGGCGCCCTCTACGTGGTGGAGTTCGACGGCAATGTCGTCCGGAGGATCGGATCCGATGGCGTGATCGCAACCGTCGCAGGCTCTGGGAAAAAGGGGGGACTTGGCGACGGCGGTCCGGCGTTGGAGGCACAGTTTGACCAACCCCACGAGATCCGGTTTGGGCCGGATGGATCCCTGTATGTGGCCGACATGTCGAACCATCGGATCCGCAGGGTGGATTCGAGGAGTGGCATCGTGACGACGGTCGCCGGAACCGGGCATCCGGGATTCAGCGGAGATGGCGGAGCGGCCACCCAGGCGGCACTCCACAACCCGATCTCCATCCAGTTCGATGCGAACGGGAACCTGTTCATCTGCGACATCGGGAACCACCGGGTTCGCCGCGTCGATGCGCGCTCCGGGCGGATGGAGACCTTCGCGGGATCCGGAAAAGGCGGGACCGCGGATGACGGGGCCTCCTATTCCACCGCGCCGTTCAATGGGCCGAGGACCCTGGATTTCGATGCCGAAGGCAACCTGTGGCTGGCCCTCCGGGAGGCGAATCAGGTGTGGAGACTCGATCGGAGGACCGGCAAGGCCCACCACGTGGCAGGAACGGGTGCCAAGGGGATGACCGGTGATGGCGGCACGGCCCGTCTGGCCACCCTGTCGGGACCCAAGGGTATCGCAGTGGGCCCGGATGGCCGTGTCTTCGTCGCGGACACCGAGAACCACGTCATCCGGGTCATCGACCCCGCCTCCGGACGCATCGAGGGCTTGGTTGGGGATGGGATCCGAGGCGATGGACCCGAAGGTCCCGCCACCGGGTGCCGACTGGCCCGTCCCCATGGCGTGTTCGTCGACAGGAACGGAACCCTCTACGTCGGGGACAGTGAGAACCACCGGGTCCGGGAAGTGCCTTCCGTGTCGAAAGCGGACCGGGGGTCATCCCCCGCGGCCAGGCCTGGCACCGCGACGCGGAAATCCCTGTGACGGTCGAGGCGATGCCGCCGGGGACGAGGACCGTTCTGGCGGATCCCTGGGCCTCCCGGATCGCCCCCGGGATGTCAGTATTCCGGATTTGGGATTGGATGGGGTTCGGCGAGTGGACAGCTTTCCGTGAGTCACGACCCGCACCGCCCTCCGATGAACCCTCTCCGACCCGTTCCCCCCCGTCTTCTTGCCCGACTCGGATCCCTGCTGGCGCTGTCCCTCTGGGGACTGGGCACCGTGGGCCTTGCCGAGGAGGAGGCCTTCCACTGCCGCTGGTGCACCGCACTCGGACAGCGCCTCGCCGCGGGCCGGGCCGCCTCGGGAACCGTCCCGCAGTACACCCCGAGCCGGGAGATCGACATTCTCCACCTCGCCATCGACGTCACCCCCGACTTCAAGACACGTACCGTCGACGGCGTCACCACGATCCGCTTCAAGCCCATCGCGCTCCCGCTGAAGGAGCTGCGCCTGGACGCCGAGGCGATGCGGATCGACTCGGTCACCGCCACGGACCCCGTGGTGCGCTGGATCTATGACGACCACCAGGTGACGGTGGTCTTCGACAAGCCAGTGCCCCCGGACCATGAGGTCACGGTGACGCTTCGGCACCACGCCGAGCCGACCCAGGGCCTGTACTTCCGGACCCCGGAGATGGGGCATCCGGAAGGCGACGCCCACCTCTGGACGCAGGGGGAGGCGATCGAGGCCCGGCATTGGTTCCCCTGCTACGACGCCCCCAACGAGAAGTTCACCTCCGAAGTCACCTGCCACGTTCCCGAGGGGATGGTGGTCCGGTCGAACGGTCGCCAGGTGTCCTCGACTCGGGACGCGGCCAGCGGTCGGGTCGCGGTCACCTGGATCCAGGAGAAGCCGCACGTCAGCTACCTGATCTGCCTCGTCGCCGGACATCTCCGGGCGGTCGAGGACCGCTATCGCGACATCCCGCTGGCCTTCTGGACCCCGGCCAGCCGGATCCAGTATGCCCCGTCGTCGTTCCGGGATACCCGTTCGATGATGGGCTTCTTCGAGAAGGAGCTGGGCGTGCCGTTCCCGTGGGCCAAGTACGACCAGATCGCGGTCGATGACTTCGTGGCCGGTGGCATGGAGAACACGAGCATCACGGTGCTGACCGACCGGACGTTGTTCCCGGCGGAGTCGGCCCCGGTCCGGAGCAGCCGGGGTCTGGTGGCCCATGAGCTGGCGCACCAGTGGTTCGGCGACCTGGTGACGTGTCGCGACTGGAGCCACCTCTGGCTGAACGAGGGGTTCGCGACCTACTACGACGCCCTGCAGGCTCGGGATCAGCTTGGCCAGGATGAGTTCCAGCTCGCGATGCTGGAGCGGGCCCGTGCGGTCCTTGGGACCACGGATTCCACGCCGATCGTCTGGCGGGGCTACACCCAGCCGATGGACCAGTTCGGGTACCGCGCCTATCCGAAGGGATCGTGGGTGCTCCACATGATCCGATCCCAGCTCGGTGAGGACCTCTACCGTCGGGCCATCACCACCTATCTCCAGCGGCATGCCCTCGGGGTCGTCGAGACGTCCGACCTTCAGCGGGTGCTTGAGGAGGTGTCCGGACGCAGCTGGGACCGGTTCTTCGACCAGTGGCTGTACCACGGGCATCACCCGGAGCTTCAGATCGACCAGTCATGGGATGATCAGACCCGGCTCGCCAAGGTCACGGTCCGTCAGGTCCAGAAGCTCAGCGACCAGGTCCCGCTGTTCCAGGTCCCGCTGCCGGTCCGGTTCGTGACGTCGCAGGGCGTGGTCGACCAGACCCTCGAGGTCACGGGCCAGAGCCAGGACTTCCACATTCCGCTGCCCGCGCCGCCGGATCGGGTACGGATCGACCCTGGCCAGACTGTCCTGGCCAAGATCACGTTCGATCCGCCGGAGTCGATGCTGCGTCGACAGCTCCAGGACACCAACGATGTCATCGGACGGATCCTCGCGGTGGAGGCCTTTGGTCGGCGCCAAAGCCGTGCGGCCGTGGAGGCGCTCCGGGGCGCGCTCAACTCGGATCCCCTCCACGCGGTCCGCAGCGAGGCGGCCCAGGCGTTGCGTTCGATCCATTCCGACGGGGCGTTCGAGGCCCTGACGGCCTCCCTGGAGCAGCCGGATCCGCGGGTCCGGATCGCGGTGCTGAACGGCCTCGGCGGATTCCATCGGGAACAGGGGGCTGTGTTGGCGGAGGCCCGCCTCCGGAATGAGACCCACCCGGATGTCCGCCTGGCGGCGATCCGTCTTCTGGGGCATCCGGCCCGCACCGGTGGGGGGCGCGAGCTGGTGTCGTGGCTGGGCACGAATTCGTTCCGACAGCAGATCGCGGGTGCGGTCCTGGGGGTGCTGCGCGAACGGGAGGATCCGTCCGTGGTTCCGGATCTCCTCAAGTTTCTCCAGGAACGGGGCGCCTCCCTCCCTACGGACGTCCAAGGCACCGGGGTGTCGACGCTGGCCTGGCTGGCGCGCAACGAGACGGACAAGTCGGCGGTCCGGGAGTACCTGGTGTCGCGGGTCAACGATTTGCGCCCGCAGCTCCGTCGTGCCGTGCTGGGGGCCCTCGGCACGCTGGGCGATCCGAGGGCGGTCCCTGTCCTTGAGAGCTTCGCCCGGGCGTCCCGATCGAGTCCGGAACAGAGGACCTCGAGTTCCGCCCTCGAGCGTCTGAGGAACGAGCGTCGTCCCGCCGTGGAGTTCGAGGAGCTGCGTCGTGAGGTCCTGGATCTCCAGCGCTCGGAACGGGAGCTGAAGGAGCGGGTGGAGTCCCTCAAAAAGACCTGGGACTCCAAGATGACGTCTCCGTCCACCCCGCCGCCGGCCTCCGGCAAAAAGACCCGTCGCTAGCCCACGGAGATTCCAGTGTCCTGGGCCGGCCTCCAGGTCCGGCACCAGGTCCACGATCCTCCCCAACCCACGAGCCCTGCGACTCCAATGAATCCGATGACCCGTCCCCAACCGCCGAGCGAGGGCATCCCAAGGTGGCGGATCGCCGTGTTGCTGGCCGCCTCCGTCGCATTCCTATCCTCCTGCACCATGTCGAATTCCACCCGCACGTCCCCGGTTCCGTCGCCGCCGGTCGCACGCCAGATCGAGCATCTCTCCACCTGGCATGGAGAGACGGTCAACGACCCGTGGTTCTGGCTGCGGGAGAAATCCAATCCCGAGGTGATCCGCCACCTCGAGGCCGAGAACGCCTACGCGGAGGCGTCGACCGTCCAGGAAAAGGCCTTCGGCGAGACCCTCTACCAGGAGATGCTGTCCCGCATCCAGCAGACGGACCTGACGGTTCCCCTGCAGCGGGGGGCCTTCGTGTACTACTCGCGGACCGAGGAGGGACGGCAGTATCCGATCCAGTGTCGCAAGCGGGCCGGGACCGATGGCAAGGCGGCTCCGGATGCCGCGGAGGAGGTGTTGCTCGACCTGAACGCCCTCGCCGTGGGCCATCCGTTCCTGTCGCTGGGTGGATTCGATGTCAGCGACGACGGGCGCCAGCTGCTGTACAGCACCGACACCACCGGGTTCCGCCAATACACGCTGTACCGGAAGGACCTGGTCACCGGCGAGACCACGAAGGCCCTCGCGGAACGGGTCACCTCGTTCGAGTGGTCCGCCGATGGCGGGTGGGTGCTGTATGTCACCGAGGACGCCGTGACGAAGCGCAGCAACCAGCTGTGGCGTCTGCGACTCGACGGCGGCCCCCCGGAGAAGGTCCTCGAGGAACCGGATGAGCTGTTCTCCGTGGACGTCGGCCGTACCAAGGACCGCCGCTGGTTCGTGTGCTCGTTCCAGAGCACCGACACCTGGGAGCAGCGTCTGCTGCCGGCCGATGGGCCGACCGGGACGTTCCGGTCGGTGCTGCCCCGGGCCAAGGGGCACAAGTACGACGTCGAGCATCGGGACGGGGTGCTGTTCCTGCGGACCAACCGGGAGGCGAAGAACTTCCGCGTGGTCACCGCGCCAGTGGACGCCCCGGAGCGATGGACCGAGCTGGTGCCACACCGATCGGATGTCCTGATCGAGGGCCTGGAGGTCTTTCGGGATCATCTCGTGGTCCAGGAACAGCGCGAGGCCCTGATGCGCCTGCGGATCCACGACCGCCGCACCGGCGCATGGCGGGAGGTCGGGTTCCCGGAGCCGGTGTACGCGGCCCAGGTCACTGGCACGCCCGAGCTGGGGGCGTCCGCATTCCGGCTCTCCTACCAGTCGATGGCCACCCCGCCGGGGGTGTACGACGTCTCCCTGGCGGACGGTTCCCTGATCCTGCTCAAGCGCACGCCGGTGCTGGGCCGGTTTGATCCGGCCGACTATGTGACCGAGCGGCGCTGGGTCACGGTGCGGGATGGGGTGCGGGTTCCTCTGTCCGTCCTGCGGCGACGCGATGTGAAGGGCGATGGCACAGCCCCGTGTCTCCTGTACGGCTACGGGTCCTATGGACTCAGCATGGACGCCGGGTTCTCCATCGCCCGGCTGTCGTTGGTCGATCGCGGCATGGTCTATGTGATCGCCCACATCCGGGGTGGCAACGAACTCGGCGAGACCTGGCACGACGACGGCATGCTGATGCGGAAGAAGAATACGTTCTTCGACTTCGTGGACTGCGCCGAGGCCCTGGTGAAGGAGGGCGTGTGTGCGAGGGATCGCCTGGTGATCGAGGGGGGAAGCGCGGGCGGTCTGCTGATGGGCGCGGTGGTCCACCTGCGGCCGGACCTCTTCCGGGCCGTCCACCTGGCGGTGCCGTTCGTGGACGTCATGAACACCATGATGGACTCCAGCCTGCCGCTCACGGTGGGCGAGTACCTGGAGTGGGGAAACCCGAACGAGAAGCCCGCCTTCGACTACATGCGGTCGTACAGTCCCTACGACACCCTGAGGCGCGGCGATTATCCCGCCATGCTGGTGACCACCAGCCTGAACGACAGCCAGGTCATGTACTGGGAGCCCGCCAAGTATGTGGCAAAGTTGCGGACGTTGAAGACCGACGACCGCCCGCTGTTGCTTAAGTGCAACATGGGAGCCGGCCATGGTGGCGCGAGTGGACGCTACGACCGCCTGAAGGAGGTGGCCTTCGAGTACGCGTGGCTGATGTCCCAGGTGGGCCTCCGGCGTTGAGCGGCGGCCGGTGGGTTTATGGCCTAGTGGGACTTGATGCCGGACGCATTCCAGCGGGTCGCCGGTGGTGGGGCGCAGCGACACCACCGGTGACGAGGTCTAGACCTCGGGCATCCCGGCAGAGAGGCCAGCCCGCTCCTCCAACCCCACCGCTTCCGGAAATCTTGTTTCCCCGGGCCGGGTCGCAGGCCTAGGCTCTACCCCACATCTTTCTACACCATGTCGAGCATCGGAAAATTGATGAGGCAGGCGACGCGCATGCAGCAGCAGATGGAGCGCGTCCAACAGGAACTGGCCAGCAAGACCGTCGAGGGCGTTGCCGGAGGCGGAGCCGTCAAGGTCACCGCCAAGTGCGATCAGACCCTCCTCTCGATCAAGATCTCGCCCGACGCCGTCAATCCCTCCGACGTCGCCTTCCTGGAGGATCTGATCGTGACCGCGACCAACCAGGCGCTGAATCTCGCCAAGGAGACCGCGAACAAGGAGATGGGTGCGATCACCCAGGGGATGAGCGTCCCCGGGTTGTTCTGAGCGTCCCTGCCCGGGTGGAGCAGGGAAGGGGGGACGCCACGGGGACGTGTCGCCCGGAAGCCGTGTCGACCTGAGTTGCCGCGTCCGCGTCCGTTCCTAGCGGAGCTTGTCGGGATTCAGCCCGCGCAGGTCCTTCGGCAGGAAGAGCCCGTCCTTGCGGATCAGTTCGCCGTCGAACCACACCTCACCGCCGCCCCACTCTGGGCGCTGGATCAGCACCATGTCCCAGTGCACGGCCGACCGGTTGCCGTTGTCGCAATCCTCGTAGGCCTGTCCAGGAGTGAAGTGCAGCGATCCGGCGATCTTCTCGTCGAACAGGATGTCGCACATCGGGTTCATGATGTAGGGGTTGAACCCGAGGCTGAACTCCCCAATGTAGCGGGCTCCGGCGTCGGTATCGAGGATCTCGTTCAGGCGCTTCTCGTTCGAGCCGGTCGCCTTGACGATGCGACCCTGTGAGAACTCGAGACGGATGTTCTCGAACTTGGTGCCGGCGTAGATTGTGGGGGTGTTGAACTGGATGGTGCCGTTCACGGAGTTCTTCACCGGGCAGGAGAAGACCTCGCCATCCGGGATGTTCCGGGTGCCCTCGCAGGGTTTGGCACCGATGCCTTTGATGCTGAACCGCAGGTCGGTACCCGGCGACTTCAGGTGCACCTGGTCGGCCTTCTGCATTCGCCTCGTCAACGGCTCCATGGCCTTGGCCATTTTGCGATAGTCCATGGTGCAGACGTCGAAGTAGAAATCCTCGAACGCCTCGGTGCTCATGTTGGCCGCCTGGGCCATGGAGGGGTTGGGCCAGCGCAGCACGCACCACTTGGTCTTGTTGACCCGATAGTTGAGTACCGGGCGCAGGGTCTTGGAGTAGAGCTGAAGCCGGTCGGCCGGAACGTCGCTGGATTCGCTGGCGTTGTGGGCGCCGCGGATGGCGATGTAGGCCTGCATCTTCTTCATCCGGTTCATCTCGAGATCCCGGATGAGGGCCGCATGGGTCGGGTCGGTCGCCCGCTGCTGCTCCCGGATGAGGCGGCTGTGCCGAGCCTCCACGACGGGTGTGGCCCCGGCCGCCCGGGTCGCCCGAATCAATGCGACACCCATCTCATCCGGGACATCGATCAGGTCGATCAGGATGTTCTCCCCCTTCTTCAGGGTGCAGGAGTAGTTGATGAGGAGGTCGGCAAGACGGTCGTAGCGGGAGTCTTTCATGGCGGTCGATTGACTGACGGATATTCCAACACATCGCACGGATCGGACCCAGTCCAAATCCGGAGTGACTGCAGGCCGCGGCACGGTGGGACGACGATCGTTCCGATCGGAGCCATCGCCTGCAGCGTCCGCTCTGCGGCCCTTCGCCAGGAATCGGATGGGGACGCGTTTCTTCACTGGGCAAGTTCCCGAGCTCGGATGACAGTCCACACCACGCCGCCGGACGGCGACCCGGCTGGGCCACCTGGAACACTGTCCGTCGCCGGACCCGACGTCGGCCGATCCCTTCCGGGGCGCCCGCCTGATCCCTCCATGCGCATGCATCACAAACGACTCGCCGCCGTTGTTCTGGCAGGGGGAGTGTTCTGGGGCCTGTGCCTCGGCTTGAACGCCCAGTCCGTTCCAGCAACCACGCCGTCCCCCACGCCAAGACGGCAGGAGGTGCGTGCCGCCATTGAGCGGGGTCTGGTCTTCCTCCAGAAGAGCCAGAATCCGAATGGCTGGTGGTCCACACCCGATCAGCCGGCGATCACCGCCCTGGTCCTGACCGTCCTGAATCTGGAGCCGACCGGACGGTTTCAGCGGAGCCGCACCTCGGAGATGAATCGCGGGTACGACTACCTCCTCTCGTGTGCGAGGCCGGACGGGTCGATCCAGAAGGCTGGACTGGCCAACTACAACACATCCCTGTCGCTCCTGGCGCTGACGACGGCCGCGGACACCAATTTCCTGCCGGTCGTCGTGAAGGCGCGCGAGTTCCTCGCCAGCACCCAGGTGGATCTCGGCGTCAAGGGGACGAACGACACGCCGTTCGACGGAGGTGTCGGCTACGGGAGCAAGTATCAGCACTCCGACATGAACAACACCCTGGTGGCCATCGAAGCGATGCGGGCCTCCGAGGCGCTGTTCCCGAAGGATTCATCCGCGCCAGCCGTGCCAATGCCGGATCTGGACTGGAAGGCGGTGGTCCGCTTCCTGGAGAACTGCCAGAACCTGCCGGGCACGAACATCTTTGAGCGGGTGTCGACCGAACCGGGGGACCGGGGCGGATTCTTCTACTACCCGGGCCACAGCATGGCGGGAGGCGTCACCAACGCGGTGACGGGAAGGGTGGCCCTGCGCAGCTACGGCAGCATGACCTACGGTGGTCTGTTGAGCTATCTCTACGCCAAGCTGCGCAAGGACGATCCGAGGGTGGTGGCGGTGAAGGACTGGCTTCGGGCAAACTACACCCTCGAGGAGAACCCCGGAATGGGGCAGCAGGGCTATTTCTACTATCTGCATCTGCTGACCAAGGCGCTGACCGCCTCCGAGGAGGAGCGTCTCCGTCTGTCCGATGGTTCGGAGGTCCCCTGGCGGGACCAGGTCGCAGCGCGTCTGCTCCGGCTTCAGCGCGCCGACGGCTCTTGGGTGAATGCCGAACCCCGTTGGTGGGAAGCGGATCCCATCCTCGCCACCTCCTACGCCATGATGACGCTGGAAATGCTCGAGTGGAGGCTGCCGTGATCCAGGGTTTCCACGACCGCATCCGGGCCGGTGCAGCGCGCGGGGGCAAGCCGAACCCCGGCTTCCGGCCATTAGGATTCCGTGGACTCCTGGCGGTTCTGGCGTTGCCCAGCCTCGTGCTCGGGGTCGAGGAGCTTCCCACCCCCCCACCCGCACCGGCAGGGGTTCAGGCCCAGTCCTCCCCCGTGGCTGCGGTGGAGAAGCTCAGGTTTCCCGGTATCGCGATCCACCTCGAGGAGCGTTGCGTGGATGTGGAGGCGTCGGTGTGCCTTCGACGTGGACTCCTGGAACTGGTGGCGTGCACCCAAGGCACCAAGGAGCATGAGTCCATTGTCGTGGTCAGAGCCAAACCGATGCATCTGCACGCGGCACTCCTGCTGCTGGGCGCCCGACCCGGAAGTCCGGCCAGGCGCCAGCAGGACGGGGCTCAGGGTGACCGGTGGATCGATGTTCCACCCCATGGTGGTCCGGTGGACGTGTTCCTGGTGCTGAAGGGGGAGGACGGGAAGAGCGTGGAGCACCCGATCAGCGAGTTCATCCTCCGTTCCCGCCAGCGGTCCGATACCTCGGCCTCCGCGGATCCGGTACCAAAGCTCCCCTCGCACACCTTTCTTTTTGCCGGCTCCGTCGTGCAGGGCGACGGCCCCGGCCCCCGCCGATATCTGAGCGACAACAGCGGAAACGTGATCTCGCTCTCGACCTTCGGCGACGAGGTGCTGTGCCTGCCGTCGATTCACACCCAGGACAACGACGCGCTTCCCTGGCAGGTCAACCCCGCCCTCCTGCCCGAGGTGGGTTCAAACGTCCTCCTCCGACTTCGCCCGCAACGTCCACCGGCCGCCAAGGCTGCAGCGGATCGAACGCCCCCCTACTCCCCATCGAATCCGATCCAGACGGATCCCCGGAAATGACAGTCGCTACGCCCATCCGTCCCCAGGCCGGAGCCCGCCGTTTGGCCAAGGGCCCTGGGAATCGCCATCCAAGCGTGGTCAGCCCCCCACAACCCACCCCGTCTCATCCATGACGATCTGTCTCCGAACCCTCCTCATCCTGGCGCTTCTCGCTGCTCCTGTGTCCGCGTTGGCCGCTGCCAAGAGCCAGGCGTTGGCGATCCCTGACCTCACCCAGGGCGATGCCATTCCCAAAGGCGCCAGGCATGACTGGAATCTGGGCCCCACCGGCCTGCGCGGGTGGATGTTCTGTGACCAGATGGTGACCACCGATGCACGGCAGATCTCCGTCACCGAGGTCGGGAAAGGGTCTCCCGCCGAGGGCCTATTCCTTGTGGGTGACGTCATCCTGGGAGTCGGCGGCAAACGGTTTTCCGAGGACCCGCGCACCGAGTTCGGCAGGGCGGTGACCCTTGCCGAATCGGCGGCGGGCGGAGGACGGATGACCCTGACCCGCTGGCGGGCCGGCAAGGTGGAGGAGGTCGTCGTCCGTCTCCCGGTGCTCGGCAGCTACAGCGCCACCGCGCCCTATGGGTGCGACAAATCCCGTCGCATCCTGGAGCAGGGGTGCCGGGTTCTGGCCGGGAAGGTGGCCAAGGCCCGACATCAGGACGATCCCATCGTACGGTCCCTCAATGCGCTGGCCCTGCTGGCCAGCGGGGATCCCGAGTGGCTTCCGCTGGTCCGGAACGAGGCCCAATGGGCGGCAGGCTTCTCGGAGGACTCGATGCAGACCTGGCACTATGGCTACGTCATGATCCTGCTTTCCGAGTATGTGATCGCGACTGGCGACCGGTCGGTCCTGCCCGGGCTGAGGCGACTTGCGCTGGAGGCCGCCGCAGGCCAGAGCGCGGTCGGTTCGTGGGGCCATGGGTTCGCGAGACCCGATGGACGCCTTGGCGGCTACGGGATGATGAATTCCCCCGGGGTCCCGCTGACCATAGGCCTCGTGCTGGCGCGCGAGGCCGGCGTGGACGACCGGGAGGTGGCTCGTGCCATCGAACTCAGCACACGCCTGCTGCGGTTCTACATCGGCAAGGGGGCGATTCCCTATGGAGACCATCATCCCTGGATCGAAAACCACGAAGACAATGGCAAATGCGGGATGACCGCCGTCCTGTTCAGCCTCCTGGGAGAGGCCGACGGTGCCGAGTTCTTCTCCCGCATGAGCGTCGCCTCCCACGGGCCGGAGCGCGACACCGGGCATACGGGCAATTTCTTCAACATCCTCTGGGCCATGCCGGGCGTCGCCCAGTCGGGCCCCCAGGCCACGGGAGCCTGGATGCAGGAATTCGGCGCCTGGTATTTCGACCTCGCCCGCCGCTGGGACGGCACGTTCTCCCATCAGGGTCCGCCCGAGCCAGACCCTGACAGCTACGAGGGGTGGGATGGCACCGGTGCCTGTCTTTTGGCCTATGCGATGCCGCTGAAGAAGCTCCACCTGACCGGCAGGCGCCCGGGCGTCGTCCCTAAGGTGAATGCCGCCGCGGCGCAGTCACTCCTCGAGGATGGCCGCGGCTGGGACAACAAGGATCGCCATGGAACCTACGACCGCCTCGGCACCGAGGCGCTGATGGTGCGTCTGGGCAGTTGGTCGCCGGTGGTCCGTGAGCGGGCCGCGATGGCGCTGGGCCGGCGCAAGGAGGTCCCCATCGCACCCCTGGTCGCAATGCTGGGGTCGAAGTCGCTGCCTCCCCGCTACGGAGCCTGCCAGGCGTTGATCGCGCTGCGCGGGCGCGGAGCGCCTGCGGTCGAATCGTTGCGGAACGCACTCGCGGATCCGGACCTGTGGCTGCGCATCAAGGCCGCCGAGGCGCTTGCGGCCATTGGCTCGCCCGCCATGGGAACGGTGCCGCAGCTGCTCGAGCTGCTGGCCCAGGTGAACCTGCAGGCCGATCCGCGCGGCATGCAGCAGCGGTATCTCTCCTTCGCTCTGTTCGACGGCGGCGGGATGCTCGGCCGATCGCTGGAAGGCGTGGATCGCGCGGCCCTCTACAAGGCCGTGCGCGCCGGGCTCAGGAACCAAGACGGTCGCGCCCGGGGCAGTTTCGGTTCGGTCTATGCCAACCTCTCGTTCGAGGACATCAAGCCGCTGTTGCCCGCCATCCACCAGGCGATCGTCGAACCGGCTCCGAGCGGCGAGATGTTCGCGGACTCGATCCGCGTCGAGGGACTTCGCCTCATGGCGAAACATCGGATCGGGGAGGGCATCCGCGCCTGCGTGAACTACACCCGCGACCAGAATCCTTGGGCGAGCGAGGAGCGGACCCCAGAACTGATGAAGATCCTCCTCAGCTATGGGACCCACGCCCGGTCGGTCATTCCGGAACTGGCGAGGATCGCCGACTACTTCGAGAACGAGGAGAAGGACTTTCCAAGGGAACTGAAGCTGAGGAAGGCCAAGTGCGTCCGCGAAACCATCCAGGTCCTCGAGGCCACGACGGAGACGCCGGAGATCCTCCGTCTGAACTAGGCCAAAGTGCTGCAAACCCCATCGGTGGATCCGGCATTCCTGAACCCCACCTAAGACTCCTGCCATGAAACCCCTGCTCCTGCTCGTGATGCTGGTCGTTGGTGCTGCTCTGGCCGAGGCGAAGCCGCTCAAGGTCTTCATCCTCGCGGGCCAGTCGAACATGGAAGGCCACGCGCGGGTGGAGACCTTCGACTACATCGGCGACGACCCGGCGACGGCTCCGCTCCTGAAGCGGATGAGCGGGCCGGATGGAAAACCGCGGGTGTGTGAGGGTGTTTGGATTTCCTATCTCACCGGTCCCTATGATGGGAGCGCCAACGGCGAGGGCCTGGGCCGGCTTACGGCTGGCTATGGCGCCCGGGACACTCCGGCGGAGGACGGCGGGAGGATCGGGCCGGAATTCACGTTCGGTCTGACGATGGATGCCGCGTTCCAGGAACCGGTGCTCCTCATCAAGGTCGCGTGGGGTGGCAAGAGCCTGCACACGGATTTCCGCCCGCCCAGCGCGGGGCCGTATGAGCTGAACGAGTACCAGCGGAAGCTCTACTACGGTCCCCCTGGACATGGTGTGCCGAAGGACATGGACCAATGGCTCGCGGAAAAGAAGCGGGACACGGGCCGATTCTATCGGATGATGATCGATCATGTGAGACAGGTGCTGGCCAGCCCGGCACGCGTGGTGCCGGGCTACGACCCGGCTCAGGGTTTCCAGGTGGCCGGCTTCGTCTGGCTGCAGGGGTTCAACGACATGGTGGATGGCCACGTGTACCCGGCGGAGGGAAAGCCTGGACGATTCGACCGCTACAGCGAGTGGCTGGCGTGTCTCATCCGCGATGTACGCTCCGATCTGGGTGTCCCGAAGCTGCCGTTCGTGATCGGGGTGATGGGCGTGGGCGGGCTGAAGGCCGACAGGGACATCGTCGAGTTTCGCAAGGCGATGGCCGCCCCGGCGGCACTAAAGGAGTTTGCGGGCAACGTCGTCGCCGTGGAGACCGCGCCATTCTGGTCCGAGGAACTCGGGGCCATCGACCGCAAGCGCGAACAGGTTGGCCAGATGGGTTGGTACCTCGATTCAAAGCACAAGGATCACGCCAACGCCGAGGGTCGGATGACCGACGAGGAGAAGCAGGCCTTCCTGAAGAAGTACGAGGCCGACCTCATCTCGCCAGCCGAGCTCGCCCTGTGGCGCCGCGGCGCCTCCAACGCCGGCTACCACTATCTCGGCTGCGCGAAGACCTTCGCGCTGATGGGCCAGACCTTTGCCGAGGCGAACCTGCGGATGCTGCGGTCCCCGATCGCTCCGTGATCCGGAACCGTCTCCCGCCGCTGGCCGGGTTGGGGGGCATCGCAGACCTGGAGACCGCACCTGTGGGACTCCTCTCTGCAAGGTCCACGCCGTCCTCGACGGATTACCCGGCCCGTACGGTTCGTCCGCCGGCCGGTTCCCCATTCCCCAATCCCCGTCCTCCCTTCACAGCCATCCCATAGAGGGGAGGGAGGAAGGCAAAAGGTTGAGGAATCCGAGGGAAGTTGGAGTTCGGAACCGTGAGAATGGTTAAGGATTTCCCGCGTGGTTCCTACCTCGTCAAGGCGTACAGGGTCCGGCCGGTGCCGACGTACAGGACGCGGTTGGCGGCGACTGCGGTGGCACTGATCGGGGCGTCGAGGTGGACCTCGCCGAGGAGGCGCTTTGTGCGGGAGAGGGTGAAGGTGTAGAAGCCACCGCGGCGGGATCCGATGTACACCTTGCCGTCGGCGACCAGGGCCGAAGCCCAGACCTCGCCGTCGAGCTCGTGGGTCCAGACGGCCTCCCCGGTCGCGGCGTCGAGGCAGTGGAAGGTGCGCATGGAGTCTGCGGCGAAGACGAGGCCGTCGGCCACCGCTGGGGTGCTCATGGTGTGGCGGCCCAACGGATGGCTCCAGACGGTCACCTCCTTCGTCCGGTCGCCGCGGCCGCCAGCCCGGAGGCACTTCACCCAGGCCTCGTTCTTCCCCCAGAACCAGTCGCCGCCCCCAGCCACGAAGATGCGGTCGCCGTCCACGGCGGCCATCCCGTAGATGTTGCTCGGGCTGGTGCGGCGGTTGTTGAGGTACGTGGACACCTCGGACTTCGGCGCCTCCGGGTCGAAGTCGAACCGCCAGACCTCCTCCAGCCGGGCCACGCCGTCCTGTCCCCGCCGCGGACGGAACGGATCGAAGCCGTAGAGAACGCCGTCACCGCCCGCGAAGAGGATCCGCTTCCGACCGTCGATCCGGGCCATGGAGGGCGAAGACCACGTGCAATGGAAAATGCGGGGACCGATGCCGAGGCCGTCCTGCGCCAGCCAGCGGACGGTGTGCCGGTCGAGGACCACGAGGCTCGGCGCGTCGGGACGCCGGATGCGGCGGTGGGTGTTGTCCACGCCGTTGCCGGTGTTGAGGTAGAGGAGGTCGCCGTCGACGAGGATCGAGCTGTGCGCGGCATCGTGGGACCAGATCCCCGCCTCGCGCGTGAGGTCGAAGGACCAGAGGATGTCCGCGTCGAGCGGCCCGAGCGGGAGTTCCGGTCCGACCGGAATCCCGTTGGTGGACTTGGGCGTGTAGTAGGCGGCCTCGTTGGTCCCGCCCTGGTTGCCGTTGGCGAGTCCCTTGGCGTCGAGGCAGAGGACCACGCCGCGGTTGTCGACGAGGTACACCCGGTCGCCATCGACGGTCGCCGGGGAGCTCATGCCGGTCTTGGGCCAGTCATGGTAGATGTCCTCCTCCCGCTTCGGGACAACGAGCTGCCAGACCAGCGCGCCAGTCTTCTCGGAAAGGCACAGGAACACGCCGCGGTCGCCGGTGCGACGGGGGTCGCGGGGCGCCTCGTTGTTGGTGCCCACGTAGACGTGTCCGCCGGCGACGACCGGCGTGGAATGGGATTCCGATCCTGACCCGCCGAGGGGGACGCTCCAGCGGACGCCGCGGCCCGACGCCGGGTCGAAGGAGTCCGGCAGGCCGCGTTCGCCGGAGGTCATGTTGCGCGACCATGCGGTGCCGAACTGAGGACGGTCGGCGGCCTGCGCGAGCAACCCGGCCGTGGCGATCGGAATCAGGTTTCGGACGGGGAACATCGCCGGAGGGATACCCCGCGGTGATCGGGATGGAAACAACTCCATGACGACTCGCGACTCGCGCGGGGAGGTGTCGTGCCGCGTCGACGGCCGAGAACGGCGGCGAACTCGTCATCGAGGACACCTAAGGCACGAAGTCCATGAAACTGCCGGCGGGTTTGAGGGTCCTATATCCGTCGACCCGCCTCCACCATGTTACGCCTGTAACCCGGGGCGTGCGTCGTTGCTCCTTCTTCTGACTGCAGAACTTGTCCGGGACAAACACCAGCGGACGCTCTTCTGAGACATGGACATCGCCATCGAAAACCTCGGTGCTGAGACATCGGACCACTCCTCTGTGGTCCAATTGACCGGCGTGTACCACAACCTCATCCGCACCTGGACGGCGCTCTGATCCCCGCATCCCGATGAAGAAGCTTCGTCCGCTCCTGTTTTGGACCCATCTCGTGCTCGGCGTCGCCGCAGGCGGGGTCATCCTGATCACCGTTGTCACCGGTTCCCTAATGGCTTTCCAGAAGCAGGTGACGGCCTGGGCCGAACGCCCGGCCGCGTCCGCACCGCCGGCTCCCGGCGTCGCCCCCCTCCCTTTGGCGGAGATCCTGGAGCGGGCCTCGGAAGGTCAGGGCGACGGCGTCCGTCCGTTCGCGGTCACGGTCTCCTCCGATCCGCGGATCCCGGTGCGGGTGGAGTTCGACGGCGGACGCCGAGTTGCCGTGGACGCCCATACCGGCGTGGCGACGCCGCTGGAGCCGGGACGGGCGCGGGCGGCCTTCCGCTGGATCGAGAATTGCCACCGGCGCCTCGGAAGCGGCGAGACGGGCGCGCGGATCGTCGGGGTCTCGACCGTGGCGTTCCTGTCCCTGTGCGTCTCGGGACTGGTTCTCTGGTTTCCGCGCCGGTTCACGGCGAAGGCGTTCCTCGTCGTGATGCGTCCCCGTCTCGGCCTTCCGGCCCGGGCCCGGGACTGGAACTGGCACAACGCGGTCGGCTTCTGGTGTTCGCTGCCGTTGTCCGTCATGGCCTTCACCGGTCTGGTCATGGCCTTCCACGGCTTCGGCGACTGGATCTATGGGCCGCGCCAGGAACGAGGCGGTGGTCCGCCCTCCGCGGCGACGGTTCCCACGGCGAGGCCACTGCCGTTGGCCGAACTGGTGTCCCGCGTGGTGACGACGACCGAAGGCTGGACCGAAATCAGCGTCCGCACCGACGAGGGGCGTGGGGGCGGCCGTGGGGGAGCCCGGGACGAAGGTCGTGGAAACCGCGAAGGCGGCGAGCCCCGCCGTGGACGGGAGGGTGGGGATTCCCGCGGAGAAGGTCCGTCCGGACCGGAGGCGCGCCGGGAAGGCGGATCCGGCCGGGGCAGAGGCATGATCCAGGCTTCGGTCCAGAAGGCGGCCTGGCGTCTGCCGGAGACCTTCGGGATCGATCCTTCCACCGGGGAGCGGTTGCCTGGCCCCGGAGCCGGAGCCGGAACCGATTCGAGTCTCCGCTCCCGACTCCGCGCGCTGAACCGTCCGATCCACACCGGCGAGGTCGGCGGCGTCGCGGGCCAGGCCGTGACTTTCCTCGCCGCCTGCGGCGGGATGCTTCTCGTGTACACCGGGTTTTCCCTCGCGCTGCGTCGGGTGTTCGCGCGCGCATCCCGGACGACCGTTCCCGACGGCGCTCCTCCGGCCTGAGCCGATCCGGGTCAGGCGTCGAACCCGGGTCAGGCGTCGACGTCGTCCTGGAACCGGACCCGGTGGACGCCGCATCCTGAGAATCCCTCCGCGGCTCTGCGCGCGGCCTCCGCGCCCGCTTCCCCGTGTGAGTCACCTCCGTTCCCCTCTTTCTCTCCGCGTTTTCGCAAGCCGCTTCCCCTCCCTAAATCTGGCGATGTTCGAGAAGACCAGAACTCTGATCGGATCACCGGGATGTCCGTTCCCGCATCCGATTTCGACAGCGGCTGGAAGGAGACCGTCGAGGTCTTCCTTCCCTCGCTCGTCGACCTCTTTCTCCCCACCATCGCCGTCAAGATCGATTGGAATCGCGGATTCGAGTTCCTCGACTCCGAGCTCCGATCCCTCTTCCCCAGGCGCGGCACTCGACGTCGTCGCGTCGATAAACTCGTCCGCGTCTTCTTCAAGGATGGCCGCTCCCAATGGATCTATCTCCATATCGAGATTCAGTCCCAGTCCTCGAAGGACACGGCCATGCGGATGTTCCAATACTTCTGCCGGATCTATGACCAGTACGGAGAACCAATCCTCAGTCTGGCAATCCTGGCTGATCCGGATCCCCACCATCGGCCCGGAGATCTCGATCTTCGCATCGCGGGGTCTGGCTGTTTGTTCCAGTACCACACCTGCAAGCTGACTGACTTCACCGACGAGTTCCTCCAGTCCAGCCCCAATGCAGTTGCCAAGGTGGTACTGGCCCATCGGATCGCCCAACGCACTGTCAACGATCCCTCCGCACGCCTGCAGGCAAAAGTGCAGTGGTTCCGGGAACTGATCCGGCAGGGCTTCAAGCGGGGCCAGATCAAGAAACTGTTTCGCGCTCTGGAAGCCATGAACCCCTTGCCTGAGGAGCTCGACGTTGAATTCAAGGAACGCCTACGCCAATGTGATCCACATAAGACCATGCCCATCATCACCAGCCTCGAACGTCTCGCCCGCAAGGAAGCCCTCGCCGAGGGGCGCTCAGAGGGCCTTTCTCAAGGCCTTTACAAAGGCCAGCTCCTTACGCTGCGGGACGCCATCCGGGACCTGCTCGAGGAACGCTTCGGTCACACCCAACCCGACATCGGAGAGCGTCTGGAGCAAGAGATGGATCCGGTCGTCCTGAAGGCGTGGCTTCGCAAAACCGCCGCCATCGAGTCCTTGGAGGCCTTCAGAAAGCTCTTGGAGCTCAGGGCGTAGAAATCGAGTTGAGTCTTGAGAGGCGAGAGTTGGGACAAGGCGGCGCTAGGCTCCTGTTTTTTCCGGAAGCCACCGGTTTCCCAAGGTGGGTGAGGCAGTGGCACCGAAATCAATGGGTGCGACAGCACCCACCCAGGGCAGGGCCGCCATCCCTTGCGTGCCCGTGAGCCCAACCGGGTTCCCGACCGGTGTAGGCAGTCCGGCCGCCTGTTGGATCCCTCTCCCTAGCGTCACTTCGCGTCCGCCTGAGTGCCTTCCGGTCCTCTCACCGCACGTTGGGATCGAACCGTCCGTTCCATGCATTGAACACCCTATCTAAATCTTAAATAGTCAATAAATACGGGCCTTAAACGCGCTTTTTCTGCATGAATCAGACCTTGGGTAAGACATCTTTGTAAGACTCTCAGCCTGTGACGTGCCTAGGTGTTTCGCCTTGTATCCCGATGTTCCGCCGCCACGTTGCGGAACGTGACACTGATCGACCAACGTCTGCAGCTGGCAGGGCGCTCGAGCTGGGCGGAAATGGCGATGGATGGGGTGCTTGCCCGATCGCGTTCTGGACGTGGGAACGTCGCGAAGACTGAGGTCCACTGGGGGATCTACGCCGGCATCCCGATGCTGGAGACAATCATCGAGGTCGCAGAGGCCACGGTCGCTAACAAGAGCTCTGTCAGTCATCTGGAGGTGTCCGCGAAGAAACTACTTCGGAGATACAACGATCCGGTTGATGACGAGGAGAGGGAGGTCATTTGGGGGCTGAATCTCCACGTCGGGTTTCAGGTAGGTCCAGCCCTTAGCAATTCCATCTCCACAAAAACGAAGTTCGGATCCTTCTACCGCGATAACACCGAGCTGGTGCTGCTGGTCGCCGCCCAGTTCACGCGGTGGACGAACCTGCGATGTCACGGGCTCGACGAGCAGACGCGTATCCTCCGATTCATGATACTGCACACCCGGCTACCCGGATGTCCCGTCGATGCGCCCATCAATATCCACCCCGACTTGATGGTCTGCCGGGCGGTGCTGGCATCGGACGAGCAGATCATCAAGTCCTTCGAAGATGTTACGGGGCTGAGGGTCAACGGTCCGAGGGTCGTCGCTGATGTGCGGAGGAGACTGCTCAAGCATCAGCAGTTCCTGATAGGCCTCCGGGAAAGGATCCACAGGTTGCGCCTTTGATGGCTGGGAAGCCATCCGGAGCGTTTTGAACGTCAAGTGGGCCTGCTTCGATAAAACGGACAGAGAAAAAGGGGTTCTACGTTAGTTGTTTTTGAGTTCGAACTGGGCGGGCGAGAGCCCGCCGAGGGATGTGTGGCGGCGCTGGCGGTTGTAGAAGACTTCGATGAAGTCGAAGATC
>SYEM01000266.1 GCA_005801385.1 Verrucomicrobiales bacterium | reverse complement strand
TTGCCGAGCGGAATCTCAAGCCGCAGCGATACCAGTGGCGGGCTGAAGGAACGGTGATCCTGGAGAAAATCCGCCGAGCCCGGGAAGCTTTGGCACGGAGCCAACCAATTGTTAAAGACTAATATGAGACACTACACTAGCCTCCCAGACCAACAGCGCCGCCTTCTACAGGAACCCGAAGGTCTGGGAGACCGTGGTGCGATCGGTCGAGGACCGGCAGATGCCCCCCAGCCACGCCGACCTGCCGACTGAGACCCAGCGGCTGCAGCTGCTGGATGCCCTCCAGACTCTCCTCGACCACCCGGACCCCCGGTTCCTGGTCACGGATCCCGGGTCCAAATCGATCCACCGTCTCAATCGCACGGAATACAACCGGACAGTCCAGGATCTCCTCGGGGTGACCCTGAGCCCGGCTGACGCCTTTCCCGCGGACGGTGGTGGTGGCGGTGGGTTCGACAACAACGCCGACACCCTCTATGTGCCCCCGATCCTGATGGAGCGATACCTGGGAGCTGCCGAGGACCTTCTCGCGGCGGCGACGGAGGATCGCCTGTTCCCGATCCAGCCTGCCTGGCATCGGACCGAGCGGGAGACGGCCCGACGCAACCTCCTGGAGTTCACCCGAAAGGCGTTTCGTCGCCCCGCCAAGGGCGCTGACCTCACCCGTCTGATGGGACTCTATGATCGGACCCGCCGCGATGGAGCAGATCCGAAGACGGCTCTCAAGGCGGCCTACAAGGCGGTGCTGGTGTCGCCCCGGTTCCTGTTCCGGATTGAACAGGAGCGGGATCAGGGAACGCCATGGCGGATCGACTCCTATGAACTCGCCTCAAGGCTGAGCTACTTCCTCTGGTCCTCGATGCCGGACGAGGCGCTGCTGGAGTCGGCCCGAAACCAGTCCCTGCTGGGGGATGCGGAGCTGGAGCGACAGGTGCGCCGGCTGCGGTCGGATCCGAAGGCCCGGATCTTCGCGGACCAGTTCACCAGCCAATGGCTGGGGACCAAGACCCTCCACACCACCACCCACCCGGACCGCAGGAAATTCCCCCAGTTCAGCGATGCCCTCCGGGACGCGATGGTGGCGGAACCGGTGGAGTTCGTCTGGTCCCTGATCCAGGACAACGCCAGTGCGCTGCGGCTGCTCGATGCCGACTACACCTTCGCCAACGCGGAACTGGGGCGCCTCTATGGCCTGACCCACATCACCTCGACCGAGCTGGTCCGCGTGCGGCTTCCCGACCGGAACCGGGGTGGCATCACGGGGATGGCCGCCGTGCTGACCCAGACCAGCTATCCCCTCCGCACCAGTCCGGTCCTCCGGGGCAAGTGGATCCTCGAGGAGGTCCTGGGGACGCCACCCCCACCCCCGCCCCCGTTGGTCGCCACCCTGCCGCCGGACGACACGGTCAAGGAGGGGCTCACCTTCCGCCAGCGCCTCGAGGAGCACCGCAACAAGCCCCAGTGCGCCTCCTGCCATGCCCGGCTGGACCCCATTGGGTTTGCCCTGGAGAACTTCGACGCCATCGGTGCCTGGAGGGAATCCGTCGACGGAAAGCCCGTGGACGCCAAGGGCGTGCTGACGAACGGCGAATCGGTCGAGGGCCCCATCCAGCTCAAGAACGCCCTGATGGCCCGGAGGGATCTGTTCCTCAGGCACCTGACCGAGAAGCTGATGGCCTACGCCTTGGGACGCGGTCTCGAGTTCCACGACATCCCCAGCGTCAAGGAGGTGCTCCGGAAGGCGGCATCTGAGGATCATCACCTGACCACCCTCATCCTCGAGATCACCCGGAGCTATCCGTTCCAGTGGCGTCGGCGCGAATCGGCCTCCGCCCCAACCCCGATGCCCGCTTCGGGATCCTGAACAACCGTGGCACCGCTCCGCGGCAGGCCTGCGGCAGGTATCTCCAGGTTCCCGGACACCGGGGAAGCGGGGCCAAATCCAAATACCGTTTGACCGTGTTTTCTCAGGATCGCTAGGTTCCCCCGTTCCGGAGGCGACGTTTTCGTCCCGGCCCAGCCCTATGTTCGGCACAATTCGCAAGCACCAGCAGTGGATGTGGGTGGTGATCATCACCGCCGTCATCATCAGCTTCGTTATCTATTTCACCCCGAATCAGGGCCCCGGCGGCAGCAGCCCCGGGAACCAGCAGTTCGGCACGATCGACGGCCAGTCGGTCGATGACCAGCAGGTCCGCTCCGCCCTCACCCAGGCCAAACTCAGTGGGTTCCTCCGCTACGGCGAGGCCTTCCAGAGCGGCCGAGCCGAGCAGATGGGCTTCAACCTGAAGCAGGAGACCATGCAGCGGCTCTTCCTCGGAATTCGCCTCCAGAAAGCGGGCATCCAGGTGAGCGACGACGCCGTGGCGACATGGATCCGCGAGTACCTCAAGGACCCCAAGACCGGCGTAGTCAACTTCGATGCGTTCCTCAAGAACGCGCTCCAGCCCTCCGGGTTCAGCGAGTCCGAGTTCTTTGAGTTCGTCCGCTACGAGGTCGGCATGCAGGAACTCGAGCGTCTCGTCGGCATCACCGGCGAACTCGTCACCCCCCAGGAGGCCGAGGCGGCCTTCCGCAGGGATAACGAGACCCTGACGGTTTCCCTCGTGGCCTTCTCCTCGTCCAACTACCTGGCCAGCGTCGCCATCAACGACGCCAAACTGGGCGAGTTCTTCACCAACCGCCTGGCCAACTACCGCATCCCGGAGCGCGTCGTCCTCTCCTATGTCCGCTTCCCGGCCAGCACCTTCGCCGCCGCCGCGGAGGCGGAGATCGCTGCACGACCCAACTTCACCAACGAGCTCGAGCAGGTCTACACCCAGCGCGGACCCGATGCCTTCCGGGACCCCTCCGGCGCGCCGATGTCCAAGGACGCCGCCCTGGCGAAGATCCGCGAGGTCACCGTCCAGCAGCGATCCATCCAGCTTGCTGCCCAGCAGGCCAACGAGTTCGCCAACGAACTCTACCAGACGGAACCCGCCACCCCGGCCAACCTCGCCACCCTCGCGGCAAAGAAGGGCCTGTCCGTCGAACAGACCCCGCCCTTCTCCGACAACGAACGCGCCCAGGGCCTGGACGACATCAACCCGAACGCCATCGCCCAGGCCCTGTCCAAGGTCAACGCCTCCCAGCCGTTCCTGACGCCGCTGTCCGGACAGCAGGGTGTCGTGGTCAGCGCCGTCACCGGTCGCACCCCCAGCTCCGTGCCATCCCTCGACGCCGTCCGGAGCCAGGTCGAGAACGACTACAAGACGTCGGCCTCGACCGATGCCGCGCGTGCAGCCGGCCGGGCCTTCCAGGCGGCAGCCGGCGGCAACTCCTTCGCGGACGCCGCCAAGGCCGCGTCGCTGACCCCGGTCGAATTCAGCTTCTCTCCCAGCTCACCGAGCATCCCGGGGCTCGATGGACGGATCAATCCATCACAGGTCAAGACGGCCGCAGGCCGCCTCTCCCCCGGTGCCGTGGGTGAGTTCATTCCCACCTTCGATGGCGGCTTTGTCATCACCCTCCGGGAACGCAAGGCCCCGGCCGAGGATCTCGTGAAATCCGGCGTCGCCTCGTTCCTGGGCGAGCTCCGTCAGCAGCGGGAGCGCCAGGCCTTCAACACCTGGTTCCTCACGGAATACCAGAAGTCGGGGGCCCCTCAGGTCGCCGAGCGGAATGGGTTCTGAGATGAAGCCGGCCCCGCCGGTCATCAAGCTCTCCTCCCCCTCGACACGGGAGTTCTGGGAGATCCCGGTCGTCTTGGAAGACGCACACCTGCTGGCCATCAACAAGCCGGCACGTCTGCTCACGTCCCCGGACCGCTACGATCCCAAACGTCCCAACCTCATGCGCCTGCTGCATGAGGCCATCGCCGCAGGAAAGCCCTGGGCGGCAGAACGACAGCTCCAGTACCTCTCCAACGCCCACCGTCTCGACTTCGAGACCACCGGCCTCCTCCTGCTTGCCAAGGACCGGCCGAGTCTCGTCCACCTCGCCAACCAGTTCGGATCCGAGGTCCCCCGCAAGACCTACGTCACCCTGGTCCAGGGCACCCCGAAGCAGGACCGGTTCACCGTCGACAAACCGCTTGCCCCCGACCACTTCAAGCCCGGAATGATGAGGGTGAGCCGGGCCGGAAAGAAATCCGTCACCGAATTCGTCGTTCTGGAGAAATTCCGCGGCGTCTCCCTCGTCGAGGCCCACCCCAAAACCGGTCGAACCCATCAGATCCGGGTCCACCTGGCCGCAAGCGGCCATCCGGTCCTGGCCGACCGGGTCTATGGTGGGAAGCCCCTGCTGCTCTCGTCGCTAAAGCAGAACTACCATCTGAAGCACGACGACTACGAGCGCCCGCTCATCAGTTCCCTGGCCCTCCATGCGGCAAAGCTCTCCCTCCCGCACCCCCAGACCGGAGCCCAGATCGAGATCGAAGCTCCCTGGCCCAAGGATTTCCTAGTGGCCCTGAAATACCTCCGCCGCTACGCGTGATCAGGAGGGCCACCGGAGTGAAGGCGATAGGGTCCGGTCATTCCCGGAATTCGCTGCCGGGCCCGTCTCCCACGTTCAACTTCGGTCTTCCTCCGCGTCCTAGCGTCCCCGCGTGAGTCCCCCGTCTTCCCCAAGGTCCTCACCGCGCCTTGAACGACGAGATCCGCGCCAGGTGCTCCCACAGCTCACGTTCCGCCGGCGTCACGGAATCCGGGATCCGTACGGCAAGCTTCACGAACAGATCCCCGCGCTCCGCAGAGCTTCCCCTCGGGAGCCCATGCCCGCGCACCCGCAGCTGCTGACCCGCGTTCGTCCCGGGCGGAATCCGCACCTTCACGGATCCCCCAAGCGTCTTCACATCCACCGTCGCCCCCAGCACCGCCTCCCACGGGGCGAGGTCCAGGTCGGCGGTCAGATCCGATCCCTGGATCTGGAAGTCCGGATGCGGTGCCAAACGGACCCGCAGGTAGAGATCCCCCGCTGCCGCTCCACCAAAACCGGTCTCCCCCTTGCCGGAAACCCGGATGAGCTGGCCATCCTGGACCCCTGCGGGGATCCGGACCTTGAATCGATGCGTCTCCGCGGCACCGGTCCTCGAATTCACCCGCTGGAAGGAAACGCTCCGCACCGAGCCCTGGAGCACCTCCTCGACACTGACCGAGATCTCGCCCTCCACATCGGCCCCGCGTTGGGCATAGCTCCGTGCCGAATCGTCGGACGGCTCACCCCCGGAGAATCCACCCTGTCGTCCAAAGAACTGCTCGAAGAAATCGCTGAAGCCCGTCCCACCAAAGTGGAACTCGTACTCTTCTCCGACCGGCGAGGTCCGACGGTTGCGGCGCCCACCACCGCCGGCCGACTGCTGCCATCCGGGCGGCGGCTGGAACCCCCCACCCTGCTTCCAGTTGGCGCCCAGCGTGTCGTATTTCTTCCGGTTCTCGGGATTGCCCAGGACCGCGTAGGCCTCGTTGATCTCCTTGTACTTCT
>SYEM01000265.1 GCA_005801385.1 Verrucomicrobiales bacterium | reverse complement strand
GAGGCGTTGCAGGACCTCGACCAGTCGGCGGACATCCTGCATGTGGAGGCCGATGGTCGGTTCCTCGAGGATGAACACGTCCCCACCTTGGAGTTGTCGGGTGGTGAGCCGACCGGGTGTTGCGGGGTTCAGACCGCCCAGGAGGTGGGTGACGAGCTTGATCCGCTGCGCCTCGCCCCCGCTCAGGGTGGGACTCGTCTGGCCGAGCCGGAGGTAGTCGAGGCCGGTGTCGGCCAGGGCCTGGAGCGGTCGGAGGAGTCTGGAATGGGCCGAGAAAAACCCGAGTGCCTCGGCAACGCTGAGCTCCAGGACGTCGGCGATCGATTTGCCCTGCCAGGTGACGTCGAGGGTCTCGGGATTGAAGCGGCGTCCGCCGCACCGGCCGCACCGGACCTGTGCGGATGGCAGGAAGTTCATCTCGAGCTCGATGAACCCCTTGCCCTCGCATTCCGGACAGCGTCCCTGGGTGGAGTTGAAGCTGAAGCGTCCCGGACCGTAGCCGCGGACCTTCGAGTCCTGGGCGTCGGCGAAGAGCTGTCGGATGACGTCAAAGAAGCCGACGTAGGTGGCGGGTGTGGACCGTGGGGTCCGCCCGATGGGGGACTGGTCGACCTCGTGGACGGCACGGATCGGGTGGGGGGTCTCGATCCGGCCGATGCCGGGATGCCCGCCCTTCCGGGCCCCCTTGGCCACCAGTCCCTCGAGGGCGGGGAAGAGACAGTTCTTCACCAGGGTGCTCTTGCCAGAGCCACTGACACCCGTCACGACCGTGAAGCGTCCCATTGGGAATCGTGCGGTGACGCGTTGGAGATTGTGGAGGAAGGCCTCCTCGAGAGTGATCCAGCCTGTCGCCGGGGCTGCAGCCGCTGCGGCTTTCCTGCCTCGGGACGCCCCGGTGGAGGGGGTCACTGGACGACGGTGTCCTCGGGAGGGATACACCCGGGTCTCCAGTTCCCGGAGATGCCGTCCGGTGATGGAGTCCGGATGGTCCAGCAGCTCCGGGACCGTGCCGGCCGCGACGAGGCGGCCGCCATGGACACCCGCACCCGGGCCGAGGTCGATCACGAAGTCGGCACGGCGCATCGTGTCCTCGTCGTGTTCCACCACGACCAACGAGTTGCCCCGGTCGCGAAGGGCGATGAGGCACTCCAGCAGGCGGTCGTTGTCGCGCGGATGGAGCCCGATCGTCGGCTCGTCGAGGATGTACAGAACCCCGCTGAGGTTGGAACCGAGCTGGGCGGCGAGTCGGATCCGTTGGGCCTCGCCGCCGCTGAGAGTGACGACGCTGCGGCCGAGTTGCAGGTATCCGAGACCGACCTCCCTGAGGAACCGGAGCCGTTCCCGGATCTCGGGCTGGATATCGCGTCCAATCTCCGCACTTCGCCCCGCGAGCCGGATCGAGGCGATCCAGTCGGCCGCCTGGTCGACCGACATGCCCCCGAGGAGGTCGAGGGTGGTGCCGGGGTCGTCCTCCCCAGCGAACCGCACCGCGCGCGCCTCCGGCTTGAGTCGTGCCCCGAGGCATTCCGGACAGATCTCCCGTTCCGTGGCCCACCGCCACCAGCTTTCCTCGACGGCATCGGCGTTGGCTCCGCGGTCCACCTCGGGGAGGTGGAACAGCTCCCCGAACCCTCGGCATCGGGGGCACCAGCCCTGGTTGGAGTTGTAGCTGAAGTCCTTGGGGTCGAGCGGGCCGAAGCTCCGCCGGCACTGCGGACACGCCCGTTCGGTGGAGTGCACGGTCAGGCGATCGGACCGGTCGAGGGCGAAGAAGACACCCTTCCCGATGGAGAGGGCCTCCTCGACGAGCTCGCGCAGGCCCCGGGTTGGGCTCGGATCCGTCGTCACTGTCCGGGTGGACCGCGGTGCCGTGCGCCTCTCGGTGATTTTCAGGCCCGTGCCCGACCGGGTGAAGGATCCGATGACGACCTCGACATCGTGCTCCTTGAACCGGTCGAGTCGGAACGGCTGGTCCGTCGGGTACCATCGCCCATCGGCGCGCAGCTCCTGATAGCCTTCGTTGCGGGCCCAGGTCGCGATTTCGGAGTGGAAGCCCTTCCGGTTCCGGATGACCGGTGCCAGGAGCGTGAGTTCCCCGCGATCCTTCGCAGAACGCTCGAGGGTCGCGACGAGCTGGTCCCGGGTCTGGGGTTCCACCGGCACCTTGCAGTCGGGGCAGTGCTGCGTGCCCAGGCGTGCGAACAGAAGACGGAGGAAGTGGTGGATCTCGGTCACCGTGGCGACCGTGCTCTTCCCGCCGCCCCGAGCCGTGTTCTGTTCAATGCTGACCGTGGGGGGCAGGCCCGCGATCAGGTCCACATCGGGTCGACCCAGCTGTTCGACGAACTGCCGGGCGTAGGCGCTCATGGAGTCGAGAAACCGACGCTGGCCCTCGGCGAACAGGAGGTCGAAGGCCAGGGTGCTCTTGCCGCTGCCACTCACCCCGGTGATCACCACGAACTGTCGGTGGGGGATGTCGACGTCGAGCCCCTTGAGGTTGTGCTCCCGGGCCCCGCGGATGACGATGGAATCCGAGGGAGTTCCGTCATTCAGGTCGGAGAGGGCGGTTGGGGTCGACATCCGGCAACGTTTAGCGTGGGTCGGTGCCATGGCAACTGCGGCGACTCGGAGAACTGGGTGGGATTCCGGACCGGTAGCGGCCGGCCGGGATGCCCTCGGCGCACCGCATGACGTTGTGCCCACTGGAATCCCGGACAGGCTGCCCCGGGTGCGTCGGTCCTCGGTCCGCGGCCTTGACCGATCCGGCGTGGGCTGGCACTTCGGACTGGCACCAGTTCACCGTCACGCTCCAAAACACCATCCAATCCCCATGCCCACCCGCACCCAGGACCTTCTCGTCCTCGTCGCTCGGATCCTCGCCACCGCCGCCATCGTCCGGTATGGATTCGCCAAGTTCCTGGACACGAAGGTCTTCATCGAGAACCCAGCCACCATCGGGTTCATGAAGGCCTTCTTCGGCGAATCCAAGGCTCCGGTCTGGCTCGCCTATGCCAACGCCGTGTTCCAGACCGGTGCGGGTCTCTGTGTGATGGTGGGATTCAGGGCCCGTTGGGCGTCGTTCCTTCTGCTGCTCTGGCTGGGTGCGCTGACCTATTTCGGCCATCCGTTCTGGGCGCAATCCGGGGCCGAGAGGGTGACGAATGAGGGCTATTTCTTTCGCAACCTGGCCATGATGGGAGCCCTGATGATGGTGATGGCGACGGGTGCCGGAAACCTGGCCCTCGACAACCGTACCCAGGGTGGCAATGGGTCCCGGAATTAGGACTACATCGGCATCTCCAGCTGTCGGACCGCGGAGGCCGCGGGGTCGATCCGGTCGCGACCCGTCAGCCCCCGTTCCTCGAGCTCCGCCCTGAGATGCCGGAATCCTGAGCCCTTGCGGCTGCCGTGTCGGACCAGGACCCGGCGGGCCTCGGATCGGGTCGAGGGCAGGCGGCGGATCGCCTGAAGCCGCTCCCGGGCCTGTCGGTACGCCGTGGCGTGGTCGACCACGGGCCGGGGATAGTCCCTGCCGAGCACGCAGCCGCTCAGGTCCTGGATCGAGGCCGACATGGTCTCGGGCCGCGCCAGGTGTGCGAGGGGAACCCGGGACAGCTCCGGCACCCAACGCCGGATGAAGACCCCGTCGGGATCCTGGTCGATGGCCTGCTTGGCGGGGGAGTAGATCCTGACCGTGTTGATGCCAGTCGTTCCGCTCTGCATCTGGGCCTGGCTGAAGTGGATCCCCGCCTCGAAGTCGAGGAAGTGTCGTGCCAGGAACACCGCCGTGGGCCGCCAATGGAGTCCCAGGTGGTGGCTGGCGAAGCTCATCAGCATGGCGCGCATCCGGAAGTTCAGCCATCCGGTGGCTTGGGCGCAGCGCATCGAGGCATCCACCATCGGGTATCCCGTCCGGCCGGTGCACCAGGCCTCGAACTGGCGGCGTCCCTCGTCCGATTCGGTGAACGATTCCCGCAGCCCATCGAACGTCCGCACGAAGTTCTCGAATTCGATGCCCGGCTCGTCCTCGAGTTTCTGGATGAAATGGCAGTGCCATCGGAGACGGGATCCGAAGCTCCGCAGCGAATCGAACCAGCGTCGGTCGACCGGCAGACCGGCGGACCGTTCGGCGGCGAGCGTGGTCATGCGTTCCCGCCATGCGTGGTGGACCGACCTCATCGAGAGGCATCCCCAAGTCAGGTAGGGGCTGATCCGGGAGCACGAATCCCAGCCGGTCACCGGGGAGGACATCCCTCGGCGGTAGTCGAGGGCCCGCACCTCGAGGAACCGCTCGAGCGTCCAGCGTCCCTCGCCTTCGCCTCCGCGCTGAGCCTCGGTCTTCGAGGAGGGACCCAGACCCAGTTCGACGGGCCCCAGGATTCCCTCCGAGTCGAGCCCCCTCGGGGACTCGATCCTGAGGGGGGGCGGTAGCACGGGATGCGACATGACCCGGTCCCATCGCTCCGACCACCCGTCCCGGCTCAGCAGTCGGCGGGCGACACCGTCCTGGCGGATCTGGGTCCAGATCACACCACGGTCCCGACACCAATCCGCGACATCCCGATCCCGTCGGAAGGTGATGTCGTTGCCGGTCTCCTCATGGGACCAGAGCGATCGGAACGGGGACTCCTGCCGGAGACGCTCGAGGACCTCCACGGCCTCACCCATCCGGGTGACGAGACGGCCACCCAAGGAGGCGAGACGTTCGGAGAGTTCCTGCAGGGATTCGGCGATGAACTGGGAGTGGCTGGCATCCCATTCCGCCGACCTGAGGAGGGAAGGTTCATACAGGTAGAGGCAGAGCACCGGGCCGTTCGCGGTGGCTTCCAGGAGCGGGGCATGATCCCGGATTCGCAGATCGCGTTTGAACCAGACAACTTGGGTGCGGGGATCCACTTCCGAAAGTGTCCCGCTTCGCATGGGATGCAACTGACCGCTGGGTGAGCTCAGGTGGTGCGGACGAAGAGCTTTCCGGGGCGCTGTCCGACGAATCGCTTCAGCTCCAGGGCGAACAGGGTCGACGCCACCTGGGCCGCGGGCAGACCCGTCGCCCGGATGACCTCGTCGATGGAGCGCTCGACCCTGTCATCGAGCGTCGTAAGAACCCGGGCTTCTGTCTCCGAGAGGGGCAGGGTGGGCCGTTCCGTCGGTCCGTCCCCGGTTCCGGGGCGATTGGTGGGCGGGAACAGGTATTCGAACTCGGTCAGGATGTCCTCGGGGCCCTCGCAGAGCTTGGCGCCTTTCTTGATCAAGTCGTGGCATCCCTTGCTCCGTGGCGAGTCGATCCGACCCGGAACCGCGAACACCATCCGGCCGTAGTCCGTCGCGAAGTTCGCCGTGATGAGCGCCCCACCGTTCAGGTTGGCCTCCACGACGACCGTCCCGAGGGTGAGACCCGCGACGATCCGATTGCGGATGGGGAAGGTCTGCCGATCGGCGCATCGGTTGAAGGGGAACTGGGTCACCACCGCACCCTTTTCGGCCACCCGGTCGAACAGGGTGGCGTTCTCTGCTGGGAACACCTGGCTGATGCCGGTGCCCAGGACGACGATCGTGCGTCCCCCGGAGCTCAACGCACCCTGGTGCGCCGCCGTGTCGATCCCCCGGGCCCCCCCGCTCACCACCGTCACCCCGGCGTAGGCGAGCTGGTACGCCAGACGTCGGGCGGTCTCGATCCCGTAGGGGGTCGAGAGGCGGGATCCGACCAGAGCGATTCCGCGGAGATCCGACGGTTCAAGTCGGCCCCGGATGTAGAGCACCGGGGGAGGGTCGTAGATCTCGCGGAGCGGACCGGGATAGTCCGGATCCAGCTGGGTCACGATCGTGCAGCCGAACTCCCGGATCCTCCGGAGCTCACCCGCGACGTCCACGGTCGACTCCCACGAGGCGATCGCCTGAGCGGTCTCAGGCCCTATTCCATGGACCGAGAGCAGCTGGGACGCCGAGGCCTTGAGGATCGCCAGCGGATCGCCGTCGAAGTGCTGGAGAAGATGACGCAGACGGATCGGTCCGACGTGCTCGATGAGGTTGAGGGTGATGAGGGCTTCCTGCGGGCTCATGTCGACAGATTTGTCGATGCCCGGAGTGGGATGCGAGGGTCGGACCCTCCCCAGATTTAGGGGATTGAAGTGTCGCAACTACGGGTCGGACCTACCTGAGGCCCGGTCCTCCGAGTCGCTCCTCCGCCCCCTCCCGTCCGGCGTCGGTCCCATTCGCCCTTTGCCTTTCGCCTTCCTGGCCTCCACGCCGTGGGTTTGGTTCCAGTTTGGGGGTTGAGGGGCTGGATCCCTCGGGCGTAGCGTCACCGGCCCATGGCCTCCGAATCCCCGACGCGTCCCGACGGACGCCTTCCCGATCAGCTCCGTCCGATCCGATTCCAGAACCACATCGCGCCCCACGCCGCGGGTTCGACCCTCATCGAATGGGGCAACACGCGGGTCATCTGTGCCGTGATGGTGGACGAGTCCGTCCCGCCCTGGATGAAGGCCAAGAAGGTCGAGGGCGGCTGGATGAGCGCCGAATACTCGATGCTTCCATATTCGACCCTGGACCGGAAGGCCCGCGACATCGGGAAGCTCAAGCTGGATGGACGTTCCCAGGAGATCCAGCGCCTGATCGGACGTTCCCTCCGTGCGGTGGTCGACCTCGACAAACTCGGACCCCGGACCCTTTGGGTCGACTGCGACGTCCTGCAAGCCGATGGCGGCACCCGGACCGCGAGCATCACCGGGGCCTACGTGGCGCTTTCCCTTGCTGTTGCCCGGCTCAAGGCCGAGGGCAAGCTCACCGAGTCCCCTCTGAAAAGCCCGCTCGCTGCGGTCAGTCTGGGCGTCGTTGAGGGCCGGCCGGTTCTGGACCTCAACTACATCGAGGACAGCGCGGCGTCCGTCGACATGAACCTTGTCATGAACGGCGCCGGGGAATTCATCGAGATCCAGGCCAGCGGCGAGGAGGCCACGTTCAGCCAGGATCACCTGGGCGAGCTGCTGCGGCTGGGCGGACTCGGCATCACGCAGCTGATGGACCTCCAGCGGCAGGCCATCGGAACGACCGCAGGCTGATCTGGAAGCCCGCAATCACATCGCGTGAAGACGACCCTGTTCCTGATCCGCCACGGCGAGGTCGAGACCCGATACCATCGGATGTTCGGTGGCAGCCGGATCGACATGGAGCTGTCCCCCCAAGGCCATCAGCAGGCCGACCGGCTGTCATCGTGGTTGGCCCGGAAGCCGGTCGATGCCGTCTACGCCAGCCCGATGCGCCGGGTGCAGCTCACCTATGAGCCGTTCCGACGCCACCACGTGGGCGAGCCTGTCATCCTGCCGGGACTGCGGGAGATCGACTTCGGGGACTGGACCGGACTGGGTTGGGACGAGGTCCAGAGCCGTTTCGGCATGTCGGCCTACGACTGGCTCGACCATCTGGAGCAGGAGCGGGTGACGGGTGCGGAGTCGCTGCACGGGTTCAAGTCCCGGCTCAACGCGAGCATCGACCAGATCGTCCGCGAGCAGCCGGGTCGCACGGTGGCGGTCTTCTGTCATGGCGGGGTCATCCGCGGGATCCTGTCCCACCTCCTCCATCAGCCGCTGCGCTGGTTCGAGCACATCGAGGTCGACTACGCGAGTGTCACCTGGGTGGACGTCGGAATCCTCAAGGCCGGGCGTCCCCGCAACGAGATCCAGCTGCTGAATTTCACGCCGTGGCGGGATCTGCCGTGATCCGTTCTCACGCGCCTTGGGCTGAGATCCGGCTTGCGCCACCGGGGGATCCGCGGACGAAATGACGGGGTGATTCCCCACCTCCTTCGGCGAAGCCTGATCGCCATCACCCTCCTCTATTCTGCCATGGCGGATCCTGACCTTCGGCTCGGCCTCATCGGCCTCGACACGTCGCATGTGACGGCGTTCACCGAGATCCTCAACAACCCGGCGGCGAAGGATCATGTGAAAGGCGCCCGCGTGGTCGCCGCGTTCAAGGGAGGCAGTCCGGACATCGAGTCGAGCTGGTCGCGCGTCGAGGAGTATACGAAGATCCTCCGGAACACCTACGGCGTCCGGATCCACGACTCCATCCCGGAGCTCTGCCGGAATGTCGATGCGGTGCTCCTGGAGAGCGTGGATGGACGTCCCCATCTCGAGCAGGTCCGACCGGTCATTGCCGCCGGGAAGCCGGTCTACATCGACAAGCCGATCGCCGGCACGCTCTCGGATGCCATCGAGATCTTCCGCCTGGCGGAGACGGCGAAGGTGCCGATCTTCACCGCCTCGTCGCTGCGGTTTGCATCCAACACGCTGGCGGTCCGGAACGGCTCGATCGGCACGGTCACCAATGCCTGGACCAGCAGTCCGGCCCACATCGAATCGCATCATCCCGATCTCTTCTGGTACGGCGTCCATGGGGTGGAGTCGCTGTTCACGGTGATGGGCACGGGCTGCGTGAGTGTCCGTCGGGGCACCACACCGGAGGGTGGGATCGAGGTGGTGGGGACGTGGAAGGGCGGGCGTCGCGGAACGTTCCGCGAGGGCAAGGGCTATGAGGGGCGTGCCGAGGGGACGAAGGGGTCCTCACCGGTGGGTGCCTATGATGGCTATGCGCCGCTGATTGCCGCGGTGGTGCCCTTCCTCAGGACGGGCGTGGCTCCGGTGAGCCCGGAGGAGACGCTGGAGATCTTCGCCTTCATGGAGGCGGCCGATGAGAGCAAACGTCGCGGCGGTGCGGAGGTCACCCTGGCTGAGGTTCTTGAAAAGGCCCGACGCCGCTGAGCCGGCATTCCGATCTGCCGGGTCAGCGTCCGGCCCGCACCCGGTAGAACTGCTGCGGGAACTGGGCCTTTCGGGAATCGATCAGCCTCAGCGTCCCGCCGTCGCCGGTTCGCGGACCGTCCACCGTCTCCCAGGCCTGGAGGTCCAGGCTGGCCTCGAGTCGATAGCTCCACCCGGTGAGCCCCAGGAGCTCCACCTCCCGACCCGATGGGAGAAGGGTGAGGGTTCCGACCGGTGCGTCCGGGACAACGACCTCGATGTTGTCGACCCAGCCCGCGGCGCTGAGGGAGTCACTGAAGGAGGTGCGCTCGTCCCAGACAATCAGGGCGAGGGCATCCAGCTGGAACCCCCCGAATCCGGCGGGGATTGCGATCCGGGTCGTGGCCAAGATCCGTCCCTCGACCTCGACCTCGGTCACCACCTGACGAGGGTTGGCCTCGTGGCGGACCCGCACCCGGTGGGTCTGCCCGGCCTCGAGCGTGACGGGGAAGGCGAAGTCGGCGAGCACCTTGCCGTGGGTGTCGTAGGTGATCGTCGATAGCGTAGGCTCCACGGTCCCGTAGCCGGGGATGAAGCCCTCGGGAAACCAGTTGAACTCCAGGATCTCGAAGGCCTTTCCGGCCCCGCGGAGGTATCGGTTCGCCCTTGCTCTGGGAAGGTTCAGCAATCCGACCGCCACCTGCATCGCGCCGGGACGTCCCATGCGGAGCCCCCCTTCGGCGCGGGTCAGCTGCAGGTCGAAGGCTAGAGAGAATTCCTGAGTCTCCGAGACCGGCTGGGGTAGGGGGTGGGCGAAGACGCTGTGGGCACACGCGGTGTCCCAGGCGACCTCCATCCGCCCCTCGGAGGCGTTCCAGGCAAACCGGTTGGTCTCGCCGCTCGAGGTCCATCCCCGTGGGATGGGGTCCTGCGTGAAGTCCTCCCGCCACGTGGCCGCCTGGATGGGGGTCGACGCCAGCCCAAGGATCCAGAGCAGACCCGTGAGGAGGAGGATCACAGTCGTCGCGCTGGGACCCGTCGCCGGTGCTGGGGGCCACGGGCAGTGCCGACACCCGTTCCCGCAGCAGTAGCCCCGTCTCAGGAGATACTTCCCGGTCAGGACCATCCGACCGGTCCCGGGTTCCCAGTAGTAGTCGTCCGGGTTCAGCTGCGGATCCGGGCGCGCCTGGAGGGCCTTCATCACGCAGGATCTGCAGACGCATGCCCAACCGCGGGCCTCGTCGGGCAGGCGGTGCAGCAGCTCCTCGGGGAAGGTGACCCGTTCACACCAGCACAGCCCCTTGTAGGCATCGCACGAGGCCTGCTGGCAGGCGTTGGCACTACCGCACAGCGGGCACTTTGCAGGGTCCATCCCACAGGGCGTCGGACCATCGGGATCCGTGGGGGGGGGTGCGGTCATGGGGTGGCGACTCGGGGATTCACCGCCGGAAATCCGGTGTCGCCACGACGCGGTAGAACTGCCCGGCGAGGATCCCGGTCCGGGCGTCCGCCAGTCGAAGAGGGGTCCCGGTTCCCGGAACCGCCTCACCGATCGGGGTCCAGGTCACCAGGTTCGCGCTCGCCTCGAGGGTGTAGGTCCAGTGCGGCTGGCCGGTGACCTCGACTTCCCGGGTCTGCGGGTCGAGCCGGATCTCGGGTGCCGGGGCCTCGGTGGCCACGAGGGTGAAGGCATCCAGCTCGACCTCGCCCGAGTCGATCTCGAGTCGGACGACGGAGACCGAGGCGAGGGGGATGGGATTCCCGGAGGCGTCCTGGGCCCAGTCGAGGTCGAACCCCACCCCACCGCCGGCGCTGTCGTAGGCCTTCTGGACCTGCTCGAGCGTCATTCCGGCGAAGCGGGTGGGGTTGAAGGCATGGTCCACGGGACGGTGGAAATCACCGGTCCCCTCCGTGGGGAATACGTCGCCGAGGCCGGGGATCCGCTTTGGATCCAGCGTGATGAAGTCGACACCGTTCGTGCTGACCTGGACCCGTCCGGTCAGCGGTTCCACCCCGAAGAGGGATCCGTCGGTGGTGGGGATGCCGATGTAGTTCCAGTCGGCATCCAGATCATTGGTCACCATGAATCCCGTCCCACCGAAGATGAGGAAGTCGAATCCGAACCGGTTCCCAGGGAGGTTCCGAATGGGGGGATCGAATTCGAGCGTGAGCGAGCCACCGCCGGTGATGCTGAGCAGCTGGGAGGGCAGGTAGGCGGGATAGAAGGGGGTAACGGGACCGCCCCATTCACCCGGGGTCACCCTGCTGGGTTCCCCGAGGATGACCGGTGGATTGGTGTAGACCGTGGTGTTGTTGGTCCCCGGATGATAGTGCAGCACGCGGGTGGCGAACTGTGCGTGGGCGCGCACGCCTCCCGACAGCGCCAGGAGGGCGAGCAGGGCGAGGACGGCGAATTTTGGGAGCTGGATAGGGCTGTTGGACTTCACTGGATCTCGGTTGTCAGGCACCTCCGCCGTTCCGGGCGGAAGCATGGGGTCCACGAGACCTCAGGGGCGGTGCCGGGGTGGGGACCCTGGATCCGACCGAGTCGACGTCGGGAAGAAGGCGTTGCTGCTTTCCGACGGGTCCACGACCGCAGACAGGCGGTCTGGACGGGTCTCGTCCTTCGCTGATGCGGCGAAGCGGGCAGACCCACGCCGGGTGAGGGGCATGGGGCTGCTGTGACGAGCACGACCGGCGCGATATCCGGACTCCGGGCTTCCAACCTCGCTCCCGCCTTCCCAGAGAGGATCTCCAGTGGCGTCCTGGCGACGGGGGCGTCGCCATAGGAGTCTGTAACCCGATACCGTGGCGCTACCGTCCCCGATTCCCACGGGGTTCCCGCACTTCCGGTCGTGATTGAAATTCGAGCTCCGCCGAACGCGGCGGAACGTTTCAAGGAACGCCCAGCGGTATAGCGACTCCGTCGAGGTCCCGGCAATGGGGAATGGGGAAAAACTGCGCGGCCGGTTCAGATTTCGACCTGCATCCCCAGCTCGACGACCCGGTTCGCGGGCAACTTGAAGAAGCCGGTCGCACTCTGGGCATTCCTGGACATCACGGCGAACAGGCGTTTCCGCCAGCTGCGCATGCCACGGGCGGAGGACGGGATGATCGTCTCACGGCTCAGGAAATACGAGACCTCGGTGTCCCGGATCTTGAGACCGAACTCGGAACACCGGCGGAGCGCCTCGGGGACGTTCGGCTCCTCCATGAACCCGTAGTTGACCTTCACACGCCAGAACCCGTCGCCGAGCTCACCCACGGTGATCCGGCTGTCGTTATCGGCCCGGGGCTGGTCCGACACGACGATGGTGAGGAGAATGGTCCGCTCATGGAGCACCTTGTTGTGCTTCAGGTTGTGAAGGAGGGCGATCGGGACGCCGTCGGGATTGCCGGCGAGGTAGACCGCGGTGCCGGACACCCGGGGCAGTTCGCGACGTCCGATGCTCTCCAGGAACTGCTGCATGGGAAGGGAGGTGGTACGGACCCGTTCCCAGAGGATCCGGCGGCCCCGGCGCCAGGTCGTCATGAGCGCGAAGAGCATCGACGCGATGACCAGGGGGAACCAGCCGCCACCGGCGATCTTGAGCATGTTGGCGCCGAAGATCGGCAGCTCGATCAGCAGCGGAGCGATGCAGAGGGCGCCGGCCCGCCAGACGCTCCAGCCCCAGACCCGTTGGGCGGCCACGAAGAGCAGCAGGGTCGTGACGAGCATGGTCAGGGTCACGGCCACGCCATAGGTGGCGGCAAGATTTGAGGACGATCGGAACCCGAGCACCAGGGCAATGCAGCAGAGGGCGAGGAACCAGTTCACCTGGGGGATGAAGATCTGTCCGCGCTCCCGTTCGTTGGTGTGCTCGATCACCATCCGGGGCAGGTATCCCAGCTGGATGGCCTGCATGGTCAGGGAGAATGCCCCGCTGATCAGGGCCGGGGAGGCGATCACGGCGGCCGCGGAGGCCAGGAGCACCAGCGGGAGGAGCATCCATCGGGGGGCCAGGTTGTAGAAGGGGTTCGCAGCGGCCTCAGGATTCGTCATCACCAGGGCCCCCTGGCCGTAGTAGTTCAGGAGCAGGGCCGGCAACACGAGGGCGAACCAGGCGTGTCGGATCGGCTTCACGCCGAAGTGCCCCATGTCCGCATAGAGCGCTTCCCCACCGGTCACGACCAACACAACCGATCCGAGGACCACGAATCCCATCCAACCGTTCGTCCGGAAGAGTTCCAAGGCATGGAGGGGGCTGAATGCGCTGAGCACGGAGGGATTCCTCAGGATTCCTCGGATGCCGAGGACCGCGATGACGGTGAACCAGGCCACCATGACCGGTCCGAACAGCTTTCCGATGACGCCCGTGCCGGCCCGTTGGATCGCGAAGAGCCCCCAGAGGATGGTGAGGGAGATGGGGATCACCAGATGGGACATCCTGTGGGTGAGGACCTCAAGTCCCTCGACCGCGCCCAGCACCGTGATGGCAGGCGTGATGATGCCGTCACCGTAGAGCAGGGTGGCCCCGAACAGGCCGAGCAGGGTCATGCAGGTCCAGCCGACGCCACGCCCGGTCTCCTCTCCCCGTTCCGGGAACGCGAGGGCGAGCAGGGCCAGCACACCCCCCTCTCCCTTGTTGTCCATCTTCAGGACGAATCCGATGTACTTGACCGAGATGATCAGAACGAGGGCCCAGGTGATGAGCGAGAGCACACCCAGGACGTTGCCGGGCTGGGGCGGGAGGCCATGCGGTCCGTTGAAGCACTCACGGAGTGCATACAGGGGGCTGGTCCCGATGTCGCCGTAGACCACCCCGAGTGCGGCCAGTGTGAGCCCGGCGAGACGGAAGCGGTTGCCCTGGGAAGGATCCATCGCGTTTGGGGAGCTTTGTGGTGGAGCCGACCCCAGTGCAAGCACGACGCAAGGAACTTGGGGTGGGTGCTGCAGCTGGAGCGGGTGAGTTCGGTGAAGTTGCTGAGGGGGGTGGGTGATGCAGTCCCCTGCATCACTGGGTGCGGGAGCACCCACCCCGCGAGGGGTGTCTAGCTGTGGCGGAGGCCGGGTGGATCTGGGGCCCGGGAGTGGGTGGGCCCTGGGGAGGCTGGCCGCTGGGAAGCGGCCAGGTTTTGCAGATCACTGCAAAACCCACCGGTTGAGGGGTGGAGCCGACCCCAGTGCAAGCACGACGCAAGGAACATGGGGTGGGTGCTGCAGGCTGGAGCGGGTGAGTCGGGTGAAGTTGCTGAGGGGGTGGGTGATGCAGTGCCCTGCATCACTGGGTGCGCGAGCATCCACCCTGCGAGGGGTGAGTCCACCGGTAGCGGGGTCGGAACGATCTGGAACCCGGGAGTGGGCCTGGAGAGGCTGGCCGCTGGGGCACGACCGCGTTTTGCACAGCACTGCAAAACCCACGGGTCATGAGGCGGAGTCCGGAAGCGTCGGCAACTCTCAACTTCCGCCCCCGACGGGGGTCCCCTAGGCTCCGCCGTCATGCTCGACATCAAGCTGCTCCGTGAGAAGGCCGATTGGGTCCGCGAACGCCTTGCGACACGTCATGGCGGGGACGACGCCCGGGTGACCGAGGTCCTGGACCTCGACGAACGCCGTCGGTCCGCCCTGACCGAGGCCGAGCAGCTCAAGGCCCAGCGCAACAGCGCCTCCAAGGAGATCGGCGCCCTGATGGGTCAGAAGAAGATCGCCGAGGCCGAGGCCCGGAAGGCCGAGGCGCGGGCCATCGGGGATCGCATTGTTGAGCTGGATCGGCTCAGTGCCGAGGCCGAGGCGCAGCGGGATGGAATCATGGCCATGATCCCGAATCTTCCCCATGCCAGCGTGGCCCTGGGTCGGGACGCCGCCGACAACCCTGAGATCCGGGTCCATGGCGCCCCGCGGGAGTTTGCCTTCAAGCCGCTCAACCACATCGAGCTCTGCGAACGGCTCCGCCTGATCGATTTCGCCCGAGGCGCCAAGCTCAGTGGCTCCGGCTTCCTCCTCTACACCGGCTGGGGGGCACGACTCGAGCGGGCCCTGATCAATTTCCTCCTCGATCTCCATACCCACGAGCATGGCTATTCCGAGGTCGCCCCCCCGTTCATCATCGGCGAACACTGCATGGTGGGTGTCGGCCAGTTTCCGAAATTCCGGGACCAGGCCTACGCCGTCCAGGAGGGACTCGACGCCTCGACCCTCGGCAAGCTGTACCTGCTGCCCACCGCCGAGGCGCCCGTGGCCAACATTCACCGTGAGGAACTCCTCGCCGAATCCCAGCTCCCCATCCGGTATTGCGCCTATTCCCCCTGCTTCCGCGCGGAGGCCGGCGCTGCCGGGGTCGGCACCCGAGGCATGATCCGGGTCCACCAGTTTGACAAGGTCGAGCTCATCAAGGTGGTCTCCCCGGAGACCGGCTACGCCGAGCTCGAGGCCATGGTGCTCAACGCCGAGAAGGTCCTGCAGCTCCTGGGACTCCACTACCGCGTCATCAACCTCTGCACTGGCGACATGGGATTCGCCTCGTCGAAGACCTATGACATCGAGGTCTGGGCTCCCGGACAGGGGAGCTTCCTCGAGGTCTCGAGCTGCTCCAACACGGAGGACTTCCAGGCGCGTCGCATGAACCTCCGGTACAAGACCTCGACCGGTGAGAACCGGTTCCCCCACATCCTCAACGGTTCCGGCACGGCGCTTGCCCGGCTGTTTGTGGCGCTCGTCGAGACCCATCAGCAGCCCGACGGCAGCGTTGCGATCCCGGAACCGCTGCGACCGTACCTGAAAGCTGACTGCATTCCGGCGGGGGCCTGACCCAGAGGGCGGTGGGTTGAGTGATGCTGTGCCCTGCACCACTGGGCGCGGAAGCGCACTCCGGGACGCGCTCCGTTGCGTCCCCATCTGGTCCGCGAGGGACTGACCGATTTGGTGTCCCAGTCGGGATCCTCTGACGCTGCAGGCGATCCCGTCTCCCTTCACGGGTGCGCCACGTGTGGCGGATCGAGATGGGGCCGTGACGGAGCACAGCCCTACCGGCATCGCCGCGCTCTTGATCTCCCCGTCTTCCGCCGTGCCTCCGCGTCACCGTGTGAGGCCCGCTCTCCTCCCTAAATCTGGCGATGGTGGATCGGCCCGCGCCCCTGCCAGACTGGGGGGATGCAACACCCTCGTCCGGACTTCGATGCGATCTGGAAGGAGACCTTCCAGGAGTTCTTCCCGGAATGTCTCGACCGGTTCTATCCCCCGGTCGCCGGGATCATCGATGGGTCCAAGCCAGTCCGCTTCCTCGACAAGGAGCTGCGGGAGATGCTGGGCGATTCCCCTCGGCCCCGTCAGTTTGTCGACATCCTGGCCGAGGTGCATCTCAAGGACGGGAGCCTTGGCTGGATCCTGATCCATGTGGAGGTGCAGAGCACGGTGGACCCGGAGTTCTCGTCCCGGATGCTCTTCTACCACGTGGCGTTGTTCCGGAGGTTCAAGCGACAGATCCTCAGCCTGGCGGTGTTGGCGGATCCGGATCCGCAGTGGCGTCCGAGCCGCTTGGAGACAGGGATCGGGGACATGGGGATTCGGTTCGTGTTTCCGATCTGCAAGCTGTCGGACTTCACGGATGCGGAACTGGAAGCGGATCTGAATCCGGTGAGCTTCGTGATCCTGGCGGAGCGGATCATGAGACGGCATCGGCTGCGCATGACGGCCCCGAGTGGCGAGGAGTTCTTGAAGGCGATTGGGAAAAAGGCGCGGTGATGTGGCAGAGGAGGGGAAGGGGACTCGCGCGGTAACGCGGAGGAAAGGGGAGTTGAGTGTTGAGAGAAGGGGACCCGGGGCCTGCTATTGGATGGACGCCGAAGGCATCCATCGGTGGGTGCCGCAGTGCCCTGCGGCACTGGGCGCGGGAGCGTCCATCCAAGGTAGGGACGCGCTCCGTTGCGTCCCCATCTGATCCGCGAGGGTGGAGCGAACGGGTTGGCGGGCCTGGGATCCACTGACGCTACAGACGACCCCGTCCCCCTTCACGGGTGCATGACGCATGGCGGATCGAGATGGGGACGGGAGGGACCCCATTCACCCAAGGACATCCACCCGCTCGACACCACAGGATGTCTCAGCGGGTGAAGGGCTGGGAGCGTTGCAGATAGGCGAAGAAGTCCCGGAGCTGGGTGTCGGTCAGCCCGTCCAAAAGCCCCTCCGGCATCAGACTCCTTCCGAGAGGCTGGACTGACTCCACCTCCGACATCCGCAGCGTCAGATCCTGTCCGTCCAGCCCCCGCAGCACCACGACCTGTCCGTCGCTGTCCCGCAGGATGCCCTGCAGCACCCGACCATCCTTCAGCGAGACTTCGGCAGCCGCGTAGCCCTCCCGGATCTCGGTGTTGGGATCCAGGATGCTGGGCAACAACGTCCGGAGGTTGTCGCGCTGGTAGGCCGTGAGATCCGGCCCCAGCGGGCCCCCCTTGAAGAAGAGCCGGTGACAGGCTCCGCAACGCTGGGTGAACAGCGGCTCGCCGGCGTAGGGATTGCCCGGGGATCCGTGGAGGATCCGCTCCAGATCACCAGGGGTGAGGTTCGAATGGACTCCGGTTCCTTCGGGAAGAAGACGTCGGGCCTCGGACCGGATCGCTGGATCCCGATGGTTTCGGAGCGCATCAGCGACCTCGGAGGGAATCAAGGAGACAGGCGTCTTCTTGGACTCCATGGAACCCAGGAGCGCCTGGGCCCATATCGGCCGGCTTCCCAGCATGCCGAGGGCGGCGACCCGGACGTCTTCCGGCAACCGTGGCAGCGCCTCCGTCACCGCTGTTCCTATCGACGCGTCGTCGAATCCTCCCAAGGCGACACAGGCGGCTCGGCGGAGCTCCGACGGATCCGATCCGAACACGAGGTCCTGCAGGGACGGACGGGTCCGGGGTTCCCGGATCTCACCGAGGGCGCGGACCAGTGGGATCCGTTCAGCCAGCGGCCCCGACGACTGCAGCCGCCGCAGCGCTTCGTCGATCGCCGCGGCATCCTTTCGACGCACCCTAAGGACCAACCCTGTGATGCCGCCCGTATCCATGGCGCTCAGCAGGGTTTCGGGAAGTCCGTCGAGAGCCTGTCCCCGGAGCGCCTCCTCGAGGCCCCGGATGAGGGGCAGCGTCGCCGTCCTGGATGGAGCCAACCCCAGGAGTCGTCCGCACCGTTCGAGATCCTCCCGGCGACTGCCGGAGGCCCAACGCCGCATCAGCCGCGGCAGAACGTGGTCCCGGACAAGGAGGCGTTCCCAGAGAGAGGAATCCGTGAAGAGGTCCAAAATCGCATTGCTGCCCTCTGGGATGTGGGACTCAAGGATCCACCAGCACAGCAGCGGAAGGCATGGGTCTGTGGCATCCCTGTCGTGGGAGACCAGCCCCTGCAAGCAGACCAGGGCGTCGGCCAGCGGGAGACGTCGTGCCGAGGAGGCCATCTGGGCGCGGACCCGGACATCCGGTTCCTTCGCGATCTGGTCCTTGAGTGCCTGCAGGATTCCGGAGGGCAGCTGGCGTGGATCGCCCAGGAACCGGACGGTCCATTCCCGGATCAATGCACTGGGATGTCCGAGGGCCCGTCGAGCCGTGGCCGCATCCAGTGCGCCTGCCTGATGCAGGGTCCAGAGGAGTTCGACCGGAGCGCCGGGATCCCGGAGCAGGTCCTGAAGGCGTCGGGTGAGGGCATGGTCCTTGCGTCTCGCGAGGACCTGGACGAGCGCCCGCACCGCGGCCTGTCGATGCCATTTGTTCGGATGCCGGAAGAGTTGGATCAGGTCTGGTGCGGCGAGGCGGGTCAGGTCCACCGGAGGTTCGAGTCGCGCCTTTCGACCCCGCAGGCGGTAGATCCGTCCGGTGGTGGGGTCGATCTGCCCCTGGTAGTGCTGTCCGTGGGCGATGTAGTGCTCGTAGAAGTCTGCCACGAACACGGATCCGTCCGGGGCGTTGACCACGAAGACCGGACGGAACGCGTCGTCGCCGCTCGTGACGAGGGTGTCGAGATCCCGGGTGCCGTAGGTGGAGCCCCGTGGGGTGCGTTCTGAGGCGAGGAGCAGGCTGTGGATGGGATCCAACCAGATCATCTGTCCCTTCCGGTTTGGAGGAAGTGCTGTGCCCTCGACCAGTGACAGGAAGTGGGTGAACCGCTGGATGGGGGCTTCGGGTGCCAACCAGGGAAGTTCGCCGAAGGTGTAGGGATTCCGAGGCGGACCGAACTTTCCCGGATCGACCCCCTGCTTCAGGTAGATGCCCCCCTGTTGGTAGTGCCATCCGCGGGTCTCCGGTCCGTTGTGGCCGCTGAAGAGTCGGCCTTCACCGTCGACCTCGAGTCCGAACACGTTGCCGCTGCCCTCCGCGAAGATCTCGTAGATGCGTGTCGCGGGCTGGTAGCGCCAGACCATGCAGCCCTCGAAATAGACCCCGGGGTGATCGGCAGGATCGAGTCCGGGTCGGACCACCCGGCAGGTGGTCGTACTGCCTTGGCCGCCATAGATCCAGCCGTCCGGTCCCCAGACGAGACCATTGGCGACCGAGTGGGTGTCCTCGAGCCCGAATCCTGCCAGGTGCACCACCGGCGTGGAGTCCGGGCGGTCATCCCCATCGGCATCGGGATAGAACAGCAGGTAGGGCGGGTTGAGGATCCAAACCCCGTTGTGGCCCGGGAGTGCGGCATTGGCGAGGTTGAGGCCATCGACGAACACGGTGTGTCGGTCATAGGCCCCATCCCCATCCGTGTCCTCATGGATCGACACCCGGTCCCGTCCGGGTGTGTGGTGGGGTGGAGGGGGAGGCGTCTTGTCGAAGGTGGAGCGGTAGTATTTGTCGCGGCTGAGGGCCTGGACTCCGGCGGGGTAGGGGTACTGGCGGTAGTCGGTCACCCACAGCCGGCCTCGCATGTCGAAGCTGAGATGGGTGGGTTGCGCGACCAGGGGTTCATGGAGGAGCAGGTCGACCTGGAGATCCTCGGCGGTCCTGAGGCGGGCAAGGGATTCCGCATGGGGTAGGCGAGGTCCGGGGACCGTTTCAGCGGCTTCGCCGAGGATCCGGTGGGACTCGTGATACCGGTCGAACGCCGCCACGGAGGGACGCTCGACCTGGGCGGTACCGGTCCGCCCGGATCCATCCCCCGGGGACCATTCCCAGTCCCCCTCCAGGATGCATTCGTCGAAATAGTTCATCACGAACGGAGCCTCGGTCTGGAAACCCACAAAGCCGTCCGCGGAATGGGCCCGGATGGCGATCTCGTTCCAGCGGTCCTTCTCGAGCAGCCCCGGCGGGATCTTGTGCCGATGGTTGCCGTCGCGGGCGCTCCTCGGCTCCGGGGGGAAGCCACCGGCACCCCCGATGCGGCGTCCGTTCACGAACACCTCATGGGCGTCGGCAAGGTTGCGGAGGGTGATCGTCACGGACTCCGCGAACAGGTTCCGCTCATGCGGCGCGAAGAAGCTGTCGTGGGGCCGGAGCCAGGCGCGGTACCAGCCAAAGCCCCCCTGCGTTGGTAGAGAAGGAGCGTTGGACCCGTCGGGCACCCTCCGAGGTCTCCAGTCCGGGGGCGCCGCTGAGACCGTTGGCAGCAGCAGTCCCAGAAGGAGCAGTCCGACGAGGTGTAACCGGGTCATGGGTCCAAGACCAAAGACCGACAGGCGAAGAGCCAAGAGGAAAATGGGCCGGGGCCTGAATTGGATTATCGGCCAAGTCGGAGGCTTCGAGGGTGGGTGATGCTGCGCCCTGCATCGCTGGGTGCGGGAGCGCCCACCCCGGCAGGACATTCTCCGCGATGTTTCGGGTCCTCCCGCAAGAGTCGGTGGAATGGGGAGAGTAACCGTGCGGAGCGCGTTGCTGTCGAGGCCTGGACTCCCGAAGTGCCTCGCCACAAAAAAACCCCGCCGGAAGGGCGGGGGTTGATGTTCGACTGGATCGGGTTCTCCGGTTCCGTCAGAGCAGGGCTCCTTCGCCCTCGAGGAACCCGTGGAGCTGACGCAGCCGTGTCGGGTGTCGCATCTTGCGGAGGGCCTTGGCCTCGATCTGACGG